>NZ_JACKXD010000001.1:653973-980960 GCF_014212355.1 Halobellus ruber
CCTCACGGAGGTACCGCATCAGCGTCGCGTACCCCTGTTCGATCTGGATGAACGAGTCGAACTCGTTGAGCTGGTCGGTGTACTTCCCGGTGGCGTCGTTGACGTCGAAGTGGGCGATCCGGACGTTCGAGTCGGCCTGCTCGGCCTCCGAGAGGAACTTCCCGGCGAGCACCTCCCGCCGGTCGCAGTCCTGCGCGGAGCCGGCCTGTTGGAGCCCCGCGGTCGCCGCCTCCAGCGCCGCGACCGGCACCTCGTCGACGCCCGTCCCGAGGCTGATCGTTACGGGGTACCGGTTGCCGATCGTTTCCTGCAGCAGCGCGTGGTCCGCCCTGTCGAGCCCGTTGGTGATCGCCACCATATTGTCGAACCGCGTGAAGAAGACGTAGCCGTCCCGGCTCCCGACGAACTGCGCGAGGTCCGCAAAGAGCCGCGATTGGAGGGTCTGGAGGTCCATCTCCCGGCGCGGGTTCGGCGTCACCGTCCAGGGGCCGTAGTTGTCGATCTGAACGAGTGTGAGCTGGGAATTCGTCACACTCCCACTCAAGAACCTGTGGTATATGCGTCTTTCCGTATCAGATCGGATTATCGTCTCAGAACTGGGATACGGCCCCGGCGCAGTCGGTCGAACTGCCGGTCGTCTCCCCGCTGTTGACTCCCGACGTAGTCCCGGAGGTAGGGTATGGAGCGAGCAGCCGGCACCCGCCGTCCCCGCGCCGACGTGCCGGACTACCGCTGCCCGGCGCGGGGTGAGCGTCACCGCACACCGGGGGTGGTCCCGTGATCGCATATGAACCTCCCGGGCGGGACGCCGAGGCCCGATGGGACGACGCGGGTGTCGGTCGCGGCTCTCGGCACTCGCTGCGGTCTCGCTGCCGGCACCCGACGCCCATCACGTTAAACACCGCACTGCCCTTATGGGTGGTGATGACCCTTCGCGGCGTGATCTTCGACGTCGACGGAACGTTAGTCCGCGGCGACGAACCGCTCCCCGGGGCGGCCGCCGGACTCGCGGCGGTCGACGACGCGGGACTCCGGCGACTGTTCGTCTCCAACAACCCGACGAAACCCCCCGCGGACTACGAGCGGCGGCTCGGACGGGCGGGGTTCGACGTCGACAGCGAGGAGGTGATCACGGCCGGCAGCGTTTCCGCCCGGTATCTCTCGGCGCACCACGCCGGCGAGAGCGTGGCAGTGGTTGGCGAACCCGGCTTCGTCGACCTCCTCCGGCAGGAGGGCCTCACCGTCAGGATTGTCGGCTCCGAGCCCGGAGCCGAGCCGACCCCCCGCCCGGACGTCCTCGTGGCGTCGATCGACCGGGAGTTCCACTACCGGACGCTCCGCCGGTGTCTCCGGTTGCTGGACGACCCCGACGTCACCTTCCTCGGGACGGACCCGGACGTCGTCATCCCGGCGCCGGAGGGGAACGTTCCGGGTTCCGGCGCCGTGATCGACGCGATCGCGAACGTCGTCGGCCGTGACCCGGCGGCGATCCTGGGCAAACCCAGCCGAACCACGCGGGATATGGCGTTGGAACGGCTCGGGCTCCGCCCCGAGGAGGTGCTCGTCGTGGGCGACCGCCTCGACACCGACATCGCCTTAGCGGAGGGCTCGGGGATGCGGACCGCGCTCGTCCGGACCGGCGTGACCGACGACGCCGCCCTCGACGGCTCGCCGATCCGGCCGGACCACGTCCTCGACTCGCTTGCGGCCTTGGAGTCGCTCCTTTGTGACTGACCGGGGCGTGCACAATCGTTATAGACTCGGGCGACGAACTACCGACGAGGCACGACAATGAGCCAACAGATCCTGATGATCGTCGGCGACTTCGGCGAAGACTACGAACTGATGGTCCCGTACCAGACGCTCGAGGCCGTCGGCCACGACGTCGACACGGTATGTCCCGAGAAGGAGGCGGGCGAGACTGTCAAGACCGCGATCCACGACTTCAGGGGCGACCAGACCTACCTGGAGGAACGCGGCCACGACTTCGAGGTGAACACCACCTTCGACGCGGTCGACCCCGCGGACTACGACGCCCTCGTGGTCCCCGGCGGCCGCGCCCCGGAGTACCTCCGGACCTACGACGCGGTCCTCGACACCGTCCGCCACTTCTTCGAGGCCGAAAAGCCGGTCGCGGCGCTGTGTCACGGGCCGCAGATTCTCGCGGCCGCGGGCGTCCTGGACGGCTACGAGATGACCGCCTATCCCGCCGTGCGGCCGGAGGTCGAAGCCGCCGGCTGTTCGTGGGTCGACGGGGTCACCGTCGACGGGAACCTCGTGACCGGCCAGGCGTGGCCGGACCACCCCGAGTGGCTTGCGGCGTTCATCGACCTGCTCGACGCCGAAAGCGAGACCCAGGAACCCGCCGCGGCCGACGACTGACTCGTCGGTCCCGTTCTGATCGACCCGCCTCGGTGCGGCTACCGGCGGGTCGATCCCTGGTGTGTGGTACCGTCTGACAAAGAGTTATATGCGATCGGCGCGTTCGCTCGCGTATGGACCACCAACCGAACAGTCCGTACGTCTACTCCGAGGACGCGCCCGAACCGGCCGACCCGTACCTCTCGCACGACGCGGTCGAGGAACGATCCGTCCCCGACCCCGAAGGCCGGGACATCGTCATCGCGGACGGCCAGGCGATGAGTTTCCGGGCGTACGCCCGTAGCTAGCCGGCGATACTCGCGAGGAGCGCCTCACCTCCGTCAGAACGCGTCGCCGTGGGTCGCTATCTCTGCGCGGAGCTCCGGCCGGAGCGCCGAGTGGACGTGGCAGATGTCCTCCGCGCGCTCGACGATCTCGGCGAGGGTCCCGCCGTCGAGGTCCGCCTCGACGTGGATGTCGAACCGGATCGCTTCGAGGTCGTCGTCGTCATCGAGGTCGGCGTCCGCGTCGATCTGTACCTTCCCGAGGTCGTCGTGGTCGCGCTGTTGGGCGCCGACCCGGAAGGCCGGGAGGAAACACGCGGCGTAGTCCGCCACTAAGACGGCGTTGGGATCCGGTCCGGTCTCCCCGGTGGCGTCGATCCCGAGCTCGAACTCCCCGACCTGGCTGGAACTGGCGAACCCCTCGTCGCTGACAGTGGACGTCCGAATGTCACTCATTCCTCCTTGATTGAGGCGCCGACGCGTCCTAAAAGTACCTATGACGTGGTTCGTCGGTGTTCCGGGGCGTCCCGGCACCGGCCGGGTCGAGGGAGACGGCCGGAATCGGGCCCCGGACGGCCGACATCACTCCAGGGTGACGGACTCCTCGCCGTCGAGGACGTGGACTTCGGCGTCGGACCCGGTGGCTTTCACCTCGCGGACGAAGTCGTCGGTGTCGATCTCGATCGGCGGGAAGGAGTCGTAATGCATCGGGAACGCGTGGTCGACGTCCAGCCAGTCGGTCGCGATGGCGGCCTGTACCGGCCCCATCGTGAAGTGGTCGCCGACGGGGAGGGCGGCGGCGTCGGGTTCCAGATACGCCCCGATCACGTCCTTCATCTCCGACATCAGCCCGGTGTCGCCGGCGTGATAGAACGTGGTGGCGTTGGCGTCGGACTCCTGGGTCGGCTTCGTGTCGCTGAGGAGGAACCCGACCGGCACGCCCAGGCTGGTCTCATAGCCCGTGTTGAGCCCGTTGGTGTGGTCGGCGCGGTGCATCGTCACGAACGCGTCGCCGCACTCGACGGTACCGCCGATGTTCATCCCGATGGTGTCCTCGAACCCGACCTCCGATTCGAGGTAGCCGGTCAGCTCCGGGACGCCGACCGCCGTCGCGTCGGCGAACGCCCCCGCGTCGGCGATGTGGTCGGCGTGGCCGTGGGTCAGGAGGAGGTAGTCGGGCGTCTCCACGTCCGCGGCCGCGAGGTCGGTCTTGGGGTTGTCGAAGAAGGGGTCGATCAGGAAGGTTGTGCCGTCGACGTCGACGTGCCACGTCGAGTGGCCGTGCCAGGTGAGTTCCATCGTCATACGTCACCCCTAGCTTCTGCCGGAACGACAATAAAGCGTGTCCCCGGCGGCGTCCGGCGGTCGTCGTGATGCGATCCCCCGAGACGGATGGAAAGACCGAAGCCCCGAGCCGACAACGCCGTCGGTATGCGAACGGCCAGATTCAGGGATCCGGCGGGATCGGTCCGCACGGGCGAGTGGCACGGCGACGCCGTCTCCTTCGGCGACGAGACCTACGACCTCGACGCGGTCGACGTGTTGCCGCCGTGTGAGCCGACCAAGATCGTCTGCATCGGGCGCAACTACGCCGAACACGCCGAGGAGTTCGGCAACGAGGTTCCCGACCGGCCGCTGCTCTTTCTGAAGCCGCCGAACACGCTCTCGGGTCACGGCGACACCGTCACGTTGCCCGCGGGCAAGGAGCGGATCGACTACGAGGCCGAGATCGCGGCCGTGATCGGCGAGCCCGCCCGCAACGTCGACGCCGACGCGGCGATGGACTACGTCGCGGGGTTCACCTGCCTGAACGACCTCTCGAACCGCGACGACCAGCGGGCCGAACAGAACTGGGTCCGCGGGAAGGCGTTCGACAACGCCGCCCCGATCGGGCCGGCGATCGCGCCGCCCGCCGAGGTGCCGGCCGACGCCGCTGTGGAACTCCGGATCAACGGCACCGTCGAACAGTCCTCCTCGCGGGACTTCTTCATCTTCTCCGTCCCGGAACTGATCGCGGAGATCACCACGTACCTCACCCTGGAACCGGGCGACGTGGTCTCGACGGGCACCCCCAGCGGCGTCGGCCCGCTCTCCGACGGCGACCACGTCGCCGTCGAGGTCGAGGGCGTCGGTACCCTGGAACACGACGTGCGGATCCCGTAGCGGCAGCCGTCGGTTCGTCCCCCGCCGGTGCTCGGCCGGCGCTCGTGCAGAACCGGACCGGAACCCGACGGTCCGGGGCCGTCGCTTCCGGCGGGTCACCTCCGACGACGCGGTGCCGCCCGCGAGGAACACGCCGGGGGTAGCTCACTCGCATCTCGTATACGGGACGGATCTGACGAAGGTATGACCGAGCGGCACCCTCGGCGTTGCGGGCCGGTCAGCCGATCACTCGGTCCTGTAACGAGTCGAGGTGCTTCACGTTGTATACGAGTTTGACCTCGTCGCTTGCGGGCCGACTCACGCAGGTGAGCCGGATCCCCTGGTCGGCGACCTCCTCGTCGCTGAGTATCTGTTGCATATCCATCTCGACTGCGCCGTCGTGGACGATCCCCGCACAGTTCGCGCAGGCGCCCGCCCGGCACGAGAACGGCCACTCGTGTCCGCGAGCCTCGGCCGCTTCGAGGATGTACTCCGCCTCGTTCGCCTCGAAGGAGCCGTACTCCGGCGGTTCGAGGTCGGCGGCCGCGGCCTTCTCGAACAGGTCCTCGTCGTCCACCGCCCAGTCCCGCTCGACGACCGCTTCGTAGTCGAGATATTCGATCTCCGGCATCGTGCTACGGTTGGGCGACGTCTCGGGTGAGGACGTGCCACGATATTGGGGGGATATATGAACGCCGCGGGCGACTGCGTCAGACGGATCACGACGCTGGCGCCCGGCGACGACCCCCGGGCACCGTCGGCGGTGGTGTCCCCTGTCGACGGGTCCACATTTAGGTGACTGTGGCTCCAACTCCGATCCGCCATGTCATATGGTAACAGTAGATCTGACGAGGGAGAGGACACGAAACGGGCGTTACCGACTAACGTGGGTGCTGACTCGTAGATGGTCTTCAAGAAAGTCACACTCATCGGCCGGAGCGAGGAGAGTTTCGACGACGCCGCCGACGACGCGATCGACCGCGCGAACGACACCCTCGACAACGTCTGCTGGGTCGAGGTCGACGAGTTGGGCGTCGAGATCGCGTCGGTCGAGGACCGCGAGTACCAAGCCGAGGTCACGGTCGCCTTCGAGCTCCACGACGGCGAGTAAACCGACGGCCGGTCCCGACCGGCGACGCCGACGACTTCTTTTCCGCGCCGCGCCCACTCCGATCGAATGCCGCGGCTCCTCCACTACTCGGACGCCGAGAACGTCTACGACGACCCCACCCGGGCCGGCCGGCTGGCGGGGACGATCCGCCGGCTCGACGGCCCGGACGCGCTCGTCTGCGGGACGGGCGACAACACCGCTCCCGGCGTGCTCGCGCTGATCGAGGAGGGCCGGCAGGCGCTCGATCTCTTCGACGCCGTCGGGCCGGACTTCGAAACCTTCGGTAACCACGACTTCGACTTCGGGCCGGAGGCGACGCGGTCGCTGGTCCGTGCGGCCCCACAGACCTGGATCACAGCAAACGTGTACGACCCCGACGGCGAGCGGTTCGCGGCCGAGGAGACCGTCCCGTGGACCGTCGAGACGGTAGACGGCGTCCGGATCGGCGTCTTCGGCGTCACGGACCCCGCGACCCCGTCGTTGAACCCGATGGCCCGGGACCTGCAGTTCACCGACCCCTACGAGGCAGCCGAGCGCGCGGTCCCGGAACTCCGGACACAGGGAGTCGACCGGATCGTGGCGCTGTCGCACCTCGGCGACGGCGACGACGACCTCGCACGGCGGGTCGACATCGACCTGATCCTCGGGGGCCACCGCCACTCCGAGCGGGACGACCGGGTCGCGGGGACGCGGCTCCTCCGCCCCGGCGCGAACGGCCACGCGGTGGTCGAGGTGCGGTTCGACGCGACGGGGTCGATCGGCGTCGACCGTCACGAAACCGCCGGGGCGCCCGTCGCCGACGACGTGGCGAGTGCACTCCGCGGCCGGGTCGACGCCGCGGGGCTCGACGAGGTGGTCGGCACCGTTTCCGACCCCGTCGAGCGGCACGACGCCGCGGTGTTCGGGGGCGAAACCCGAGTCGGGAACCTCGTCGCCGACGCCTACCGGTGGGCGACGGGCGCGGACGTGGGGCTCCAGAACAGCGGCGGGATCCGCGCGGGGCCGCCGCTCGCCGGCGCGGTGACCGTCGCGGACCTGGTGAGCGTGGTCCCGTTCCAGGAACGGGTCGTCGAGGCGACGGTGACGGGCGCGGAACTCCGGTCGATCCTGCGGGAGTCGTCGGCGGCGGTGGTCGAGTCCGGAGCGCCCGACAGGTGGCACGGTCACGTCTCGGGCGTTCGACTCACGTGGGACGCCGCGGCCCGCCGGCTACGGGAGGTCCGGGTCGACGGCGACCCGATCGACCCGGCGGCGACGTACACCATCGCCACCTCCGCGTACGTCCTGTCCACCGACCACGAGTTCCCGACGCTTCGGGAGCAGCACCGAACCGGGGAGAGAGCCCTCCAGTTCGAGGTACTCGCCGAGTACGCACGGACCGTCGGCATCGACCCCGAGATCGAGGGGCGAATCCGGCGGGTTGCGGACGCGACAGACCGGACCCCGTAGGCGGCCCCTACGCCGGGGGTAGGGTGCCTGCCGAGCCCCGGCATCGTGACCTCGGCCCGGCAGGACGGCGGTTTCGACCCCCGGACCGGAGTAGAAACGTTCAGGTTGTGTGAGCGCGTTGTGGTCGGTAATGGTCCGCGTGGTGGTCCCCGTTCGGTATCCGCTGACGAAACACTCGAAAGCGACGCTCTCGGAGGCCATCAGGATCGCCGAGGAGCGGAACGCCGAGCTGACGATCCTCCACGTGGACCTCTATCAGGAGAACCACGGCGTCACCCGGGCGAAGCTCCGGCGGTCGGTCGAGGCGGCGTTCGGATCGCTGGATCGCGTCCGGTACGTCGTCCGTCGCGGGTTCCTCGTCGAGGAGACGATCTTAGAGGAGGTGGCGGCCGACGAGGCCGACGTGGTCGTCCTCGGATCGAAACAGGCGGGGCGGTGGCGGCGGATGCTCCGCCGGATCCTCGACGATCCGGACATCGAGTCGTATCTCCGGGAGAAGCTCGACTGCACCGTGATCACCGTCCGCGCCGACGGAACCCGGGCGACGGTGTAGGGCACAGTCCCGCCGCCGACGCGGGGACTGCCGGATCACTCCCCGTCGCCGGGGTGCTGCCCGTCCGCCGAGCGCTGTCGGCGCGGCGCGGCCGGCCGCCCTTCTGCCGCTCCCCTGTCGGCGTCGACGCTGGCGTCGAGCGTGCCGCTGGTGTCGTCGAACACCAGGTGCCGGTGGGGGTACGCGAACCTGATGTCCGCCTCGTCGGATCGGAAGGAGTCCCAGATCCGATCCCGGATCCGCGATTCGACCGTCGGGATCCGGTAGGGCTTCGTGACCCAGTATCGGAGCCTGAGCAGGACCCCGTCGTCGGCGAACGACGCCCGCAACACCGTCGGGCGGGCGGGGTATCGCGCGCTCCCGATCCGGATGTCGGGGCCGCCGCGGACCACCGCGTCGTCCTCCCTTGCGGCCTGCCGCATTAGCGTCCGTGCCCGTTCCGTGTCGGATTCGTAGGTCACCAGCACGTCGAGCTTCAGTCGCACGCGTTCGTCCTCCGCGGAGTAGTTGGTCACAAGCTGCTCCCGCATCGTGGAGTTGGGGACCACCAGAAAGGTGTTTTGGAGGGTGAACAGCTTGGTGTACCGGATCGTGATCTCGTCGACGAACCCACGGCGGCCGTCCTGCAGTTCGATCATGTCGCCGATCTCGTAGGGCTCGTCCGCGAGGATGAACAGCCCGTTGATCGCGCTGCCGACGATCGGCGCGAGGACGATCCCCAGGACCGCCGAGAAGACCGTGACCGACAGCACGACGTTGCCCAGCTCGAACCCCAGGATGGACGCGGCGGCAACGAGGGTGACCGCGATGATGCTCCCCCGGACGAGCCGGAGGACCATCTGTGCGACGCTCTGCCGACGGAACCGCCGTGCGATCGGCCGGCCGGCCAGCCGGACGACGTACCGCGAGAGCAGGACTCCAGCAACGATCACGAGCGCCGCCGCGACCCACTTCCACCCCGGAAACTTGGCCCACTCCGGCACGACCGCGACCAACCCACCCTGGACGGCGGCGACCGACGCCACAGCGGGCGGTGTGCCCAGCCACATACCGCCGACCACGCGGAGGGCACACAAAAAGGGTCGTTCGCGAGCGGAAGCCGTCCGGCCGGCCGGCGATCGCCCGAAACGTACGACCCGAGCGACCCTGCACCCGGTATGGCACCCGTCTCCGACGCTGCTCCGTTTTCGAGGTCGTCCCGAGACTCCCCCGAGCAACACGCTGCTGGCGGGGTTCTCCGCGTTCGGACTCCTGGCCTGGCCGCCGTCGACTACCGTGTCGATCACCCGGAACTGACGGGGACCGGACGCGTCGTCGAGGGCCTCCCGGCCGCGCCGACGTACCCGGCTGTTCCCGCGGTCGGACCTCAACGTGACGGTCCCGTGGCCGAACTGTTCGTCCCACGGATGGCGTCGCTGCCGCTCCCCGATGCGACCGGGGCGTGGGCGGAGTCCGGCGACCTCCCGGAGGTGGTCGCGCTCCCGAGCGTCCTTTCCCCTACGGCCCGGACGAACACCGCACCTCCTACGTCGCGACGGACGGCTCCCGCCGGCGTCGACTCGCCGCTCGACGTCTGCGCGTACATCACACCGGTTCACGCCCAGGCCCCCCGACATCGGGACCGCGATCCGGCCGGTCGAGACCGTCGCCGGGGTCTACGACTTCGGCATCGACCCCGCGTCTTCGGGGGCGTTCGCCGCCGAGTTCGAGCAGTACTACACCGGATTCGCCGATCGGCTCGCA
Source organism: Halobellus ruber (assembly GCF_014212355.1). Taxonomy (NCBI): domain Archaea; kingdom Methanobacteriati; phylum Methanobacteriota; class Halobacteria; order Halobacteriales; family Haloferacaceae; genus Halobellus; species Halobellus ruber. Next base: position 663,617 of record NZ_JACKXD010000001.1, read on the forward strand.
AAGCGGGAGTTCTCTCCCGACGACCGGATGTATATGTAATTTCGTAACCGGGTGCTACTCGGAACACGGTAAATAGTAAGTGGGTGGGCGTGGAGCTCCCTGTATGACCGACGACCTCAGGTCGACTCTCGAACGGGTCGGCGAGCGGTTCAACCTCGGCGAGTACGAGATCGAGGCGTATCTGGCGGTCTTAGAGCACGGGGAACTCACCGCCTCCGAGATCGCGGATCGGACCGAGATCCCGCAGCCGCGGGTGTACGACACGGTCCGGAGCCTCTCGGATCGGGGGCTGGTCGAACTCCGGGAGTCGCGGCCGATGAAGATCGTCGCGGTCGCCCCGGAGGACGCCCTCGGCGGGGTCAGACAGTCGCTCGACGACCTCGTCGACGAACTCGAAGCGCGCTACACCGCCCCGGCCAGGGAGACGGAGGCGGTCTCGCTGGTGAAGTCGCGGTCGACGATCCTCCGGTACGTCGAGGAGATCATCGACGGCGCGGAGTTCGAGCTCGTGCTCTCGCTGACGCCCGATCTGCTCCGTCGGTTCCGGGAGGACCTGGCGGCCGCGATCGACGACGGCGTGAGCATCGATCTGCTGGTGACGCCCGCCTCGCGTGCGCCGGACCCCGCGGAGTTCGACTACGGCGAGGTGTCGACGATCGCCCGGGCCCGCCGCGGGATCACCACTCCAGTTCTGGCGGTCGCAGACGGCAACTACTCGATCTATGCGACCCAGGACGCGCTGCGGGACGACCGGGAGCGGTACGGCGTGATCTTCAACCGGTCGGCGCTTGGCTTTCTGGTGTCGGGCTTCTTCGGGACCGTTCTGTGGTCGACCGCCGAGACGCTCTCGACCGACGGCAAGCGCCGACCCTTCCCCCGGCGGTACGCCTCGATCCGCCGCGCGGTGAAGGACGTCCGGGAACTCGACGGGCCGTTCTACGCCTCCATCACCGGCCGCGACGTCGAGAGCGGCGACCCGGTACTCGTCGAAGGGGAAGTCGAGACGACGACGTTCGAGGAGACCGAGGAGGTGGCGTCGCTCCGTCTCGAAACCGACGACGGCGTCCTCGAGGTCGGCGGCCTCGTCGCGTCGTTGGAGGACGTCGAGGCCCAGGAGATCCTCCTCGGGCGCGACGGGGTCCCGGACCGCGACAGCTTCGACTCGCGGGCCCAGGACTGACCGCAGACCTCCCCCGACCCGTGAGACACAACGGCTTTAGGCCGCCCCCCGTTATCGACGCGGACTGATGGAGGCCCGCACGCGAGCCTATTTGGAGGGGCGGTTCGGCGACTACTACCGCCGCAACGGCGTCTCCCTCCCGCCCGCGGCCGACCGCCGCGAGTGGGGCCACATCCCCTGGAGCGCGGGGTCGACCACGATGGTCCGCCACCAGTCGCTGCTCGACCTCGGCGACCTCGACGACTTCCTCCACCGGACTGCGCCCCGCCACGTCTACTTCTCGTCGGCGCGCTTCGCCGACCCCGGCGCCGGGGAGATGGACGAGAAGGGGTGGCAGTCGGCGGACCTGGTGTTCGACCTCGACGCCGACCACCTCCCGGGTGTCGATCCCGCGGAGACCGCCTACGCCGGGATGTTGGCGGCGTGCAAGGACGAACTCCGGAACCTGCTGTCGTTTCTCGACGACGACTTCGGGTTCGAGGAGACGCAGGTGGTGTTCTCCGGCGGCCGAGGGTACCACGTTCACGTCCGCGACCCCGAGATCCGCGACCTCGACAGCGAGGCGCGGCGGGAGATCGTCGACTACGTCCGCGCGATCGATCTGGACCGCGAGGGGCTGATCGGGACCGAATCCGTCCAGGGCACCACCCGACGGGTGCTCCGCCGGCGCGGCGGGTGGGGCGCGCGGGTCCACGCCCGGCTCGTCGACCTCGCCGAAACCCTCCGGGAGACGGAGGAAGCGGCGGCGCTCGAACGGCTCCAGGAACTCGACGGGATCGGCGAGGGCCGCGCCGAAACCATCCTCGGGCAACTCCAACACAACTTCGACGCCATCCGCGCGGGCAACGTCGAAGCCGGCGGCCCGGGCACGCGGATCCTCGTCGACGCGCTCGCCGAGGAGACGGTCGCCGAGGAGACCGCGCCGATCGACGAGCCGGTGACCACCGACACCAAACGGCTCATCCGGCTTCCGGGGAGCCTCCACGGCGGCTCCGGGCTGGTGGTGACGCCGCTCTCGCGGTCCGAGATCGACGGGTTCCGGCCGCTCGAGGACGCGGTTCCGGACCGGTTCCGCGGCCGCGACATCCGGATCACCGTCACCGACCCCGGGGAAGTCACCTTCGACGGCGACACGTTTAGTATCCAGGAGGGAGAGCAACCGATCGAGGAGTGTCTCGGCGTCTTCCTGATGACCAGAGGTCGCGCCGAGAAACGCACGGAGTGATCACCGAATGGATTTAGACGAGTTACGGAGCGTCCGACGGACCGAGCGCCAGAAGGACAGCCTCCAGCACCTCCGTGACTCCTTCTACGAGGACGTCGCCGCCTACATCGCGGAACGCAAGGCCGAACGCCGACGCGCCGCCGAGGCCGCCGACGATCCCTTCGGGGATCCCGAAGTCGGACAGCTCTCCGACGAGATCAGTACTGCAGAAGACGTCGTCGAGGCGATCTACGAGCGCCGCGTCGGCAAGGTGGTGAAGCTCGCGTCCTTCGCGGCCGCAGATATGAGTGCGGACAAAAGCGGGCTCACCGTCGAGGAACGCGCGCTGTTCGACGACCTGGTCGACCGGATCAAGCAGAACCGCCGGACCGTCCTCGACACCCTCGCGGGCGAGGGCGGCGATGAAAGCGGCGTCGACATCGACGTGGACGCGTCGGCCCCGGAACCCGCCACCGGCGCCGACGGGACAGCAACTTCCGAGGGCGGCGACGCGGCGACGCCGGCTCCCACGGAGTCCGACCCCGCCGACGCGGGCGGCGATCCCCCCGAACGCGGACCGTCCGCGGGGCCGCCGGCGCCGGACGACGTGCTGGCGGCCGCGATGGGCGGCGACGACGCCGGGGAGTCGGGAACCGACGCGGGCGCGGAGTCGGCGTCGACGTCGCGGACCGGCAGCGACCCCGATCCGGCCACGCCGGAAGCCGTCGACGGGGCGACCCCGGCGGATCGGGAGCGCGACGTCCCGGTCGTCGACGGCGCGGAGACCGACGGCGGCGACGCGACCGTGGTCCCCGCCGGGGGCCCGCCGTCGCGCGACTCCGGCGACGCGGGGCAGGACGGAGCCACGAACGGGCGGGACGCCCCCCACGACGACCGCGTCACGCTCAGAATCACGGCGGACGTCGGGAAGATCTACGGCGTCGACGAGCGGGAGTACGACCTCGAACGCGAGGACGTGGTCCGCCTGCCGGCGACGAACGCCGGACCGCTCGTCGATCGCGACGCCGCCGAACGGCTGGAGTGACCGGGTTCGGCCCCGCTCACGCTCCCTTTTCACACCGTCTGGTGCCCGGCGGGTCGTACGCGGGGGTGGACGGTCCGGTACCTGTGACCGAAGTGCCGGACGAGTGTGACTCCGTGGCGAACGATCACGCCGCGTGCTCCGTTCGGGGATCCGCTCCGCGCCCGTTTTGTACGCGGCAGCGTACCTCCGAGTAATGGTTGGCCGTCTCCCGCGCCGGGCCGCCGTCCGCCTCGCGGCGACCTGCACGCTCCTCGTGGCGGCGGTCGGCTCCGCGTCCGCCCACGGCATCGTCACTCGCTTCGACGCGCCGGTACCGCTTTGGCTGGTGTACCTCGGCGCGGGCCTCACGGTGGCTGTGAGCGCGGCGCTCGCCGCGTTTCTCGACGCGACGCCCGCTCCCGGGGCCCGGATCGGCTCGCTCCCGCCGGGCGTCGCCTCGGCGACCCGGGTCGCCGGGCGCGTCGGCTTCCTCCTCGCGTTCGTCACCGTTCTGTTCTACGGGATCGTCGGCCCGCGGACCCCGACCGGGAACTTCGCGACCATCTTTACGTGGTCAGTCTGGCTGAAGGGCGTCGGGATCGTCGCGGTCCTCGCGGGCTCGCCGTGGCGCGTCCTCTCGCCGTGGCGGACGGCCTACGACGCCGTCTGCCGCCTGGAAGGATCCGAGATCGCCGCCCGGAGGTATCCGGCGTGGCTCGGGCGGTGGCCCGCGTTCGTAGGGTTCCTCGCCCTCGTCGGCGTGATCGAGAACCTCACTCGGGTTCCGCAACGCCCGGCGGCTACCGCTGCAGTCGTGGCGGGGTACGCCCTCCTGCTTTTCGCCGGCGGACTCGTCTTCGGTCGATCGTGGTTCGATCGCGCCGACGCGTTGTCGGTACTGTACGGACTCCTGGGGCGTGTGGCACCGGTGTCGGTCCGTCGCGACGACGGGGCCGCCGTGTTCACCGTTCGCTACCCGTGGGACGGGTGTACGCGCGCCGTCGACGACCGGGCGACCGCGGCGTTCGTCGTCGCGGCGATCTACACCGTCACCTTCGACGGGTTCGCGGAGTCGCCCGCGTACCGCGGGATCTACTTCGCCGTCCGGGACGCACTGCCGGCCGACGCCACGGCGAGTCTCCTGCTCTATGTCGTTGGGCTCGCCGCGTTCCTCGCGGCGTTCTCCGGCATCGCCGCCCTCATCGTGTGGCTCCTCCGGTCGGAGCCGCCGCGCGCGACAGCCGGCCGTGACGCCCGTCCGGAGCCCGACGGTGTCTCCGACGCCGTGGCGCTGCTGCTCGCGCCGACCCTGGCGCCGATCCTCGCGGGGTACGAGGTCGCCCACAACGCAGCGTACGTCCTGACGAACGCCGGGCGACTCCCGCGGCTCCTCGGGCTCGACGCCGTCGATCCCCTGTGGTGGCTCTCGCTTCCGGCGTTCTGGGGGCTGCAGGTCGTCTGTATCGTCGGCGGTCACGTCGTCGCCGTCGTTGCCGCCGACGCGGTCACCACCCGGCTCGCCCCCACCGACCGGATCGCGCGGGCTTCACACGCGCCGCACCTCGCCCTGATGATCGGCTACACCGTCGTCTCGCTGTGGGTGATCTCGCTGCCGGTCGTTGGGTGAGGCGGTTCTCGGCGCGGACGACAGTGTCGCCGGCACACCGGAGCCCTCAGGTGGGTTCGGCGCCGAGTCACGGGCGTGAAGCCGACGACGCTCGCCGCGGTCGTTGCGGTCGCCCTCCTCCTCGGAGGCGTCGTCGCGTTCGGTCTCGCCGGCGGCTCCGGGGGCGGCGCGCCGCTCGCGGCGACGTGGACGAGCGACACCGGGACCGGGATCGCCGCGAACCACCACGCCGTCGCGGTCGCCGGCGGTCGCGTCTACGCCCCGATCAGCGGGACGGGCGGGACCGGCGAGTGCGCCCTCGTCGCGCTGGATGCCGGGAACGGCACTCCGATCTGGGACTACGAGATCCCGGCGGCGAACTGCACCATCCACTCGGTCGCCGACCCGACCGTTTCCGATGTCGACGGCGACGGGGCCGCCGAGGTGCTCGCGGCGACGACCGAACGGGAGGTGACGACGTTCGACGCCGGCTCCGGCGCTGTCACGTCGCGTTACCGGCTCTCCGATTACGGCTACACCAAGCCAGTGGTGGCCGACCTGTCGGCGGCGCCCGGTTCCGAGACGGTGGCGGTCGACGTCACCGGGACCGTGTTCGTGTTCGGTGCCGACGGGACGGTGCTTTGGCGTGCCGCGCTCGACGAGTACGTGTGGGCACAGCCCGTCGTCGATGACTTCGACGCCGACGGCGACCCCGAACTCCTCGTTGCCGGTCGCGAGGGTGACGCCACGCTCTTCGCCGGCGACGGCTCCGTCGAGTGGAATCGGACGGTCGCAGCGGGCGACTCGATCACGTGGGGGACACACGGCCAAGCCGACGGCGACGGACCCCTCGAAGCCGTCCTCGCGACGGTCGACGGCGACGTCGTCGCGGTCAACGGGGCGTCCGGGCGGGTCGAGTGGCGGCGGAACATCGGCGCCTTCGGCGCGGTCCACGCGTTCGACGACGGCGACGACGACGGGGATCCGGAGGTGTACGCGACGAGCCGGGACGGAACCCTCCGGGCGCTCGACGCCGCGTCCGGGGACACCGAGTGGGAGACCGAGATCGTCACCGAGCGCGTCCAGATGATGCCGCCGCCGAACCTGGGTGACCTCGACGGCGACGGGGATCCGGAGCTCCTCGCGGCCGGCAACGACGGGAGCGTCACCCTGGTCGACCCCTCGAACGGTGCGGTCCTGTCGACCGACGGCCGTGACGTCCCGATCTTCACCCACGCCACGCTCGCGGACGTCGACGGCGACGGCGCACACGAGGCGCTCGTGATGTACGCCGACGGGCGGGTCGTCAGGCTGGACGCTCCTCTCTCCGATGGCGCCACGGGGGGGTAAGGCGAACCGGAGCGGGCCACGCGGTGGACGCTCACCGGCGATCGGAACCGCCTTTATGACCGAGGCCCGACCCCGACGTATGAACCGCCGCGAGGTCCTCGCCGGCGCCGGGACCGCCGCGATCACGTCGCTCGCCGGGTGCGGCGGCGTCTCGGGGCTGTTCGCGCGCCCGACGCCGGAGGGCGTCTACGTTCCCGACCACGTCGAGGGGATGGAGATGGTGGGGACGGCCACGCTCGGCGACGTCCGCGTCGGGCTGACGTACTCGTACCCCCACCGCTTTTGGACGGTCGAACGCGACGGCGACGGGTACGGGACGAGTCGGGTCGACATCGCGGACGACGATACGGTCCACCTGATGGCCGTTCCGTGGGACCCCGAAACCGAACTGGTGCTGCCGAACACCGGCCTCTCGGTCGCGATCCGGACTCAGGGAGAGCTCGTGAGCCAGGAGGTCATCTACCCGATGCTCTCACAGCGGATGGGGTTTCACTACGGCGCGAACTTCCCGCTCGACGGCGACGGGACCTACGAGGTGACCGTGAGCGTCGGCGGGCTCTCGATCCCGCGGTACGGCGGCTACGAGGGGCGGTTCGACGGGGCCGCCGAGGCGACGATCCCCTTCGAGTTCTCCGCGGACGCCCTCTCGGCGATCCCCTACCGACAGCTCGACGAGCGGCGGTTCCAGCCCGGCGCCGTCGATCCGATGTCGATGGACGCGGTCCCGACGGGCGTTGCGCCCGACCCGCTTCCGGGGTCGCAACTCGGCCGCGGGACGAGCGGCGACGCCGTCTTCTTAGGCAGCGTCGTCACCGCGGACCGCTTCGGCCCCGACCCGTACCTCGCCGTCTCGGCACGGACGCCGTACAACGGGCTGGTCATCCCCGGAGCGGGGCTCTCGGCGTCGGTCGAGGGGAGCGGTCCGGTCCGGCTGGACGCGGCGATCGACCCCGAACTCGGATTCCACTACGGACGCGCCGTCCCCGGCCTCACGCCGGCGAGCGACGTCGAGGTCGCCGTCGACGTCCCCCCGCAGGTCGCCCGGCACGTCGGGTACGAGACCGCGTTTCTGGAGATGCCGTCGTTCACGCTGGACGCGGAGTAGCGTCACCCCGGGTCCCTCGCCCCCGACGGAGGTCTCGTTGCGATCGGCCCGACGGCTTTTGAGCGACCCGACCGTAGCCCCGAATATGTCCGAGGAGCCGCAGGAGAACATCGCCGGCGACGACGCCGTCGCCGCGGCGTTCGAGCCCGGGACCGCGGGGACCCGCGCGGAGGCGGTCGTCGACCGACTCGGCGAGTTGTACTGGCAGAAGACCTACGGCGGCACCGACGCCTTCGAGTGTCTGGTCCGGACGATCCTCTCGCAGAACACGAGCGACGTGGCGTCCCAGCCCGCCCACGACGCGTTGATGGAGCGGTACGGCGACGGCGACCTCGTGGACGCCCTGGCCGACGCCGAGCAGTCAGAACTCGCGGAGACGATCTCCTCTGCGGGCCTGTACAACCGGAAGTCGGAGGTGATCATCGACGCCGCCGAACGGATCCGCGGGACGTACGGCGGTGCCGCGGCGTTCGACGAGTTCGTCCGCGAGGACGACCCCGAGACGGTGCGCGAGGCGCTCCTCGACATCCACGGGGTCGGGCCGAAGACCGCCGACTGCGTGCTCCTCTTTGCGGGCGGGCGTGAGGGCGTTTTCCCCGTCGACACGCACGTCCACCGGATCGCCCGCCGGACGGGGCTTGCCCCCGCCGACGCCGACCACGAGGCGGTCCGGGCACGGTTGGAGGCGGACGTGCCCGCGACGAAATGCGGGTTCGGCCACACCGCGATGATCCAGTTCGGCCGCGAGTACTGCAGCGCCCGAAACCCGGCGTGTCTCGACGGCCCGGAGGCGTGTCCGCTCTACGACCGTTGTGACCGCGTCGGCGTCGACGAGGTCGGCGAGTCGGTCGTCGACCCCGCGGAGGCAGCCGACTGATCAGTTCCGGCGCTCCGGGGCGGTGTCCGGGTCCCACTCGCCCGACGCCTCGAAGTCAGAGCCGAACACCGTCACTGCTCCCGGCGGGAGTTCGACCGCGACTTCCTCGCCGGCCGACGGCGGGGTGGCCGTCCGTTCGACGACGACCTCCTCGCCGTCAGCGACCGCGACGCGTACGTCGTACCGCCGACCCGCATCCGCAACCCCCGTTACCTCGCCGCGGAGCGACCGGGTCGGCATCGCGTCCGACTCGTCGTCCGATACCGCGGCGTCAGCCGACCCGGCGTCGCCGACCGGACGCACCCCCAGGGTCCGCGGCCGGGCGTGGAGTGTCACGGTCCCGCCGACGGACCGTTCGGTCGCCGCGGCGTCGAGGCGGAGTTCCCCGTCCCCGACCCCGACACGCGGCGGCGACGTGCCGACGAGCGTCCCCCGCACCGTGGTCGAGCGGCCCAGAAAGGAGGCGACGAACGGCGTCGGCGGCGACTCGTAGAGTTCCCGGGGCGTCCCCGCGGCGGCGACCCGGCCCTCGGCCATCACCACCAGCCGGTCGGCGAGCGCCAACGCGTCAGTCTGATCGTGGGTGACGAACAGCGTCGCCACCCCGGTCTTCCGGTGTAACCGGCCGATCTCCTCGCGGAGCCGGGTCCGCAGCGACCGGTCGAGCGCCGACAGGGGTTCGTCGAGAACCAGCAGATCCGGCTCCGGCGCGAGCGCCCGGGCGAGTTCGACCCGCCGGCGCTGCCCGCCGCTCAGACTCCGCGGCGCGGCGTCCGCCCGGTCGGCGAGGCCCACCAGTTCGAGATGCTCCGCGACGGCGGCGTCCCGACCCTCCGGGTCGGCCTCGCGTGCCGCCACGCCGTAGGCGACGTTCTCCGCGACGCTCATATGCGGATACAGCGTCGGTTCCTGAAACACCAGGCCGATGCGGCGTGACTCCGGCGGGTCGTCGGTGACGTCCACGCCGCGGAGGCGGACGCGCCCGGCCGTCGGACGGAGGTGGCCCGCGATCGCCCGGACCAGCGTGGTCTTGCCGCACCCGCTCGGGCCCAGCACGCCGACGAGCGTCCCCGATTCGACGCCGAGGGAGACGTTCTCGACTGCCAGGTCCTCGCCGTATCGGTGGGTGACTCCGTCGAGTTCGAGGATCACTGGTCGACCACCGTCGGGACGCGCCCGACCCGCTGGACCGCGGTCAGGACCCCGAGCGCGACGACGAGCAGCGCCACCGCGACCGGGACGATCTCGTCGATCCCGCCGGTGATGAAGTCGACCCAGATCCGGGTTGGCATCGTTCGCGGGTTGTACGCCACCATCATCGTCGCGCCGAACTCGCCGACGGCCCGCGCGAACGTCAGGACGACCCCGGCGAGGATCGACCCACGGGCGAGGGGGAGCGAGACGTTCCGGAACGTCGCAAGCGGGCCGTACCCCAGCGACCGCGACGCCCGCTCTAAGCGCTCGTCGATCGCGCCGAACCCCGCGCGAGCGGTGACGACGACGAACGGGGCGGCCACGAACGTCTGCGCGAGGACGACGCCGAGGAGACTGCCCGTCAGCGGTACCCCCGCCGCCGCCGCGACGCTTCCGATCGGCGTGAACCGGCCCACGGCGGTCAGCAGCATCGCCCCGCCGACGACCGGTGGGAGCACCAGCGGCAACACGACGAGTGACTCGACTACCCGTTTCCCGGGGAACGACCGGCGTGCGAGGACGTACGCCAGGGGCACGCCCGACACCGTCGCGACTGCGGTCGAGACCGGCGCCGTGAGAAGCGAGTTCCGTATCGCGGTCCGTGCCCCCGGCTCCGACAGGCCGGCGACGATCCCGGCGGTCCTCGTCCGCGAGAGGAACGCCACGAACGGGACGAGCACGTACACCACCAACAGCCCGCCGAGAAGCGCCGGCACGAGCAGTTCGGGACGCCGGAGCCGCGTCACCGACGAGGGAGGGTCGCCGCTCACCCGCAGTCACCCCACCAGTCCGCGACGGTCACAGGTCGATCGCCTCCGGGGTGTCGCCGACGGTCCGCGGAAACCGCTCGTCAACGGAGAGTCCAGCGGCGGTCAGCCGGTCGAGGTTGTCGACGAGAAACTCAACGAGCCGGCGGCCCGCCGCCGTCGCGTCGGCGCCGTCGCACACGGTGACGTTGTAGAGGATCGGCCGTCCGACCGCGGTGTACCCATCGTCGGTGGTGTATTCGGCCGTGGCGTAGTGGTCCGCCAGGTCGGGATCCGCGAAGTTGTACTCGTCGGGGAACTCGGCGAACGCGATCCCGTGGTCGACGGCCATGTTCCGGTAGACGACCGCGGCCGCCCGCGATCCCGTCGTGACGCCCGTCAGTAGCTGTGGCTCCTTGGGCTCGCGGTAGACGGCATCGAGCAGGTCCGCCTTCAGATTCGGACGGTCGTGGGCCCGCCCGGCCAACTCGAGGGCCTGCACCGCCCGGTAGCCCAGCGGGTCGAGGTCGGGATCCGCGATCGCGACGTCGCCGGGGTCGGCGTCCGGAGCCACCTCGTACCACGGGTCACCGTCGGCGATGCGGCGGCCCGTTCGGGTCCGGGTGTCGTATCCGATTCCGAGGCTGTTTGCGGCGAACTCGACGTCCCAGTCGGTGACCGATCCGTAGAGCCGGTCCCGTAGCAAGGTTGCGTCGGCGCTCACGATCACGTCCGGGACCTTCGTCCGCTCTTCGATCATCCGGATCAGGGCGTTGGTGCCGTGGTACTCCCCCCGGAGTTCGATCCCCGTCTCCGATTCGAACGCCGGCCCGACGTGCTCCTCGAAGGTCCGCGCGAGGCTCCCGGCCGACAGCACGCTGACCGCGCGGGTACCGCCGCCCAGACACCCGGCGACGCCGCCGAACGCTGCCGCCGTTCCCGCGGCGAGGAACTCCCGTCGGGTGCGGTGTGGCCCGCCGTCCGATGCAACCATCTCGGGCTAACAATAGGTCGCCAATACTGATTACTTTTCGTTTTGTATGAAACTGAAAGTGGTTTCCCCGCCCGTCGGTATCGACCTCTCCTGCCAGCCTCGATGCGGCCGTGCTTTGGGCGTGAACGCTGCGGTCGATCTCACCTGCCGCGCCGGCCGGGACCGTGCCCTGTGGCCGTCCGACAGTATAATACCGACCCGGAGACGGTGTAGCCATATGGAGCGATTCGACGTTGCTGTCGTCGGCGGCGGCCCCGCGGGGTCGTCGGCCGCACACGGCGCCGCCTCGGCCGGCGCGTCGGCGGTCGTCCTGGAGAAGGGGGTGCCGCGGGCGGACCGGCCGGACCGACTGGGGCCGGACTCCACGGACGCGGCGGGGATCCTCGACTACTGGGTCGACATTATGGACATTCACCCCGACGAGATGCCCGACGACGTCGTGCTCGGTGAACTCGACCGCGCGGAGTTCATCGGACCGAACGAGTCGCTCACGATGCGGTCGACCGGCATCAGTTCCTCGTACGATCACTTCGGGTTCTGTATGCAGCGGGCGCGGTTCGACGACTTCCTCCGGGACCGCGCCGTCGAGGTCGGGGCGACGTACCGCACCGGCGCGTCGGTCCGCAACGTCGAGACGGATCTCGATCGGTCGGAGGGCCCCCGACACCGCCTCGAACTCGCAAGCGGCGAGCAGGTCGGCGCCGAGGTTCTGATCCTCGCCGACGGGCCACAGCGGCAGGTCACCTCCGGGGTGTTGGACGAGTATCTCCCCTTCGACGTCACCGATCGGCTCTCGACCCGCGAGACCAACCACATCGCCTACCAGGAGCACCGCCGCCTCCCCGACCCGGTCTTCGAGGAGGTCGCCGGTGCGATCAAGTTCTGGTGGGGGCATATGCCGGGTCACACCGCCTACCCCTGGATCTTCCCGAACGACGACAACGTCGCCCGCATCGGCCTCACGATGCCGATCGGCCTGAGTCTCGACGACGTTTCGGACCGGGACGCCTACCCGCTTTTGAATCCGGACGACGACCGGGTGCCCCAGGGCAGCGAGTACATCCGCCGCCTGCTCGAGCAGGAGTACGGCGACGAGTACGACGTCGAATCGGACTTCCCGGTCGTGGAGGACCGCGGGAAGTCCGACGGAACCGAGACCTACGCCATCTCCTCGACCCGCCCGATCGACTCGCCGACTGCGGCGGGGATCGCGGTCGTCGGCGGCGCGATGGGGTCGACCTCGGCGTTCCACGAGGGCGGCGACCACACCGCAGTCAGGACGGGTGCGATCGCGGGGGAACTCGCCGCCACGGGCGACCTCACAGCGTACAACGACCGCTGGAAGGCCGCGGTCGGCGACGAGGTGCTCCGGAACGTCGCAATGGCGGATGTCGTCCGTGACTACCACCCCGACGACTGGGATTGGGCGTTCGCGACGGCCCGGAAACTCCTCGACAGCGGCGGCGGGTACAGCATCCTGAAGGCGAAGAACATCCGCGCGGGGTTCGGCGCGGCGCGACTGGTCGCGAGCTACAAGCGCGCGAAGTTCGCCGCCAGAAACGGCCGCTACGTCCAGATTCCCGAGACCGACTACGTGGTGTAGGCGCTCGGGCGCCGCCTGCGGCGTCGGTTTCTCGCGCCCTCGGAACGATCTTGAGGCTCGGCATCAAAGGTGCGGTGCGCACCCTCAGTCCCCGTCCGAGTTCTCCCGTCACGGGAGCGATGACACGACGGCGAACCCGGGTGTGCGACACCGTGGACCGTCCGCGCCCGAAAGACGGACCGCCCGACACGAGGGTTTCCCGGCCGACGCGGCACGCCGCCTCGGGATGAGGCCGGCCGTTAGTGTTCCGGGCGTACACTTCGACCGCTTCGAGCACTTGCTTTGAACGTCGTCCGTCGGGAATCCGCGGCCAAACACTCAAGAATCGCGTACACGTATCTCGGATATGGCGACGATAGAGATCGACAACGACGTGTACGAGGCGCTACAGCTCCCGGAGGGTGAGCGCTCGTCCGCGATGAAGCGGGAGTTGGCGGTCTCGCTGTACGCCCGTGACGTTCTCTCCTTCGGGAAGGCGCGTTCGCTGGCGGAGATGTCGAAAGCGGAGTTCCAGAAACTCCTCGGGGAGCGCGAGATTCCCCGCCACTACGGCGAACGGGAACTCGAAGAAGATCTCGAGTATGCCGAATAGCGGAGTTGTTGTCTCGAACACCTCGCCTCTTCTGAACCTCGCACTCATCGACCGGCTCGACCTTCTCAGAACGCAGTTCTCCGCCGTCACCGTCCCGCGCCGCGTCTGGGACGAACTCACCGAGGGAGAAGACGGCCTGGACGCACTCCGAGAGTTGCGAGACGACGATTTCCTAACCATCGTTGAGGTAGAGCGCTCGGACCTGTTCGTCGAAGTCTCCCACGAACTCGATCTCGGAGAGACGGCGGCGATCTGCTACGCGGTCGAACACGGGGCCGACCTCGTTTTGCTCGACGAGCGGGACGGACGACGCGTCGCCCGCAGACACGACTTGGAGGTTACCGGCGTCATCGGCATTCTACTCCGCGGAGCGAAAATCGATTCGGTAGATTTGGAGCAGGAACTCGATGCCCTCCGCGAAGCAGGCTTCTGGATTTCCGACGACCTCTATTCACGCGCTCTCTCGGAAGTGAACAAATAGCGGTTCTGTCCGCCGACGAGGCCGATTCCACGTCCACCGACCCTACTAGTAGAAACTCGTCCGGTAGTGTTCCGGGCGTACACTTCGACCTTTTGCAGCGCTCGCTTCGTCGTACGGGCGACCCACGAGTCGCCCGTACGGCCAGCGGGACGCGGAGCGTCCCGCGCTGCTCGCTTGCAAAAGCTCGGCCAAAAGCCTGCGTCAGGGACTTCGCCCCTTCCTTGGCCTCGCCTTCGGCGAGTGAACCGGCGACCTACCGGGTCCTTCGGACCGCTCGGTCGCCGGATGTTGGCTGTGTGACTTCCACCGAGCCTACTAGTAGAAACTCGTCCGGTAGTGTTTCGGGCGTACATTTCGGATCTACCGGAGATACGTCTCTATTTCATCGATGACAGCATCGATGAACTCCTCAGTAACACGGCCCTGCCACGCTACCGGATCTTCGATCCGTGGCGAGTGGACTGCCCACGGGGAGACGAAAGACTCGCGCGGAACACCACCGACTTCCCATACGTTGGAGTCCATCGCAATCGAGTCGCTGTACTCCTTGGTAGAGATAGCGACCGCGAGGAACTGCTCGTCGCCGAACGGGTGCGAACTGTTGTTGACGATCAACCACGGACGCTGGCGCTCCTCGCCCAGTTTGAACGGATCCGAACGACATCTCCTCGCTCCGGTTGCATCAGTTCCGTTCACTCGGGTGTGGTTCGTCCGGAGCGACCGCGTCCCATTCGTCCGGGTCGATACCACCGTCCTCATCGTCGAGTTGTTCGGTTACGGTGTGGAGACTGTACGCGTCCTTTACTCGATCCAGATCCTCCGTTATCGCCCAGTATTCCCCTTTGTGTCGGACGAGGTCACGCTGCTTCAACCGGGAGAGCGCGGTTCCAACCGTGTTCGGAGCTTCCTCGACTCCGGTCGCAATCTCCGAACGGGTGAACGCCCTGTCTCGATTCGCATATAGGTAGGCGAGTGCCTGCTCGGGAACGCTTGGATCATCTGGCAGGTCCCCCGCTTCGAACTCTTCAATGCGAACTGGCATATAATGTACTTAGCGTACTGGAGTGATGAATGTACTGCTGTGCCGAAGTCGTTGCTACTCATACTGTCGGCTATAACTACGTGAAGATTTTCCACACCCCCGGGTGCCGAAATCCGTCACGCGACGATAGCCGACAGTATCAGTTCACTTTCGCCGAGCCTACTAGTAGAAACTCGTTCGGTAGTGTTCCGGGCGTACATTTCGGATATTCAATGCAAGGGTGCTCTATAGCCAGTTCCGACTCACGTATTCGAGCGTCACTTCGGACTGGCATATGTATTCGGAGAGTTCGTGTACGATGTCCCCGACCTCCTGGGCCGAAAGCGTCTGATCTTTCTGGAAAGGAATGCCAGCAGTATCCCCACTATCCAGTTGGGTGAAGAAGTCGTCATCTTGCGTGAGAATGAGGCGGTCTGTCTCGCGTCCGTACGTAGCGATCGATCCATCGTCAGCCCCGAGGCCGAGTTCTTTGATATCGCCGATCCATTCGACATCGTGACCGAGTTTCCGCAGGTAGTTGATCGTCGCCCGCTCGACGTTTTCGTCAGCGAGGATGCGATACCCCATTAGTCACGCACACTGTCGGGATCGGTCGTCAAGTGGTCGTGTTCTTCGATCGCGGATTGCCGCTGGCGTTCGATCGTCCGCATCTCCTCAGGATGGTCATGATAGTAGGTGAGCGCCCGATAGACATCGGCCACATCGAGGTCGTGGCGATCGGCAACCGTTCTCGGGGAGAGCCCCCGCTCTTCGACTTGTTCTTTGAGGAACTGAACAGTAATCCGTCGGCCTTCGAGATGTGGCTCGTCGTGGAGTTCCCGCACGATACGTCTCGTCACCTGGCTCATACTGTACGCTACGCTGCCATCATACTTGAACGTCTGGACTAGATTTCCGTCCGATTTCACTTCCACCGAGCCTACTAGTAGAAACTCGCCCCGTAGTGTTCCGGGCGACAATCATCACTTACCGGTATAAAACCGCGTATACCGGCTTCTATTGGCCGTATACGGCACAATTCGCTTATAACCAAAACGGGCTGAGTATCGGGATGAATACTAACGATATTATTTATAATCTCTGGAGGTGCGTGTTCGATGCCTCCGCGTGACTACGATGATCGCCGGGTAGAGGTCTACTTCGGGCCGTCACGGAAGGTTGACCTGACGAAGGAGGAACTGGCCGAGTTCATCATCGAGGAGATGGCTCTCGAACGGTCTGATGGTGGGTCAAAGTGGACCGAGGGTGTGGCCGAGCTCGTCGAACTTGGAATGGAAGCATTTCAAGAGCAACATCGAGATGAGCCAGAATACGCGGAGGAGATTGCGAAGCTGAACCGGAAGCTCGATGAGTACCAAAGCGAGGTCGGAGAGATAGCCGCTACACAGCAAGAACCCATTGACGCTCGGAGTCAGGCCGCTAAGTTGTCTCACAAGTCACAGGCACAGATTCTCAAGGCGCTGTCCGAAGCTTGTGAGATGGATGGTGATCTTATCCCATTCGTTGATCTGTACAAAGTGGCGAAGGAGACTGATCTCGATTACAGTGTTGTTTCGCACCACGCAAAACTACTCGAACACCCTGATCTGGGTGGGTTCATCAGTAGAGATGCTCCGGGGGAGAAAGCGAAAGTGACGCGGAGATCCGCTTTTGATGAGTTCTGTGAGTCGAGAGGTGTTGATACTGAGTCGATTTAAACTCCTGAGTTCAATGCTTGACGAGGGGTTCCCCCTGAAGCGCCAAACTGAGGGTATATTAATCTCGTTTAACAACGAGGGCACAAGTGGTGCCTTTGGAGGACATTGAATCTACAACTTCCCACCCATCAGACTCTAATCTCTTGAGGTCATTCTCGACATCGTTTAAGATTGAATCCTTTCCAAGAGCCAATTTCATACCCTCAGTTCGTAGTGTTTTGTGTTCTGACACATTACCAATCCTTGATACACGTATTTATACTGTCGGCTATAGTCGCGTGACGGATTTCGACACCCCGGGGTGCCGAAAATCTTCACGTAATTACAGCCAACAGTATTAGTACTCATCGGTATCATTCAGAAATTCGAGTAAATCGATCAGATACATCTATGTTTGCGCGTCGAAGTAACCAGCCAGTCATAGCGGCTATGACAGCGGCGATCAAAAAACCGCTGGCGAGTATGCTTGCGAGTAGACCCCATTGGAGCAATACTTCCCTTGTTATCAAAGGTGGTGAAACGTTGTACGCATACGTGAGAGAGGCAATAGGTACAAGAACCAGTGCTATTACCCCGATACCAAGTCCGGCCAGCAACAGCTGAACGCCGGTACGATCACGAGCAAAGCGAAGAAGTGGATATTGAGCGGTAATAGGTTCTCTCACATCCCGCTTAAGCCACCAGAGTCGATCTCGTCCGGGTTTTCGAGTTCCCAGAATGTCTCGGCTCGCAAGGTCTTTCAATCGTCTACGCACCTGTCGGTCGCTTAATTCGACTCTCTCGGCTACTTCCGTCGTTAGAAGTACTTGATGCTTCGCATGCGAGAACGCATCAATAATCGGCTTGTCCTGTGTTTTTAGACTCGCATCAAGATCAGATATGGGCTCAGAACCCTCACTTTCCAAGCTCATTGGTCGATGTCCCCTTGCGGACACTGGCTCTGTCCGGTTACGGACATAGATTTTGGACGTCCTTTTGCGGTCATCCTCTCGCCTCTATAATTCTCTGGTACGTCAGTTAATATATGCAATGAGTCGAGCCACCGTCAAAAAGACTGGCACGATCGAGGAGGATAGTAGTACAAACTCAGAGCCAGTAGTCCACCTGAAAGGGGAGATTCACAGTAGTCGCGGAGACCACGACAAAGAACGGGAGTTGATGAAAGATGGTATCGATGCTCTCGTTTTGGAGGGAACAGAGAACACTGGCGACTACGGGGTTACGGAGGGGTGGTTCCAACAGGCGATAGCGGGAATGTTCTATATTCTGAGCCCACTCTACGTTTCGAAGGACATTCTCGTCGACTTCGCTGAGCTACAGGGTGCTGACGTGTACTTCACGCGGGAGAGTGACGCGGAGGTACTACGGAACGCCCCGTTTACGATGAGGGTGATTTCCGCCTCGTTGTATTTCCTCCTCTTACCCAGTAGCGTGATTGTCGGGCTAATAACGGGGGACTATCTCGCGGGAGCTGGCTTCCTTGCCGTGAGTTTCTCTGTGCCTGTTCTTCTTCTCAGGTGGTACAATATGGAGTTCAGGTCAGGAAACCAGAATCGGGACGAGATAATGGCACAGAGAATCGCTGACGCGGCTGAGGAGAACGATACGGTACTCGCGGTTGTCGGGTCGGGGCATGCTGATGGTATAGTTGACGCGCTACCGAAAACTCTGAACCTAACCTATCATCCGCCGGAATACGGTAGAGCGTCCGCGGAGCATCTCAAAGAGATTCTCATTCCATTGTTCCGGACGTTCTCTCTCCTCCTAACTCTCTATCTGGCCATTCTTTGGATCATCGTGACTCTCGTCGGGTTCCTCTGACCAACCCAAGAACGAGCTTCCGAAACATAATTGAAATGCTATATCGAAGGTTGGAAGATTGCTCGATTATTTGTATGGGGCTTGTGTATGGCATATTGTGCGCCAGATGAAAGAACTTTAATATTTATCGATAATAAAGAATAATCCGGGGCGTACATTTCGAACTGAACGGGAAAGCCAGTCGAGTGAGCCGTCGCGTGAAAAACTACATTCGCCTGGCATCCGTCAGCGCTATCGGATGGGCGATTCGCTCTGGTATCCGTCGGTCGAGGATGTCGTCCATATCCACGACGATATCGTCTCGGAGTACTCGGAGACCAGCGGCGGTGTCCGGAGTCGAGGTGACGTGGAGTTCGCGCTGAACTACATCGAAGAAGGAAGTTTCGGATCGGTCCCCGAAACGATGCACGAGAAGGCGTTTCACCTGCTTCGGCTGCTCGTTGCCAATCATCCGTTCGTGGACGGAAACAAGCGGACAGCACTCAACACAGTAGCCGTGTTCTATCTCCTCAACGGCTATCGATTCGATTACGACGACGAGATCCGAGACGTTCTGAAACGGTTCGGTACGGACGAACGGACGGTGAGCGAAGAGCAGGTCATCGACTACCTCCAAGCGAATTCCGAGGAGATTGAGTTAGCCGAAGAGATCGAACAGTGGCGAGACGAACTCGTTCGACACGGAATCGAACGACTGATACACGAGTCGTCGGACCCGAACGATTAACCGCGCCCACGGACAAGACACAGTTACGATGACGGAAGAACAAACGGGTGAAACAACGCCACTCGACGACGTTATGGCGGATATCCGGCGCGAACTCGTACTCCGTGTCGCCGAGTCCGACCGGGACGAACACCGCGAAATTTACGACGCCCTCGAGGACGAGTAACTCACCTGTCGATCCGGTTTTCAGCCTTGGTCGCGGAACGTTCCAGTTTCACCGGACCTACTATAGTAGCGTTCGCAAGTCTTCGCTCACTCGATCGCACGATGGCGTGCGATCGGACGTGCAACCAGTTGCAAACGCTACTATATTTCGTTTGTTTTG
Source organism: Halobellus ruber (assembly GCF_014212355.1). Classification (NCBI taxonomy): domain Archaea; kingdom Methanobacteriati; phylum Methanobacteriota; class Halobacteria; order Halobacteriales; family Haloferacaceae; genus Halobellus; species Halobellus ruber. Next base: position 683,185 of record NZ_JACKXD010000001.1, read on the forward strand.
TGGAGGAACCGCTGCCGGAGCCGCTTCGTGGAGAACGAGCTATCACCGTCGGTTACAGCACATCAGTTGACGAATTCGACACCGGTTATCTCAAACCGGGCACCACCTTCCTTCCCCTCAGTCAGATCGATCCTCCAGCCGTGTGATTCTACGACTTGCTGGACAGTACCGAGGCCAAACCCGGTACCGGTAGTTGCCGTCGAGAACCCCGAGTCGAGCACCTGGTCTCGCTTTCCGTCCGGGACCCCGGACCCATCGTCTTCTATATAAAACCCTTCATCCAACTCACCGACTGTCACTGTCACGTCCGACCCCCCGTGTTCGATTGCATTTCGATAGAGGTTCTCAAACAGTTGCCCGAGACGATTCAAGTCACACCGAATCGTCCGGTCGGTTTCAACACGAAGCGATGCACCGGGACTCTCGACGTTCGCCCAGCAGTCGTTCGAGATCTCCGCGAGGGCAACCGGCTCAGTATCAGCTACCTGCTGACCGTCACGAGCTAACGTCGACAGATCATCAATCAATTCATCCATCCGACCTAATGCGTCCTCAATATCGTCCAGATGTCGACTGTCGCACTCGTCTTGCACGATCCTCAGCCGTCCAGTGGCCACGTTTAGTGGGTTTCGGAGGTCGTGACTGACGACGCTCGCAAACTCGTCAAGTCCGTCCCGCTCCCGACGCAGTGCCCGCTCACGACGCTTCCGTTCCGAAATATCACGCAACATCCCGACGGACCCGTTGAACGTATCCCCCTCGTCCGGCAGAACCTCCATACGATCCTCACAGAGAACCGGATCGCCGTCCTGGGGCCGGATCATCACCTCGAACGTCACCGTATCCGGGCCGTCACTCGAGAGGAGCTGCCCCAGTTGGCGCTCCGTCTCGTCTACTGCGTCTTCATCCTTGATCAGCGCGGGAGTACTCCCAATGATTTCGTCTTCGGGGTATCCGACTAGCCGTACAAATTCGTCGTTTACGTATGTGAATCGTCCGTTCTCGTCAACCACGTACGCCGGATCGTTCAGCGACTCAGCGATCGCTTTGATCCGTTCGCACTCCCGCTCAAGCTCCCGCCGGCGGGTTACGTCCTGAACGACCCCCTCAAGATACTGCGTCCCATCTTCCTCTACCAGCGTGAGCGACGTACGAACAGCCCGCTTTTCACCATCCGGGGTTTCGACTTCCAACACCTTGCTTTTGATCTGCCCCGTCTTTCGGATCTCTTCGAGTAGCCGTTCGCGGTCTGAGGCGTCTACGTACAGCACCTGCGCCCCCGCTTGACGCAGTTGCTCATCTGACTCCGCGTTGTAAACGTCCAGTACCGTTCCGTTCGCCCTGACAATCTCGCCATCGAGCGTCGTCCGGAACACGCCGACGGGAAGGTTCTCGAACAACCGCCTGTAGCGCTCGGCCTCGTGGTTCCGCTGTCGTTGTTCAACCAAGTGACTCAACCATCGCGTGAGGAGATCAACGAACGTCCGTTCTCGTTCAGTGAACGGGCCGGATTTGGGATGCTGGTCGACGAAACAGACCGTGCCGTAAAGATCACCACCGACCTCGATCTTTCCGCCGATATAACAGCCGATGCCCCACCGCTCATACGCCGGTTCGTTCTCCCAGCCGCGTTCCACCGCATCATAGACCGTCAGGATGGTATCTTCCGAAATCGTCCGCTGGCAGTACGTCTCGGATAGGTCCGAAGTAGTGCCGGGCTGTACGAAATCGGAGCCGGCAGCGATCCTGATTTCGTGTCGGTTCGTGTGCCGGTCGATCCGTGTGACGTGTCCGTTTTCGACCCCGAGTCGTTCACACCCAAGTTCAAGTAGCCGCTTGGTTTTCCTGTCGAAACGTAGCTCCGTGTCAGATGCGATCTCGTACAGTCTCTGCCGGTAGTGTTCGGCTTTCTGTCGGTCCTTGGACTCCCGGTACTGTTGGACGGCATTCCGGATCCGATTTGCCAGCAGGTGATACTGTTCAGTCCCTTTCTGTTTCTGTAAGTAGTCAGTTGCATCAGCCGCGAGTGCTTCGCTTGCCACGGACTCGCTGCCCTTCCCAGTAAACAGAATGAACGGAAGCCGGGGATAGTCCTCGCGTACAGCTCTGAGGAACTCAACGCCGTTCATCCCGGGGAAATCATACGCGCTGACGATACAGTCGACGTCCGTGTCTGCCTGCCTGAGACTGGTGAGTGCGTCAGTAGCTCGTGTTTCCGTGGACAGCGCTATCGTCTCAATTTCCTGTTGTAAGTACGCCGCAGTGAGCTCGGTGAACTGTGAATCGCTTTCGACGTGTAGAACGTGGATATCTCGCGTCATTCGTGCGTAAATCCGGCGGCTTACCGTTCCTTGCCAGCAGACGGATCAGGTGACCCGCCTGTCGGAACGGACAACTGTACCGTCGTCGTGTCCGAGTCCCCTCTGGAAACCGAAAACTCTCCCCCGGCTTTGTTTACCACCCAGTAGATAAGCCAGATGCCTAACCGGTCCGCGTGTTTTAGAGCTGTTTCCCCTCGGTCCAGAACTTCGAGTTCGTTGGACGGAATCCCGGGGCCGTTATCAGTGATCTCGATCTCGACCCAGTCGCTTGAGCGCCGATCAACCGTCACCGCAACCGATGGCTCCGGGTTGTCGTTGTGTTTGACTGCGTTCTCGACGGCCTCTTCGATAGCAGTCAATAGCCCGCTGACAGTCACTTCACACGGATCATTCGCGGGTAGTGTGAGTTCAAAATCCGTCTGCGGATACCGTTCTTCGAACGCGTTCATCAGTTGTACCATCCGCTCGAATAGTTCAATCGGCTCTGCTTGGGAATCAAGCGTCTGCTGGGATTTCCGAACTGCCTCAGCCAGTCCTATCAGATCGGCTGCGGTTCGTTCGATTTCCGTGATTTCCTGCGGTGGCTCGGCATCGTCAAGCTCGTCACGGAGCAGAGAAAGATAGCCTTCGATGACGTTCATTTTGTTCCGCAGGTTGTGACTGAGCACGCGATTCAACACTTGGAGACGGAGTTCCCGCAGCTTCCGGTCGGTGATCTCCGTTTGAAACCCAACGTAGTTCGTAACAAGCTCGTCTTCATCGTGGATGGGAGCGATATCGAGTTTGTTCCAGAACTTTTGCCCGTTCTGCCGGTAGTTCAGAATATCAACCGAGACTGGCTCCTCTGTCTGGAGTGCTTGCCGGATCTCAGCGACCGTCTCCGGATCCGTCTCTTCGCCCTGGAGAAACCGGCAGTCCTCCCCGAGTACGTTCAAACTGTAGCCAGTGAGTTCTTCAAACCGTTCGTTGGCATATATGAGCGGTATCTCATCCCCGCGTCGTTCACCGATCGTAATCCCCACCGGGGCTTTATCCATCGCCTGCTCTTTCAGTCGTAAGTCCTCGACCGTCTCTTGTAGCTGCTCTTCACGCTCGGCGAGTCGCATCGCCGTCTGTCGCCGTTGAACTAAATTCTCGATTCGGGCGTGTAACGCTGCCTTGTCTACGGGCAGTTCGATAATGTCATCGACATACTCCCAGGCGTGTGTCAGTTCGCCCGCCGCACTCCCATCGGCTAACAGGACGAACGGCAGAAAGACAGGGCTGGACCGATCTCGTTTGGACTGGACAGTCCCAGCGACTCTGTTGAATTCGTGTTTACCGAATATACAACAGTCAAACGACATATCGAGCGCTTCTACGTCGGTCGCCGTCTCCACGTCGTACGTTTCACCGAGTGCTTCGATCAACAACTCCCGGTCCCGTCCGGATTCTAAAAACAGAAGAATCGTTGATTCACCGATCGGCAGCGTATCGTCATCGGAGCGAGCGCCTGCTCCAGTGATGCCAGGATTCGGTGACATTCTTTTAGCCTATCAACTGCGTCTTACTAACTATTACCCAGTTATATATCCCCTTGACGAATAGCCGTGCACTATGTCACAGACGTCGAGTGAGCGGCTATCGACCGGAATCGAGGGATTAGACGAGATTCTACGCGGTGGACTGATCCCCGGTCGTACGTATATGCTCCGAGGTCGTGCCGGGAGCGGTAAGACAATAGTAGGGTTTCATTTCCTACAGGCGGGGATCGAGGCCGGTGAAACCACGCTTTTCATCAACCTCGAAGAGGATCTGAGTGATCTTCAAGCGAACGCCGACGCACTCGGGTTCGAGACGGACAGCATCGAGTTTCTGGACCTGAGTCCAACAGCGGATGTCTTCACCGAAGAGCAATCGTACAGCGTCTTCGATGAGTCCGAGGTCGAGCAGGAACCCCTCACGGAGAGTATTACGGAGTCAGTTACCGACATCAACCCTGACCGGGTGGTTGTTGACCCAGTAACACAGCTTCGATACCTCACGTCCGGCGACTACCAGTTCCGCAAACAGGTCGTCGGGTTTATGCGGTTCCTCGAAAATCAGGGGGCGACCGTTCTATTCACCGTGCAGGACACGGAACGACTCCCGACCGACGATTTGGAATTTATAACCGATGGAACAATAAATCTGACTGCAACCGAACACGGGAAAACGATTCGAGTCCCGAAGTTCCGGGGCTCAGCGACGCAGCCTGGCCGACACTCCTACCGGATTTCCGAGAACGGAATCAGCGTCTACCCGGCGTTGGAACCCGGCCAATACGAACGTGACTTTTCCGGCGAACAGATCTCCGCAGGGGTCCCCGAAATCGACGAGCTTCTCAACGGCGGCCTGACCCGAGGAACGGTGAGTATTATTAGCGGCCCAACAGGTGTTGGGAAAACCACGCTTGGCACACAGTTCATCAAAGAAGCAGCGGGTAGAGGAGAACGATCGGTGATCTATCTCTTCGAGGAGAGCAAAGGGACGTTCTTGAAGCGGTCAAAGGCAGTCAACATTCCCGTCAGGCAAATGATCGACAGGGGCACACTGCAGGTTACCGAGGTGGAGGCACTCGAACGATCACCGCAGGAGTTTGCTAGAATGGTTCGGACGGAAGTTGAACAACACGGCGCTCAAATCGTGATGGTAGACGGTATCTCCGGGTACAGACTCACGCTCCGTGGCGAAGGTGATACGATGCTCAAACGAATGCACGCGTTGGGTCGGTATCTCAACAATATGGGCGTCTCCACGATCTTTGTCGATGAGACACGGAACATTACTGGCGATTTCAATGCAACACAGGAGAACATCAGCTACCTCGCTGACAGTATCATCTTCCTTCAGCACCTCGAACTACGCGGTGAGTTGCGGAAAGCCATCGGCGTCCTGAAAAAACGAACGAGCGACTTCGAGCGGACGCTTCGGGAGTTCAAAATCACGCAACACGGCATCTCGGTTGGCGAACCACTAACGCAGATGCGAAACGTTCTGAGTGGGACACCGGAGATGATCGACGAGGAGCCACAGGAAGACCTACGTAGATAATAGACGCGCTCACATCCACCGGTGAGAGTTGTACCGGCACTGACCGCCGCTCGGGTGGGCTACCGTTCACCCTCCTGCTCGCTCGTGATTGAACCCACGAATCGCAAGCCAGCGCGCACCCCCGACACGAATCAGTACGAACTCCCCAAAAGGAGCAACCGGGGTACGCCGGCCTATCGACGGCACCGCTTGTACCACCAGCAGCACCGGCACGCTCACGGTAGCGACCGGGAGCGATTCCGCCGGAAGACCCGCGTTGACGCCGACGCCGGAGTTCGGGACCCTCACGAACTGCCGGACAGTCACGACCGATACCGGAAGTCCGAATTTGAACCCGATATGGCTACCGTCGAACCTGATGACTGCCAACAGTTTGTTGCTGTTGAACGACGCCGAGAGGACCGGAACGCCGGCCAGTGGGAGATGCCTGAGCGCACGCTCCTACCAATCAGAGAGCCGAACCGTGAACGCCGGCATCAGAACACCTCGGAAGCTATAGTAGCGTTTGTAATACTGTCGGCTATAACTACGTGAAGATCTTCCACACCCCCCGGGTGTCGAAATCCGTCACGCGACTATAGCCGACAGTATAACTCTTCGCTCACTCGATCGCACGACGGCGTGCGATCGGATGTGCAACCAGTTGCAAACGCTACTGTAACTCCGGTCTGTGGTACCAGTCCGAGTTGAGGTGCTGCTGTCGTATACGTCGCTCTGCGGAGAATTGTTCCGGAAACTTTTGTAGACTGGGGCGTAGGCCGCCGCGTCGAACGGCCTGCTCCGAGCGAAAAGAGATGACTGTAGCTGAAAGGGGAGTGAGACCTTTCGTCGTGTGTTCCACGTTTCAGCCGCGTATGAAACTGCTCCCACTACGTGGGCCCGTGGGTTTGAACGGAAGCGTTGGTTTTGTGGGTTTGGGAGGCTCAGCCCGCCTGATACGCTTTCACCGAACCTACCGGTAGGGTCTCGTCCGGTAGTGTTCCGGGGCGCATCGACCTCCTAAAGCGCCCGCTACACTCCGGTAAAACCTCGGTCAAAAGCACTCCTCGTCGTTCGAGAGAGCGAAGCTCTCTCGTGATGACGAACGGCACTGCGTGGCTTTCGACCCGCTCCCGTAGGTCGCTCGTCGGCCTCGCGCTCACGGCCGTTCGCGCGAGCGAATCCGAGCCTGAACGGGCTGGTGGGCGGTCTCGCGGCCGGGGGCGTCGCCCGCACCGCCCGCCCGGCATTTCACGCGCCCAGCGCGTCGGCCAGTTCGTGAAACGTCTCGACGGTCAGGTCCGGTTCCCCGCCGAACGTCTCCCACGGCTGGTCCGTCCGGTTCACCCACACGGACTGCATCCCGGCGTGTCGGGCACCCATCACGTCGAACCACCCGGCGGTCACGTGGACGATCTCCTCGATCGGCGTCCCGGTCCGGCCCGCCGCGTGACGGTACAGGTCGGCGTCCGGTTTGAACGTCTCCACCTCGTCGGCGCTGATCGTGTCCGCGAGCAGATCGCCGATCCCGGCGTGCTCGACCATCGACGCCAACATCTCGGGGTTCCCGTTCGACACCACGTAACACGGGTAGCCCGCGTCCCGGAGGCGTTCGATGCCGTCCCGGACGTCCGTGAACACGTCGAGTTCGTGGTACACCGCCAGAATCGCGTCGCGCTCCTCGGTCGAGACGTCGACGCCGAAGGCGTCCAGGGCGTACTGCAGGGCGTCCCGGTTCATCTCGTAGAACGGCTGGTAGGCGTCGGTGTGGTTCGCGACGAACGTGTACTCGAGCGACCGTGCCCGCCAGAGGTCCGACACGGGCCCGGGGTCCGCAACGCGGTCCGCGAGCGCGCGCTCGGCGGCCTCGACGTCGACGAGGGTGCTGTACGAGTCGAAGGTGACGGTCCGGACGCGGTCGGCAGCGAATGTCATCCTCGCCGGAGGGACGCCGGCGACCGACGTATGTGTGGCGGTCCGCCCGCACGTCACCCTACAGGCGGGGGACCCTCGGGCCCGCATATCCTGCGACGGATCGAAGACCAGATCGACGACGGCCAGCCACAGCGCCACGTCGCCGGCCGGATATCCCAGGATCGTGCCGGTCGGCGCCACGACTCCCGAAACGAGGACCCCGGCGAGCACCACGTTCGAGGGGGCGTGTTCGACCCCGGCGTAGGCGAGAGGCTGGCCGCCCCGCTGGAGGCGGATCTCGTCGTAGACGTCCTTGAGCACCGAGCCGACCAGTATCGCGAACGGCAGTCACGCCGGGAACCCCCCGGTCGCCACGACGACCCCACCGTACACGAGCAGGAAGAAGACCGCGTAGGCCGCGTAATGCCACCCCCGGGCGAGCAGTCGCTGGCGTGGTGACAACCCCGGCGTTCCGTGTGGCATCAGTTCACCGGACGCCGGGCGTCCTCGAAAACATTGTCGCGACGCCGTTCGCAGTGCCCGGTACGACTACCCCGCCCCTGCAGGGGGCTGCGGGTCGCTCCGGGACCGTCCGGAGCAACACCTTCGAGACGCCCTGCTCGATCTCGAGCTCGAAGGGCAACTCCGCGGTGGTCTTCCGGAGGAACCCGAGCATAAACCGCTTTACGTCCTCCGTCGGGAACACGACGGGTATGTGTTGTCGGTGCTCTCCCGGACGGTCAGGAACCCACACACCGAGAACCGATCGAGGACCTCCTCCAGGTCGTCGAACCGCGCTGCGTACTCGGCGGCGTGGTACTCCGCGACCCGGTCGAGGTCGCGGGTGAACGCCTCGGCCCGGCCGCCCTCGTCGGGGCTGTATTTGAGGAGGGTATCCAGGAAGTCGATGTCCAGGAGCGCGTGTTCGCCGCTGGCGAGCATCCCGTGGTACTCCTCCAGGTCGAGGTTCACGTCGGAGCTGGCGACCTGCCGGTTCGCGGCGTAGAACGCGATCGCCTCCCGGACGAGCTCGCTGTTTCCCTTCCCGGTCCGGCTCACCAGTTGTTCGATAGCGTCCGCCGCGTCCTCGTCGAGGGAGACCGTGATCCGGTCCGTGATCAGACGCGTACGATTGCGGTTCGTGTATGAACAGGCTGTGGCCCACCCGGCGTCGCTCACACGAGTTCACGTCCCGGATGTCACGATCATAACAACCCTTTTGCGGCGTTCGCCACCAGTGGCATACGATACCGAATGCAACGACCGCACACCCGACACGGACGGCGGGGCGCCGGCGGCCGCCCCCCGTATCCCGTATGACGACCCGCGTCGGCGTCGACGTCGGCGGGACGTTCACCGACGTGACGCTCGTCGCCGGATCGGAGACCCTCGTGACCGCGAAGGTTCCCTCGACCGCCGATCAAAGTGAAGGGGTGATCGCGGGGATCGAGAAGGCCTGCGCGGAGGCGGGGATCGACCCCGCCGCAATCGAGGAGTTCTCCCACGCGATGACCGTCTCCACCAACGCCCTGCTCGAACGGAGCGGCGCGCGGACCGCCCTCGTCACCACCGAGGGGTTCCGGGACGTCCTGGAGATCGGCCGCCAGAACCGACCCGCGCTGTACGATCTCCACGACGAGAAGCCCGAACCGCTGGTTCCGCGCTCGCGCCGGTACGAACTCCCCGAGCGGGCCACACCCGACGGAATCGAGCGTCCGGTCGACCCCGCGGCGGTCAGAGAGCTCGCGGCGACGCTTCGGGAGGCCGACGTCGAGAGCGTCGCGGTCGCGCTGCTGCACGCGTACGTCACGCCGGACAACGAGCGGGCGGTCGCGGAGATCCTCCGCGAGGAACTCGACGTCCCGGTGTCGGCCTCCCACGCGGTGCTCTCCGAGTTCCGGGAGTTCGAGCGGACCTCCACCACCGTCGTCGACGCGTACGTCACCCCCGCGATCGACAGGTACGTCGGCCGGCTGAGCGAGCGGGCCGCGGCGGAGGGGATCCCCGAACCGCGGATCATGCAGTCCAACGGCGGGATCGCGAGCGCCGACACCGTCCGCAACCACGCCGTCGGGACCGCGCTGTCCGGCCCCGCGGCGGGCGTCGTCGGCGCCGACAGGGCCGCGCGGGCGGTCGGGGCAGCCGAGGACCTCCCGGGAGTCGTCACGTTCGATATGGGCGGGACTTCGAGCGACGTCAGCCTGGTCCGCGACGGTGACGCCGAACGGACCACCGACACCGACATCGACGGCATCCCGATCAGGACGCCGATGGTCGACATCAACACCATCGGCTCCGGCGGCGGGTCGATCGCGTGGGTCGACGCTGGCGGGGCGCTCCGGGTGGGCCCCCGCTCGGCCGGCGCCGACCCCGGCCCGGCGTGTTACGGCAACGGCGGCGCGCAGCCGACCGTCACCGACGCCAACGTCGTGCTCGGCTACGTCGGCGGGAGCACGGCGCTCGGCGGGGAACTCTCCCTCGACGTCGCGGCCGCCGAGGCGGTCCTCGAAGACCTCGCCGACGACGCGGGGCTGGAAAGCGCAACGGCGGCGGCCCGCGGCGTCTACCGGGTCGCGAACGCGAAGATGACCCGCGCGATCCGGGAGATCACCGTCGAGCGCGGGTTCGATCCCCGCGAGTTCGGGCTGGTCGCGTTCGGCGGCGCCGGCCCGATGCACGCCGCCGGCGTCGCCGACGACCTCGACATCGAAGCCGTGATCGTGCCCGTCGCCTCGGGCGTGCTCTCCGCCTACGGCCTGCTGGACGCCGACGAGCGGTACGACCGCGTCCGCACCCATTTGACCCGACTGGACGACGCCGACCCCGACCGCGTCGCCGAGACCGTGACCGATCTGGCCCACGACGCGCTCGCGGAGTCGACTGCGGCCGACCCGACCGTCGAGTACGAGGCCGACCTCCGGTACGCCGGCCAGAGCTTCGAGTTGACGGTCCCGGTCGACCTCCCGTTCGACTCCGACGCCGCCCGCTCGCGGTTCCACGCCGAACACGAACGGACCCACGGCTACCGGATGGACGCCACGGTCGAACTCGTGAACCTCCGGGCGACCGCCCGCGCGTCGCGGTCGGTCGTCGAGACCCGATACGACGCCGACGGCGACAGTCTCGTCGGAACTCGGACCGTCGACTTCGACGGCGAGACACACGAGGCGGCGGTACACGACCGGCTGGCGCTCCCGGCGGAGGCGACCGTCGAGGGGCCGGCGGTTCTCGAACAGGCCGAGAGCACGACGGTCGTCCCGCCGGCGTGGACGGCGACCGTGTGGCACAACGGCGCGCTCGTGATCCGGCCTCGCGGCGCCGGCGCGGGAGCGGCCGACGCATCCGAGGATACGCTATGACGACACCCACACACAGCGAGGATCTCGACCCGGTGACGCTCGAGATCCTCCGGAACCGGCTGGAAGGCATCGCCGAGGAGATGGGACAGGTCCTGATCCGCGGGGCCTACTCCCCGAACATCAAGGAACGACAGGACTGCTCGACCGCGCTGTTCGATGCCGCGGGGCGGATGATCGCGCAGGCCGAACACATCCCGGTGCATCTCGGCGCGATGCCCGAGGCCGTCGCCGCCGTCCGCGAGCGCGACCCCGCCCCGGGAGACGCCTACGTTCTGAACGACCCCTTCGCGGGCGGGACCCACCTCCCGGACGTCACCGTCGTCTCGACGATCGCGCCGGCCGACGAGATAATCGGCTACGCGGTCACGCGCGCCCACCACGCCGACGTCGGCGGGGGCACCCCGGGGAGTATGCCCGCGGGGGCAACGGAGATCCACCAGGAGGGGCTCCGGATCCCCGGGGTCCGGATCGTCGATGACGGCGAGATCGACACGGATCTCCTCGAATTCGTGCTCGCGAACGTCCGCAACCCCGAGGAGCGGCGCGCGGACCTCCGCGCACAGCTCGCGGCCAACGAGCGCGGGGGGCATCGGATCGGCGACCTGCTCGCGGAGCACGGCCGCGACCGGCTGGAAACCGCCTTCGACGCCGTCATCGACTACTCCAGAGAGCGGATCGAAGCCGAGATCGCGGAGATCCCCGACGGGACCTACGAAGCCGAAGACGTGCTCGAAGGCGACGGCGTCACAGACGAGGACATCCCGATCGCCGCGACGGTGACGGTCGACGGCACCGAGGTGACCGTCGACTTCGCGGGGACCGCCGACCAGGTCGCGGGGAATATGAACGCGCCGCTGGCGGTCGCGACGAGCGCGACCTACTTCGTCGTCCGCGCGGTGACCGACCCCGAGATCCAGCCCAACCAAGGGTGTTACGACCCGGTTTCGGTGGTGGCCCCCGAAGGGTCGCTGCTGAATCCCACGCCGCCGGCCGCGGTCGTCGGCGGCAACGTCGAGACCAGCCAGCGGGTGACCGACGTCGTGCTTGCGGCCTTCTCGGAGGCGCTCCCCGGCACCGTGCCCGCCCAGGGCCAGGGCACGATGAACAACACCATCATCGGGAGCCAGCGCGGGCACGGCGGAGGTTCGGGCTTCACGTACTACGAGACCATCGGCGGCGGCGACGGCGCCGCTCCGGAAAGCGACGGGATGGACGGCGTCCAAGTCGGGATGACGAACACGCTGAACACCCCGATCGAGGCGCTTGAATCGGCGTACCCCCTGTCCGTCGAACGGTACGCGCTCCGGCCCGACAGCGGCGGGGACGGTCGCCACCGCGGCGGGCTCGGCATCGAGCGGTCGGTCACCGTCGAGACCGACGCCGTCGTGTCGCTTTTGACCGAGCGCCGCCGTCACGCGCCGCAGGGCGCCGCCGGTGGGGAGCCCGGCGCGACCGGAGAGAACCTGATCGACGGCGACCCCGTCCCCGCGAAGACCACCGTCGAGGTTGACGCGGGGACGACGGTCACGGTCCGGACGCCCGGCGGCGGCGGCTACGGCGACCCCGACGAGCGGTCGGCGGCGGCGCGGGACCGGGACCGCCGCGACGGGAAAGTCGGGAGCGACACCCGCCGGACGGACGCCGACGAGTGAGCCGACGGCGATCCCTCGCTGTGGTGGTGTCGAATATAATCGAGTTTCTGATAATAACGCCCGCCGCTTCGGTCCGGTTTTCACGCGTGAAAACCGCAGCCTGCGGCTCGCGTCCGGAGAAGTGGCCGTCGACGGTCGCAGGTCCGGCCGGCAGGAAGGGCACAGACTGATCCACCTCCCCGCGAGACCGTCGCTCAAGCGAAGCGGTTTCCCCACATAACCCGGGGATCGCCCGACAGTCGATCCACGACACGATAATTACTATCCCGCGTGTCACGGCCCTAAAATTTATTAAATATCAACCATTGGTAGATTCTGATATGCGAGGGAGCGGTGGAGAGGACTCAAGCGGGGGCAATCCGATCACAGCGGTACCGACACCGAATCGACGCCGATCCGACTGTTCAGGCGACGGTTGCTACAGGGGCTCGGCGCGACGGGTCTCGGACTGATCGCGTCGGGACCCGCCGCGGCGAAACAGGCCCGCGGTAACGGCGACGGCAACCCCGGCAAGGGGACGGAAAGCGCCGGCAGTCCGTCGACGGATCCGACGATCAAGCGGCGGGTCAACGATGAGCGCAAAACGCGGCGCGACTACTCGCGGGCACAGTTGGTCAAGGACGCCGACGCGTCCCCGCACGCCTCCAACGACCGGGTCTCGGAGCGGGCCGTCGTCGCGAAGTTCGGGAAGTCCCTCCCGCACGACGGGGAGACGGGACTCCCGACGACGGACGCGTACGGGACGCTCGTCGACGCCTGCGAGTCGGGGTCCGGCTACGAGTCGATCCCGCAGGCGTCGCAGAACGTCGACACCGAGGTACGGCCGCTGGTCCAGCCCGAGAGTGCGTGGACCTACCAGACCTCGGGCGGGTCGACGGCGCAACTCCGGATCGCCCGCCCGCCGGCGTTCGACGACCCCGAAACCGGCGCCGAGATGATCGAACTCTACTGGCGGGCGCTGACCCGCGACGTGGGCTTCTACGACTACGGATCGTCCGACCTCGTCGCGGCCGCCGCCGCCGAACTCGACTCGCTGGACGCGTACAACGGACCGGGGTCGGACGGCACCGTCACCCCGGGTAACGTGTTCCGCGGGGTCGTCCCCGGCGCGGAAACGGGGCCGTACGTCTCACAGTTCCTCTGGAAGGACCGGGCGCTCGGCGGTGGCGTCGAGGACCAGAAGATCGAGGTCCAAGCGACGGGCAGCGACTACGCGACCACTGTCGACGAGTGGCTCGCCATCCAGCGGGGCGTCCCACCGGGCAAGCGGAACCTCCCGCCGAACGAGTTCGGCGAAACGCGGTACATACTCACCGGCCGGGATATGTGCGAGCGAGTCCACGACGATCCGCCGTTTCGACAGCTCCAGAAGGCCGCACAGGTCCTGATCTTCACGATGAACGCGCCGCTGGACGACAACCTCCCGTACACACTGAAGCCGTTCAGCGATGGCCAAAACGACCAGCGCAACAAGGAGACGTTCCTTGGCCAGACCACGCTCCCGTTCAACGACTTCGGGCCGCTCTACGTCGAAAAGAAGGTGCTGGGGGCCTCCGAGCAGGGCCAATTGGCGGCGTGGCACAAGAAGTGGAACGTCCACCGGCGGCTCCGCCCCGAGGAGTACGGCGGCCGCGTCCAGGCGGTGAAAGGCGAAGAAGGTGAGATCTCGGAACCCGACGGGGTGAGTTACCCCATCCCGACGAACCTCCTCGACTCCGACGCGCTGTCCAGAACGAAGGAGACGTTCGGCTCCTACCTGCTTCCCCAGGCGTACGCCGAAGGGTCGCCGACCCACCCCTCCTACCCGGCCGGCCACTCGGTCGTCGCGGGGGCGGGCGTAACCGTTCTGAAGGCGCTGTTCGACGGCGACTACGAGTTCCCGGCGGGCGAGAAGGTCGTGCCGACGCGCGACGGGCAGGAGCTCCTGACTGCCGAGGAGACGTCAGACCTGGGTGTGGACGAGACTCTCACAGTCCGCGGCGAACTCAACAAGCTCGCGTCGAACATGGCGCTTGGCCGGAACCGTGCGGGCATCCACTACCGGACCGACGGGATCGAGGGGCTCCGGCTGGGCGAGGCGGCCGCGATCCGGTACCTGGAAGACCAGCTTTCCCTCCCCGTCCGGACCAGGGAGTACGGGGACCTCAGCCTGAGTCTGACGACGTTCGACGGCGAGTCCGTCACCATCCGCCCGTCGGCGTAGGCTGTCGCCGCCGGGGGTTCGCCTGAGGTTTGGGGCCGCGCCGTCCGGTCGCTACGGATCGCGGAGCCGGTCGCAGTCGGCGTGACCTCCGACGGCGCGCTCACGCCCGTCCCACTACCTCGTCCAGCCGATCGAGGTACGCCTCCCGCGGTACCTGGTAGGCCGCTCTGTAGTCGACCGCGCCCTCGGCAAACCGACGAGCGAGGTCGTTCGCCCCGGCGACGGCGGCCTCCCGGCTGCCGTACTCCTCGGCGACGGCCTCGACCTCGGGCTCCAGCGTGAGCACGGCGTGCCAGGTTCCAGTCCGCACCCGCGAGGCTCCCGGACGGGCCGCCCGCGAGCGGTTCGAGACCAGGATCGTCGGCAGACACGGCGCCGGAAAGTCGTTGCTCTCGTTGAACACGTCCGGGCGGAACACGAGGATCCGACGGCCGCGGGGCTCGTCGTTCCAGACCGTCCACCCCGCCGGAGGGTCCGAGGTGTCCCCATCGTCGTCGGGTCCGTCAGCGTGGGGCCCGTCGCCGCTCATACGCTACGTTCCGGCGCCGGCGTACAAATAGTCCCGGTCGGCGGACGGGGCCGCTTGGGGTTCGGACGTCGGTATGGCGACCAGTCGGCACGTCCCGTTCCCGCGTCGACGTGCCGAGCTCTCGTCTCGCTTGTAACTGGGTTCTCGTCAGATCGCACGTACTCGTGCGATCGGTCGAGACTGGACTTACGAACGAGACGATACCGCTACCCGACGCGGACGACTTCCTACGACATACGCCGCGTGGCCGCCCGGTCGCTGATAAACCTACGCCACGACTACCAGGGTGCCCACCCGGGATCGACACGCCGATCGGTCCGGTCGATTGCGTCGATGGTCGCCACGTCCTCGCTGTCGAGATCGAGGTCCAGCGACGCCAGGTTGTCGCGGATGTGGGGCTCACTCGTGGCCTTCGGGATCGCGGTGACGCCCTTCTCCCGGAGCCACGCCAGGGAGACCTGCGCCTCGCTCACGCCGTGTTTCCCGGCGATCTCGGTCAGTTCCGGCACGTCGAACACCGCCCCGCGGGCCAGCGGCGAGTACGCGACGACCTCGATCCCGTGGTCGGCGCAGTGCTCGCGGAGGTCGGGCTGCCGCAACAGCGGGTGGACCTCCACCTGATTCGCGAAGATCGGGTTTTCGGTGTGATCGATCGCGTCGTTGACCTGCTCGGGCTCGAAGTTGCTGATCCCGATCCGGTCTGTTTTCCCGTCGTCGACGAGTTCGTCGAACGCCCGGAACGTGTTCTCGGGGTCGTACTCGCGGGCCGGCCAGTGGACGTACAGGAGGTCGACGCCGTCGACGCCGAGCTTCCGGAGGCTCTCCTCGGTCGAGGCGAGCACGTCGTCGTAGGAGAGGTGGTCGATCCAGACTTTCGTGGCGAGGAAAATGTCCTCACGGGGTACATCCGCGCGTTCGATCCCGCGGCCGACGTGCTCCTCGTTGCCGTACGCCTGCGCCGTGTCGATGTGGCGGTACCCGGCCTCAAGCGCCGTGGCGACCGCGTTCACACACGCCTCGGGATCCGTGTTCTCCCACGTTCCGAGTCCGAGCACCGGCATCCCCCGTGCGTGGGGGCCGCCTTCGTCGCCTGTCGATCGCTGTGGCATCTCACTTCGGGCTACTCCGCTCGCGCCGAAAGTCGTTGCGGGCGACGGCCCCCGCGTCACTCGGCGAGCCGCTGTTTCGCGAACCGCGCGAGCAGCGGGAGGTCGTCGAGGTGCGCGAGCTTCGCGAGGCCGCGGACGCTGCCGGCGTTGGCGTCGGCGAGCGTGTCGGCGTCCATCGCGTTCAGGTCGTCCATCAGGCGATCGTAGCGGTCGTTCGGCGCGAGGTACAGCAACTGTGTCATCGTCAGCCGGGTTCGCATATCCGGGGCGACACGGCTGTGCCAGAGGTCGTCGTAGACGGACATCGCCGCCGCCGACGTGTCCGTCTCCGACCCCATCAGACACCGGTCCGCGGTGATGGCGGCGGCACGAGCGGACTCCATACACTTGTGGATCCCCTCGCCCCACAGCGGATCGATCGTTGGCACGGTGTCGCCGATGGCCATGAAGCTATCCGTGCTGAGGTCGTCCGGCATCTGGATGTGCGCGCTGCCGCGGTGCTGCTGTTTGTCCGCGATCCGCTCGGCGTCCGAAAAGCGGGGATCCGTTTCGAGCCAGTGGTTCAGATGGTCGTCGATGCTCCTCGAGGAATCGCCGTACTCCTGGTAGCTCTCGTTTTGGATGTAACAGAGGCCGACCTTCGCGGTGTCGCCGCCGGTGTGGAAGACCCACGAGTAGCCCCCCGGAGCGTAGTCGTGGTCGAGACGCAGCATCATCGCGTCGGTGAGGTCCGCGAACTCGGGGTGATCGACGTCGATGCCTTCCATCTCCCACTCGATGCCGACGGCCTGGTTCTTGCGTTCGAGGTCACAGACGTCGAGTTTCTTCGCGAGCGGTGCCGCCGGGCCGGTGGCGTCGACGACGATGTCGGCGTACACCTCCTCGTCGCCGGCGTACTGGACGCCGACGACTTCGCCGTCCTCCGTGATGGGGTTGTTCACGCGCGCCCCGAAGCGGTACGCCGCGCCGTGGTCGCGACCCTCCGCGACCAGCCATCGCTTGAACTCCGCGAACTCGAGGACGGCACCGGGCTGGCGCTGGACGAACTGTTCGTTGGGGGATTCGAGGACGACCTCGTCGGTGTAGTTCATCACGACGTCGTCGGGAATCCCGAACGCGCCCGTCATCGACGCGAACGTCCCCGCCGTGGACTTGTTCGACTGCCGCGGGAACCCCTCCTCGGGTTCGGCCTCCAACACGAGCACGTCGTACTCGCGCTGTGCGAGGTCCCGTGCGCACTGTGCTCCGGCCGGCCCTGCGCCGGCGACGACGACGTCGTAGGTCTCAGACATAGCGTGGGTTCGTGGACTGTGGTTCCCGGTGATCCGGGACGGTGGTCGCGTGAACACCGCATCGCGGGCGCGTCGCACCCGGCCGGGTTCGTCGGCCGGCCGTCGCGGCGTCGGCGGTCATCGTTACTCAGTATAAATTGCGACGCGGGTAAAAAACACGCGGAAACGTTCCTGACGCCCGCGAAAGGGCGGAATTAGCTGTGGTAAAACTATCGGCCGAAGCGGGAGGCAAGCCATCCAGCCGCACCCCGGGCATCGGCGCGCCGTGCGCGCCGTTCACCGTGAGCGAGCGTAACGAGCGAACGGGTGTTTTTGGCGGAGCTTTTTGCGAGGTGGGGTCCCGCGGTTTGGGACCCCACCGACGTAAAAAGGTCCTAGTAGAACTCGCGGACCAGATCCATCGCGCCCTCGGGGGCACCCTCGTCGACCCGGGACATGTCCGTGTCGAGACCTCGTTTCTCGCCGTAGGGGATCGACTTCTCGCTCTGCCAGACGACGCCTTGGTACTCCTTGCTAGCGTCCAGAATCTTGTTCTTCGCGGCGTCGTAGTCCGTGGGGTCGTGGCCCTCCTCCGCGAGGTCGACGAGGCTGTCCCGGAAGTAATCGTAGGTGTCGACGTCGTTGAACGTGACACACGGGCTGAAGACGTTCACGAACCCGAACCCGTCGTGTTCGATCGCCTCCTGGACGATCTCGGCGTGGCGCTGGGCGTCGGTTGAGAAGGACTGGGCGATGAACGTCGCTCCCGACGCCAGCGCCAGCGCCAGCGGGTTCACCGGGGGCTGTTGGGGCCCCTCGGGCGTCGTCGCCGTCTCGAAGTCGTCCCGCGATGTCGGCGAGGCCTGGCCCTTGGTGAGGCCGTAGATGCGGTTGTCCATCACGATGTAGCTCATATCCACGTTCCGGCGGACGGCGTGGACGAAATGGCCGGCGCCGATGGAGTAGCCGTCGCCGTCGCCGCCGGCGACCATCACTTCGAGGTCGGGGTTTGCGAGCTTCACGCCCGTGCCCACGGGAAGCGCCCGGCCGTGGACGCCGTGGAGGGCGTAGGAGTGCATATACGTCCCGATCTTGCCGGAACACCCGATGCCGGCGACGATGAACGTGTTGTCCGGGTCGTTGCCGGTGTTCGCGAGCGCCTTCATCATCCCGTTCATCGTCCCGAAGTCGCCGCATCCGGGACACCACGTCGGCTGCTTGTCCGATTTGAAGTCGGTGAAACGTACGTCTGAGCTCATTGGGTAACCTCCGTTTCCGCGACGGTCGCTTTGATCTCCGCGGCGAGTTCGTCCGCGTTGAACCGCACGCCGTCGTACTTGTTGATCCGATCCACCCGCGTGAGGGTGTCGTGCTCCACGATGTCGGCGAACTGGCCGGTGGCGTTACACTCCACGACGACGACCCGCTCGGCGGCCTCGACGGCGTCGGTGAGGTCCGGCCGCGGGAAGATGTACGGCACCGAAAGGAAGTGGAGATCGATCCCCTCCCCGGCGAGCATCTCGATCGCCTCGGTCATCGGCCCCTCGTTTGACCCCCACGAGATCACGAGCGTCTCGGAGTCGGGGTCGCCGAACTCCCGGGGGTCCCACGTCTCCTCCTCGCGGGCGGTCCCGACCTTTCGGTTGCGCTTGTCGACCTGCTCGACGCGCATTCCGGTGTCCTCGGTCCGTCGGCCGAGTTCGTCGTGTTCCAGCCCTGTCGACATGTGTGCGCCGTCGACGGTCCCGGGGAACGCCCGCGGCGACACGCCGTCGTCGGTGATCGCGTGGGGCTTGAACTGGCCCTTCTCGTTTTGCCACTCGTCGAGCGTCTCCTCGTCGACGACTTTCCCGCGGTCCACCTCCACGTCGTCCATGTCGAACGTCTCGGGGGTGAACGTCTGCTCGGTCACCGCCATCGAGAGGTCGGCGACGAGGTACACCGGCGTCTGGTACTTCTCGGCGAGGTTGAACGCCTCGACGGTCTTCCAGAAACACTCCGAGATCGTGGTCGGGGCGAGCACGAACCGTGGGATCTCGCCGTGGCCGCCGTACAGCAGCCCGTTCAAGTCGCCCTGCTCCTGTTTGGTCGGCATCCCCGTCGAAGGGCCCGACCGCATCACGTCGACGATCACCAGCGGCGTCTCGCTCGTGGCCACCAGCCCGAAGGTCTCCGTCATCAGGTCGATCCCGGGGCCGGAGGTGGCAGTCATCGACCGCGCGCCGGCCCGCGCCGCGCCGAGCGCCATATTGATCGCCGAGAGTTCGTCCTCCGCCTGGACGACGTGGCCGCCGAACCGCTCGATCCGGCCGACCAGATACTCCATCACGTCGGTCGCGGGCGTGATCGGGTAGCCCGCGTAGAACTTACACCCCGCGGCGATGGCGCCCATCCCGATCGCCTCGTCGCCGTTGAGCAGGACGTAATCGGAATCGGTGGTCTCCAGTTCGTAGCCGAGGTCGACGTCGCACTCCTCGGCCACGTAGTCCTGGCCGCTCCGGGCCGCCTCCTTGTTGTTGTCGACGAGCGCCTGGCCCTTGGAGGCGAACCGCTTCTCTAAGGCGCTGTCGAGGTTCTCGATCGGAAAGCCCGTGACCTCACACGCCGCGCCGAGCGCGACGACGTTGCGCATGATCGCCCCGCCGGCCTCCTCGGCGAGCCGTTTGAGGGGAACGTCGAGCCCGACCATCCCGTCGGGGATCTCGACGTTGGCCATCGTGGTTCGTTCGCCGTCGTAGACGATCACCGAGCCCTCGTGGAGTTCCTCGAGGTTCTCCTCGATCGTCCGCGGGGTCAAGGCGATGAGCACGTCGAGTCGGTCCACGACGCTCTGGACGGGGTCGACGGAGGTCCGGATCTTGTACGCCGTATAGCCGCCGCGGATCCGGGACGCGAAGTCCTTCGACGTGAACACGTGCCGCCCCGCCCGGGACAGGGCCTGGGCGAAGATCTTCCCCGTCGAGTCGATGCCATCGCCGGCCTCTCCACCGATGGCCCAATTGAAGTCCGCGGGCATATGGCGTACACGTTCCCGTGGACGGAAGAAAAGCCTTCGGAACGAGGCGGAAAAAACTGCCACGGAGGTCGGTCAGTAACTTACAAACGTGAACGACAAAACCGCATCTCCGGGCGAGAAAGGAAACGAATTGAAATTATGCGAGATATTATTTCTGATCTTAACACTGTGCCCAACGGCCGAGCCCGACCCGGCGCCCCCACCCGAAGCGCGAGGTCGGGTTAGAACCCCCGGTCGAGGTAGTCGGTGTCGACCTCGCCGTCCTCGGTCGATTGCGCCCACTCGCTGCGCTTGACTTCGAGGAACGACCCGTGGAGTGGCTCGCCCAGCGCCTCGGCGAGCACGTCGTCGGCCTCGAAGGCGTCGAGCGCCGCCGCCAGCGACTCCGGCAGCCGCTCGATTCCGCGCTCCCGGAGCTCCGCGTCGTCGACGCCGCCCGGATCCCGGTTCAGCGGCTCGCCGGGGTCGAGTTCCCGCTCGATCCCGTCGAACCCGGCGGCGAGCAGCCCGAGCTGGGCGAGATACGGGTTCGTGGTGTTGTCAGCGGGCTTGAACTCCACACGGGTCGTGGCCTCGGGGTTGTCGGCGTCGACCGAGGGAATCCGGACCATCGCTTCGCGGTTGTCGTGGCCCCAGCAGGTGTACGCCGACGCCCACATCCCCGGCGCCAACCGGTCGTAGGACTCGACGGTCGGGGCCGTCACCGCCACCAGCGCCGGCGCGTGCTCCAGGAGTCCGCCGACGAAGAAGCGGCCGGCGTCGCTTAGCGGGTACCGCCCCTCGGCGTCGGGATCGTACAGCACGTTCTCGCCCTCGCGCCACACCGACAGGTGGATGTGGCAGCCGTTGCCCGGCAGCCCGTCGAACGGCGTCGGCCGGAACGAGGCGCCGAGCCCGTGGGCGTCGGCGACCGCCTTGACGGTCTCCGTGAACAGGATCTGGCTGTCCGAGGCCGCGACGCCGTCGTCGTGGTCGACGACGAGTTCCTGCTGGCCCGGCCCGTACTCGGGGTAGTACGCCGACAGCCCCATCCCCTGTGACTTCAAGGCGTCGACGGTGTCGAGGATCGGGTCGTGGGCGCTCTGCATCCCCTCGCTGGCGAAGCACGTCGAGTCGTCGAACGGCACCGTCTCGCCATCGTCGGTCTCCGTTGTGTAGTAGAACTCGCTCTCGAAGGAGAGCCGCGGGACGTACCCCTCAGCGCCGATGTCGTCGAGGTACTCCCGGAGTTGGGCGCGCGGCCCGGCCGCCCACGGCTCGCCGTCGAGGTCCCGGAGGTCCGCGAGCAGCAGCGCCGCCCGCTCCGCGTAGGGGAGGTCGGTGTACGTCTCCGGGTCGGGGACGACCCGCACCTCGCCGGCGGGCCCGTACCGCCCCTCCGGGGCGAGGGCGTCCAAAGCGTTGAACGACTGCATCGCCTGCGTCACGTTCGTCCCCTCCTCGAGCACGCCCGGCAGCGACTCGGCGTCGACCACGCGGCCGCGGGGAACCCCGCTGTTGTTCACGAAGACGATCCTGACCAGTTCGACGTCGTCGGCGTCGACGCGGTGAAGCACGTCGTCGGCGTCCGTCATAGGCCGGTGCTGTCGTGTCAACGACATCAACGGGGGTATACCGGCAAATTCGGTCGGTGTCGGTGACGTCTCACGGAGCGGTCGTTTTGAGGGGCCGCGATGCCGGACTCACTCCACTAACCCGACCGGCTCCGCATCGAGGATCGCCCAGTCGTGGCCCGGCAGGATCTCGTCGCCGCGGTCGAGCACCGCCGTCGCGCTCTCCCACCACGCGACCTGGTCCACCGCCCCGCCCAAGTGCTGTGGCACCCCCGCCTCGCGGTCGACGTTCCCGAAGGTCGGCACCGCGTCGGCGGCGACCACCGTCGTCCCGGCGTCGGTCTCGACGGCGATCGACTGGTGGCCGACGGTGTGTCCCGGCGTCGGGAAGGCCACGACGCCCGGACAGAGTTCGACCTCGCCGTCGATCGCCGTGAGATCGCGCGTGGTCCACGGTCGCGTCGGCCCCGTCGAGGACGCCTCATACCGGACCGCGTGCGGGGGATACGGGTCGGTCGCGTACGACAGTTCCTCCCGCTGGACGACGAACTCCGTCGACTCCCCGAAGGGATCGAGGTTGTGGCAGTGGTCCCAATCGAGGTGTGAGAAGACGACCGTGTCGACGTCGGCGGGCGCGTACCCCTCGGCGTCGAGCACCCGTCGGAGCCGTCGGTCGTCGCTCCGGTGACACTCGAAGCCGGGGTGGCGGCCGGTCACTCGGTCGGGATCGCCGAAACTCGTATCCACGAGGATGGTCTCCGTGGCCTCGATCAGGTACACCGTCGACGGGGCCTCGATCCGCCCGGACTCCCCGACCAGATCCACCGCGGCGTCCATCGCGATCGACCCACAGCACAGCGGCGTGACGCGTGGCGACATCGGCTGTGGGTTGTGGATGCGACGGAATAAATCACGGCGACGCGGTCCACCCGGAGGCGGAATCGGGGAGGGTTTAGTGGTTCGAGCCGCCACCGTTCGGTATGCGAGTCGAGACAGTCGGCCCCGACGATACGGCCGACGCGCCGGAGGTCGCAGCGGTCGGCGGGATCCACGGCGACGAGCCCTGTGGCGTCCGCGCCATCGAACGGTTTCTCGACGAGGGCCCGGTCGAGCACCTCGAACGGCCGGTGAAACTCGTCGTTGCCAACGAGCGCGCGCTCGAAGCGGGCACCCGCTACGTCGAGGGCGACCTCAACCGGCTGTTCCCCGGCGACCCCGCAAGCGACACCTACGAGGAACGATTGGCGCACGACCTCTGGGAGGCGATCAACGACTGTACGATCCTCGGGTTTCACTCCACGGTCTCCTTCGACGAGCCGTTCGGGACGCTCGCGGATCTCACGCCGGGGAAGGCGGAGATCATGCGGGCGCTGCCGCTCGCCCACGCCGCGGACTTCACCGGGGTCGTGTCGGGTCGGAGCGTGAACCTGCCGGGGTTCGTGAACGTCGAGGCCGGCTACCAGGGCTCCGACGCCGCGGCCGACACCGCCTACGACTGCCTGCTGGCGTACCTCCGTGTGATGGACGCACTCCCCGGCGAGCCGGAGCCGACGCCGACGGCCCACTACCGCGTCCGGGAGACGCTGGAGAAGTCCCCGGGCACGACCTACCGGGTCCACGCCGGGAACTTCGAGCGCGTCGCCCCCGGAACCGCCTACGCGACGACTGGGACCGGCGAGGAACTGACCGCCGAAACCGAGTTCTGGCCCGTGCTGCTGTCGGCGAGCGGCCACGACGCGCTGCTGGGGTACGCGGCCGATCGGACCGGCGAGATCGGCGCGGTCGCCGGGGAGTGACCCGCCCCGCGGCGTGGCCGCCGCGGAAGGCAAGGCCCTTCTCGCCGCAACACCAAACGGAAGTATGGATGCGACAGTCGCCGTCACCGCGGTCCGGGACGTGGGACCGCGGACGATCGCGATCGAGTTCGAGGCGCCCGCGGATCTCGACGCCGAGCCCGGACAGTTCCTGAAGCTCGTCGGCACCGTCGACGGCGAGGAGTACTCGCGGTTCTACACGCTCTCCTCGCCGGGCGTCGACGACACCTTCGAGATCACCGTCGGCATCGACCCCGAGGAGGCCGGACCGTTCAGCGAGTTCCTCGCCGACCTCGCGGCGGGCGACACCGTCGACATCTCCGGGCCGTTCGGTCGGAACTTCTACGAGGGCGAGTCCCGCGTGGTCGTGCTCGCGGGCGGCCCGGGCGTCGGCCCCGCGGTCGGGATCGGCGAGGCGGTCGTCGCCGACGGCAACGATGTCGCCGTGGTCTACCGGGCCGACGCACCCGCCCACGCCGAGCGGCTCGACGCGCTCGAAGCGGCTGGCGCGTCCGTGGTGGTCACCGACGGCGACATCGACGGCCACGTCGCTGCCGCGGTCACGGGGGCAGCCGACGAACAGGTGTTCGTCTACGGGTTCGAGGGGTTCATCGAGGACGCGACCGCGGCGCTCGATGGTGCGGGGGTCGACCCCGACGACGCCAAGGTCGAGAACTTCGGGTAGTGGTGGTTCGGACCGGACGGATTACCGGACGCCGAGGACCACCGCCGGGATTTATGGGCCGCTACGCGAATGTTGTGAACGTCTATGACGGACGAGAGCGGTGACGGACAACTCGAAGCGCGACTGGCCGAGCAGGAAGCGTTCGAGCCGAGCGACGACTTCATCGAGCAGGCGAACGTCGCCGACGAGTCGATCTACGAGGAGTTCGAAGAGGAGTGGCCGGAGTGTTGGACCCGCGCGGCCGACCTCCTCGATTGGGACGAGGAGTACACGGAGATCCTCGACGACTCCGAGGGCCCCTTCTACGAGTGGTTCGCCGACGGCACGTTGAACGCGTCGTACAACTGCGTCGACCGCCACGTAGAGGCCGGCGACAAGAACCGCGTCGCGATCAAGTGGGAGGGCGAACACGGGAACACCCGGACGTACACCTACCAGGACCTCTACCGCGAGGTCAACGAGTTCGCGGCGGCCCTCCGCGACCTCGGCGTCGAGGAGGACGATGTCGTCACGATGTATATGCCGATGGTCCCGGAGCTACCGATCGCGATGCTGGCCTGCGCCCGGATCGGCGCGCCGCACTCGGTCGTCTTCGCGGGCTTCTCCGCGGAGGCGCTCGCCACGCGGATGAACGCCGCCGAATCCAGATACCTCATCACCTGCGACGGCTACTACCGCCGCGGCGACCCCCTCGACCACCAGGCGAAGGCAAACGAGGGGCTGTCCAGCGTCGACCACGGCGTCGACGCCACGGTCGTCGTGGACCGCCTCGGCGACGACGGGTTCGGCCACGACCTGAAGGGCAACCAACACGACTGGGACGACCTGCTGGCCGACTTCCAGGGCGACCGGGTCGACCCCGTCGAGCGGAACGCCGAGGACATGCTCTTCTTAATGTACACCTCCGGCACCACCGGCAAGCCCAAGGGGGTGAAACACACCACGGGCGGCTACCTCGCGTACACGGCGTGGACCTCCCACGCCGTCCTGGATCTCGAACCCGAGGACACCTACTGGTGTTCGGCCGACATCGGGTGGATCACGGGCCACTCATACATCGTCTACGGTCCGCTGGCGCTCGGGACCACGACGGTGATGTACGAGGGCACGCCCGACTACCCCGACCGCGGCCGGCTGTGGGAACTCGTCGAGAAGTACGCCGTCGACGTGTTCTACACCGCGCCGACCGCCATCCGGGCGTTCATGAAGTGGGGGCCGGAGTACCCCGAGTCCTACGACCTCTCGACCCTCCGGCTCCTCGGCACTGTCGGCGAGCCGATCAACCCCCGGGCGTGGAAGTGGTACTACAAGCACATCGGCGGCGAGGAGTGCCCGATCGTCGACACCTGGTGGCAGACCGAGACCGGCGGGATGATGGTGTCGACGCTGCCGGGGATCGGCACGATGAAGCCGGGGTCGGCGGGGCCGCCGCTGCCGGGGATCGACGCCCGTGTCGTCGATACCGACGGCGAGGAGGTCGACGCCGGACAGGCGGGCTACCTCACGGTTCAGCGGCCCTGGCCGGGGATGCTACGGACGCTGTACCGTAACGACGAGCGGTTCATCGACGAGTACTGGGACGAGTACTCAGATCCCGACGAAGGGGAGTGGGTCTACTTCCCGGAGGACGGCGCGAAGATCGACGACGACGGCTACATCACGATCCTCGGGCGCGTCGACGACGTCGTCAACGTCTCCGGCCACCGGCTGGGGACGATGGAGATCGAATCCGCGATCGTCGGCGTCGACGGCGTCGCGGAGGCCGCTGTCGTCGGCGGCGACCACGACATCAAGGGTGAGGCGGTCTACGCGTACGTCATCCTCGAGGACGGCTACGATGGCACCGAGGAGACGCGCGATCGGATCATCGAGGGCGTCGAGGACGCCATCGGCCCGATCGCCCGCCCCGAGGAAGTGACGTTCACGCCGGAACTCCCGAAGACCCGTTCGGGCAAGATTATGCGGCGACTCCTCGAAGAGATCGCCAACGGCGAGGAGCTCGGCGACACCACGACCCTCCGGAACCCCGACGTCGTCAGCGACATCCAGGAGCAGGCAAGCGGCGATTAACCGGGCCACGGCGCCGATTACCGCCGGTGACCCGTGTGTTCGCCTCCGAGCAGGCCCTACCCCCACCCTGACGGGCGGGATCCCCCGAACCGGTGAACGCGTGAGCTGCCGCCCGCTACGTCTCACTGTTTGTGAACACGCATCCGAACGTCCTCGGACGGCTGTAATGTCAACCACATATTCGTTTCGGGCTGGGGGGAGCTCAACAGCTCGAACTCCACACGTCGGGCAAGCATCGGGATGATGTGTTTCAACTCCATCATCGCAAAGTGCATTCCGATACACTGGTGGGGGCCACCGCCGAAGGGGAAGTACGCGAACTCCGGTCGCCCGTCGCTCCGGGCATCGGTGAAACGCTCGGGTCGGAACTGCTCGGGCGCGTCGAACCACCGGTCGTCCGTGTGGACAGTGAACTGTGGCAGCAGAAGCTTCGTTCCTTCGGGAACGCGGTAGCCTCCGAGAGTTGTCTCCTTGACGGCCTCGCGGAACAGCATCCCCGCCGGTGGATAGAGCCGCATCGCTTCCTTGGCGACGTGTTCGGTAACGGTGAGGTCGGCGAGGTCGTTCGCCGTCGGTGGGCCGTCAAGCACGGCCGTGGCTTCCCGGGATACCCGGTCCCGCTGGTCGGGGTGGGTCGCCAGCAACAACCACGTGAACGTCAGCGCCATCGCTGTCGTCTCGTGCCCGGCGATGAGGAACGTGATCAGGTGGTCGTGAACCTCCGCATCGGTCATCGTATACTCGTGGTCGTCCTCCGTTTCCAGCATCATCGTCAGGAAGTCGTCGTACTCGCCGGGGGTCGCTCTCCGCGCTTCGATGAGCGCATCGACCGTTTCGTCGAACGCATCCATAGCCCGCTCGTACCGTCGGTTCCCGTGGGTCGGCACCCACGAGGGGAGGAGCATCTCGACGGCACTGAGACCACTCATATTCGCCATCGCCTGGAGTTCGTCGGCGGCTTCCGTGATCACCTGCCGGTGCTCGCCGAGGTCGAAATCGAACAGCGAATTCGTGAGTATCGACAGTGTCAGCCCCGAGAACTCCTCGTTGATGACGACCTCCTCCCCGTCGTCCCACCCCTCTATCAGCCGCTCCGTGGCCGAGACCATCGCCGAGCTAAATCCCTCCAGCCGGTCTAACCCGAACATCGGCTGGAGGAAGTGACGCTGCTGTTTCCACTTCTCACCACGTGTGAACGTGAGACCTCGGGGTGCGACCTCGTAGTCGAGAAGTTGCTTCAGTTCGTCGAAGTTCCACCGTTCGTAGGTGCCCTGCTCCAGTAGTACCTCGCCGATCTGCTCGGGATGGAAGACGGCGACGGCGTCGATACGCGGGAACTCACAGTGGACGACATCGCCGTACCCGGCAAGCTCGTCGAAGAAGCCCATCGGCTGGTTGAGGTACTGGTGGGTATTGCCCAGCACCGGGAGCCCATCCGGGCCCGGCGGAAGCTCGTCGGTCTCACCATCCGGACCTGTGGACGTGTCACCACCCGTCATACGCGAGCGTATCCGGATGATAGTAAATAATCATTTTCCCGGGAAAGCGCGTCGCGGAGACGTCCGCACGAGGCTCGCCTCACCGACTCGGTAGCGAACTCCGGTCGGCGCAGATGGACCTCCACCGGCGTACTGAGCCCCCCGATGCGGAAGTTACACTGTGACCCTCGTGGATCGAGGTGGAACGGCCCGACTACAGATACGCGGCGTCCCACCGCGCCGCCTTCCGGCGGTTGCCGCACTCGTTGCACTCCAGGCGTTCCATCGTGTCCATCGCGACGTCGAAGCCCTCGTCGCCGCCACACATCCATCCGTAGGGGTTCTCCCGGTCCTCGTCGAGGTAGACCGCAAAGAAGGGCGCTTCCGACCCGCGTGCGGACTCGTCGTAGGCGACGTAGACGGTTCGACCGTCGACCGCCCGCTCGACGAGCCCGCTGGGATCGGAGTCGGTATCCTCCAGGAACGTCGTGTACACGCGCTCCTCGAACGTCTCGCCGTGGATCTCGACGGTCCGGGTTCCGACCTCGCTGAACCCCTGTTCCTCGTAGAACGACACCCCCGCTTGGTTCTCTTCTAAGACCCGACCCTCGAGGCGGTCGACGCCGGCGACGACGAGTTCCTGTTTGAGCCGCGCGAGCAGTTGCGAGCCGATCCCGCCGCCGCGGTGGTCGGGCACTACGTGCAGCCAGTCGAGGTAGCCGACCGACTCCCGGCCCTCCGCGACCTCGCTCTGTGCGAACCCGACCACAGAGCCCGAATCGACCGCGACGACGAACACCGAGTCGTCGTCCGCCAGGGCGTCGGTCAGCCGGTCGGCGCTGTACCACTCGTCGACGGCCGCCGCGATCGTCTCCTCGTCGATGGCGTGGTCGTACGATGTCCGCATCGATGCGGCCGCGACCCGACGGATCGCGTCGACGTCTTCCGTGGTCGCATCCCGAATGTCCATACCTACAGTTCGTGGTCCCCCTACTTGATATCCCGGGACCGATCCGACGGGTCGTTCCGCGTGTGACAACGACTCCGTCGCTTCGGGTGGCTGAAGTATAAGTACGTCGCCGCCGACCCGTTCGGTATGACGCCACCACGCGAGGAATCCGGCCGGACGGACGGCGGGGCCGCCGAGGAACCGGTATCCTTCTCGGTCGAGATCGAGGACGGCGAGACCGTCATCACGATGCGCGGGGACCGCGACACGGCCGTGGTCGTCCGCTCGGCGTCCGGCGAGCGGATCTACCTCCCGCCGGAGGACTTCGACCGCGACGCCCCCGGGAGCCGCGAGGGCCGTGCGGGGGAGACTGACGGGTCCGAGGGATCGGAACCGGACAGCCCGTATCAGTCCGCCCCGACGGACAGCCCATATCAGTCCGCCCCGACAGATAGCCCGTACCAATCGGTGCGTACGGACAGCCCATACCAGTCTGCACCGACAGACAGCCCGTACCAGTCGGCGCAGACGGACAGCCCGTATCGGGGCATCGAGGACGACAGCCCGTACGGGGGCTCCGGCGAACCGACCCACGGCGAGGGGCTGTCCGCGACCGCCGACGGGTACCGGATCCGCCACCCCGAACCCGTCACTGACGTCCGCGTCCTCCGGTGACCGGGCGTTGGGACGCCCCCGGCGATTACCTGCCCGACCCGTCGGCCGCAACCGGCCTCACGCGATCGATTCGTAGAACGCGACGGTCTGATCGACGACCTCGTCCCAGGTGATCGGGTCGTACTCGGGGACCCCCTCCAGTTCGAGCGCCCGTTCGATCCCGGCGGCGATCGACTTCGAGTTCGGCTCCACCTCGACGACCGACTCCGCCGGGAGCACCTCGTTGACGCCGCTCTCGGTTGCGACCACCCGCGTCCCCGCCGACAGCGCCTCCGTGATCGTGATCCCGAACGGCTCCGCCAGCGACGGCGACACGAACAGGTCCGCGGAGGCGTAGTAGTCGCCGAGTTCGGTCTCGGGGACGTACCCGACCCACTCGATCCGGTCGTCGATCCCGAGCAGCTCCGCGAACCGCTTGAGCTGATCGGTGAGGTGGCCCGAACCGCCGATCACCAGCGTGACGTCGTCGCGGTCGAGGCGTTCCATCGCGTACACCAGGTGGGCGATCCCCTTCTGGTCGGTGTGTCGGCCGACGAAGAACAGCATCTCCCCGTCGATTCCGAGTTCGGCCTTGAAGTCGCGGCCGGTCGTGGAACACTCCGAGAACCCGTTGTAGATGACCGTCGGGTCGCCGCCGTACTGTTCCCTGACGTCGTCGGCGGTGAGTTCGCTGACCGCGATGAGGTGGTCGGCCCGTTGTGCGAGTCGGCGTTCGGTCTCGACCTCCCGACGCGGGGGGTTCAGGTTCCGGTCCGACGACAGCGAATGAAACGTCGACACCCACTGCACGTCGGCGTTCGCCTTCGCGCGCGAGCCGGGGCCGTAGCCGAACCAGTCGTGGGTGTGGACGATGTCGGCGTCCGCCGCACGCTCCGCGAACGGTTCGCTCATTCGCCCCACGCGGGTGATGATGTCGCCATCGCCGGTCTCCACGCCGACGATCCCCGTCCGGTCCTGCGGGGCGTACTCCGCCGGCAACACCAGCTCGATGTCGATCCCCTGCTTTTGCATCCCGTCGAACAGCTCCCCGACGTGCGTGTCGAGTCCCCCGCTCACGTTCGGCGGGAACCCCCACCCGAGCATCAGTACCTTGGGCGGCATCCTTGTCCCAACCTCTACGCTCTCGCACATAAGTCCATCCGGTACGATAATCATAGTTACGCCGCCGGGACCGACCCGTCGCACCGAAACCCGCTTCATCCGTGGGCGCCACCCGTCGGTATGGAGGTCTTCGTCAACGCCGCCGTGAGCGCGGACGGCAAGCTCTCGACGCGGCGCCGCGAGCAGGTCCGGATCAGCGGCCCCGACGACTTCGCCCGGGTGGACCGGCTCCGTGCCGACGCCGACGCGGTACTGGTCGGCGTCGGGACGGTGCTGGCCGACGACCCACGTTTGACCGTGGACGACCCGTCGCTCCGGGCGGCCCGCACGGACCGCGGCGACCCCGCGACCCCGGCCCGCGTCGTGGTCGACTCGACGGGGCGGACGCCGGCGGACGCACGGATCCTCGACGACGCCGCGACGACCTACGTCGTGGTCGCTTCGGCCGCACCGGACTCGCGCCGGCGGGCGCTCGACCGGGCTGGCGCGGAAGTCGTCGTCGCCGGCGACGACGACCGTGTCGCACTCGACGACGCGTTCTCGGCGCTGTCGGCCCGCGGGATCGACCGCCTGATGGTCGAGGGCGGCGGGGAGATCATCTTCTCGTGTTTCGCCGCCGGGCTGGTCGACGAACTCTCGGTGTACGTCGGGTCGCTGGTTCTCGGCGGCCGGGACGCGCCGACCCTCGTCGACGGCGACGGCTTCGTGGAGTCGGTTCCCGACCTGCGTTTAGAGGAGGTCCGTCGGGTCGACGACGGCGTGTTGCTGGAGTACGGCGTCGACGGATGGGTCGAAACGGACCGGTAGCGGCGAGGATCGGCCGCCTGGAGGGCGTAAGCGGCCCGTACCGACACCGCGAGGCGGTCGTGCGGGCTGCGGTCCCACCCTCGAAATAAGTAAGAGGCTGCCCGCCGTACTGTCGACCGATGAGTACCCCCGAGACGACCGGTACGCCGATCCACGTTGAGAGCGAAGACCACCTCGAGGAGTTGCTGGGCGAGCACGACGTCGTGCTCGTCGACTTCCACGCGGAGTGGTGCGGCCCGTGCAAGATGCTCGAGCCTACCGTCGAGGAGATCGCGGCCGAGACCGACGCGACGGTCCTGAAAGTCGACATCGACGACCTACGGGCGGTCGCCCAGGACGCGGGCGTTCGGTCGGTCCCGACGCTGGCGTTCTACGAGAACGGCGAGGAGGCCGAACGCGTCGTCGGCGTCCAGGACAAATCCGACCTGGTCGGCATCATCGAGCAGTTGGCGGCCTGAGCCGGCAGGCGCCGCCGACCCCGGCGTCGCCGGTTGAGCGCCGAAACTGTCGGTCCACCGACCGGCGTCGCTTACTCGTTTTCCATTTCCGGGACGCCCAGCGACGCGAACTCGACGCTGTGGTCCGTCGACCTCCGGTGTTCGGAGAGCCGCTGCTCCGCTTCCGTCCGCCCGTCGGTGAGGAACTCGGTCGGACAGTCGTGGCAAACGATGTGGTACGTGTTCCTGTCGCCGTCCGATGCGTCGATCGTGCCGGGGGTGGTCATATCGCATTACTCGTCGGACACTCTCTTAACTAATAGCCGATTAGTTCGACCTCGGCGATTGAAATCGATGTTAACGAGCGATTAATCGCGGCGTGGGCATCGGTGTGTGCGCCCGCGGGCAGGGAGGGCTTTTTACCTCGGGACGAGTACGAGGCAGTATGATCTCGCTCGACGAAGCTGTGACGGCCAGGCTCGAATCCCACGGCGAGCGGTTCGAGGTCCTCGTGGATCCGGACGCGGCGCTCGAAATGAAGCGCGGCGAGTTCGAGGGCGACCTCGAGGACGTCATCGCGGCGGAGGACGTCTTCTCCGACGCCTCCCGGGGCGACCGGCCCGCCGAATCCGACCTGGAGACGGTGTTCGGGACGACGGACCCCCTGGAGGTCATCCCGGAGGTCGTCCGGCAGGGCGAGATCCAGATCACCGCCGAACAGCGCCGGGAGATGCAGGAACAGAAGCGGAAGGCGCTCATAAACCGGATCGCGCGGAACGCCGTCAACCCCCAGATGGACAACGCCCCCCATCCCCCCGAGCGGATCGAACGCGCCTTGGAGGAAGCGGGGTTCCAGGTCGACCCGATGGAGCCCGTGGAGGCGCAGGTCGACGAAGCCCTCGACGCCCTGCGGCCGGTGATCCCCATCCGGTTCGACGAGGTGACGGTCGCGGTCCAGGTTCCTGCCGATCACGCCGGCAGCACCCAGGCGCAGGTCCGGGAGTACGGCGACCTAGAGCGCGAGGAGTGGCAGCCCGACGGGTCGTGGGTCGGCGTCGTCACCTTCCCCGCCGGGATGCGGAACGACTTCTACGACCTGGTCAACGAACTGACCTCCGGCGAGGCCGAGACCCGCGTCATCAAGGACAAGGACGAACTCAGCACGCGGTAGTCGGGTTATCCCTTCTTGAATCCGGCTAAGAAGCCGCCGGTGAACCCCGCCGAGACGGACAGCGTCGAGAGGATCGTCGAGACCCAGCCCGGGGGCGTGCCGTCGGCTGCGGCCTGTGCGTTCTGGAGCACGCCGGAACTCAACCGCTCCCAGTCGACCGTCAGGATGCCGCGGGATTCGAGGAACTTGAACAGCGCCAGCTCCAGCCCGACGAGCACCGCGATGACCTTGGCGACTTTCTTGGCCGCGAAGCCGATGATGCCGCCGATGACCGCACCGCTCCCGAACTCGATGCCGAGCTGTGTGGGATCGAGCGACAACTGTAACGATTCGAGCATACCACTCACTCGATATTGGCGGTATAAGTCGTTTGTGGAGGAATCGGACGGTCAGAACGAAATCCGGGGTTCTCCGGGAAAAAACGAAAAAGAGACGAGAGCGATCGGTATCATACGGATTATTGTAACGAACTGCCGGTCATCGCCGACCCTGTATCCGGCGATGACCGGCAATTGACTACAATACTCCGTATCAGTCGTCTGCGGGTGCGGCGTGCCCACCGCTACCGGTGATGGCGAAGTCGCGGATCGACGACTCGTTGTTGGTGACCCAGCGGATCAGAAGGAACGCGAAGATGTACTTCGCGAAGATGTCCAGCGCGGAGTACCCCCACGACGAGATCCCGACCGGAATGAGCGCGAGCCCTTCAGGGGCGATCGCCCAGATGATGGGGTAGCCCAGCCACAGCACGATCGTGAGCGCCCGTAGCGTGCTGAAGATCTCGCTGGTTCCAGCCTCCGCAGCGGCGTCCGGCCACTGGGCGACCAGCGCGTACAGCACGGCCACGAAGAACGCACAGCTGACGAAGTAGAACGCCCATCGGAGCCCGTACGACGACGTGATCAGTGCGGCCGCGAGGCCGGTGATACACATCCCGATGTCGGCGGCGATGACGGTGAAGATGCTGCCGATGTCGACGTCGGCGAGCAGGCCGAGTGCGAGCAGGATCATCGGCGTCGACAGCGCCCACGTGAGGTACCGGCCCCACTGGCTGAGTATCATTTCGCCGGCGAGTGCGTGGCCCGCCGGCATCTGGATCAGTCCGACCGTGAGCCCGGACACGAGTCCGAGGTAGCTGGAGATCGACACCAGCGGAATCATCAGCGTCGCACCCCAGATGGCTTTCACCCGTCCGTTCGTTATGTTCCGACCCATATACACGAACAGGAGAGCCGATACCCCGGCAAGGGCAATGTTGACCCACAGCGAGGAAGCGAGCAACGTGTTCCCCGCGATCTGGTCGGCTACCTGACCCTGTGTTTGCTGCAGCGGTACGGCGATTCCGTTCAGTACGCTTGCACCCGACATACAACCACGATTACGGACTCACTGTATAAATAAGTACGACCGATTCGGAAAATAAATGGCCACAATATTTTTTAAATTGTCACACTGCTCGGGGGTGATTTCGGGAGGCGGTCTCCCCGCCCCTGGCCAGAGACGGACGGCGTCTGCGCGCGGGTCGTTTTTGTCTGTCAGGCCCGTTCCGATCGTATGGGGACGCCTCCCGAAACCCTCGCCGGCGTTGCAGACGTCGACTGTACCGGAACACAGGCGGTCGTCACCGGGTCGACGAGCGGGATCGGCCGTGCCGCAGCGGTGGCGCTGGGGCGGTTGGGCGCGGACGTGGTCGTCCACGGACGCGACCGCGACGCGGGATCGGCCGTGGTTGCCGAACTCGAAGCCGTCGGCGCGGACGCAACCTTCGTCCCGGCGGATTTCACCGACCGCGCGGCGGTCCGGGAGTTTGCGACGACTGTCCGCTCCGAGACCGACGGGGTCGACCTCCTGATCAACAACGCCGGCGGGTTCTTCCGCGAGGGCCGGATCACGGGACTCGGCGTGGAGCGAACCTTCCACGTTAATCACCTGTCGCCGTTTCTGGTGACCGCCGAACTGCTGGCTCACCTGCGGAGGGGCGCCCGCGTGGTCACGACTGCCTCTGCGGCCCACCGCGGCACCGACCTTGACCTTGACCGAGCCACGACCCTCGACGGGTACTCGGGCACCTGGGCGTACAGCCACTCAAAACTCGCGAACGTACTCTTCTCGAACGAACTCGCCCGTCGGCTCGACGCCGCCGACCGGGCGGTCACCGCGAACAGTTTCCACCCGGGCGCGATCCCGGGTAGCGGGTTCAGCCGGTTCCTCCCGGGGCCGCTCCCGTCGGTCGTCCGGTTGTTCGACTCGGTCCCCGGGGTCACCTCAGTCGCTGACGGTGCGGCGGCACTGTTGTTCCTCGGCGTGTCGCCCCGGACCGCCGACGTCTCCGGACGCTACTTCTCGGGGCAGGAGCCTGCGAGCCCATCGGCGGCCGCGCGGGATCAGACCGCGGCCCGGCGGCTCTGGGAGCGAAGCGCGTCGCTTCTGGACATCGACGAACCGCTTGCGGACGCCTCGGAGGCGGCGGTACAGGGGAACGACCCGAGGTAAACTCGTCGTGCGGCCGGCGATTCGGACCCGTGGCGCGTTGTCGACCGCCGAGGTTCCCTCTGTCGGTGAACCGAGCCAAACGGATTAGGCTCGGAACGCTTGTCCGCCGCGCCCGTATGCGCGTGCACGAGGATGAATGGAACTGAACACCGATACAGGACCGGTCAGACGCGTCTCCTCCACGTCGACGACGACCGGGCCTTTCTGGACGTGACCGAGGCGTTCCTGACCCGTGAGCTTCCCTCGGTCGACGTCACGACCGTCGAACGGCCGGCAGCGGCGATCGAACGCCTCCGGGACGAGTCGCTCGACTGTGTCGTCAGCGACTACGAGATGCCTGATCTCGACGGGCTGGAGCTGCTGTCACGGGTCAGAGAGCGGTATCCGGAGCTGCCCTTCCTGTTGTACACCGGGAAGGGTAGCGAGTCGATCGCGAGTCGGGCGATCAACGCGGGCGTCACCGGCTACCTCCAGAAGGGCGGGCCCGAGCAACACGAGCGGCTGGCCAACCGCGTCCAACACGCGATCCGGGAGTACCACGCCGGCCTCGATCGGGAGCGGTACTCCGCGGTCCTGCAGGCGCTCGGGTATCCGACGTACGTCGTCGACGCCGAGGGCCGGTTTGCGTACGTCGATGAGGCGTTCGCCGAGCTCACGGGGTACGACCGGGAAGAACTCGTCGGCGTCGAACCCGCGTTGATCAAGACCGACGAGAGCGTCGAGAAGGCGAACGACGCGCTCCGGTCGGTGGTGTCGTCGTCGGGGCCCGACGCCGAGCAGTTCGAGATCGAGATCCGGACGAAGAACGGCGACCTGATCCCGTGCCGGGACCACATCGCGCCGCTGCCCTTCGACGAGGAGTACCGCGGGTGTGCCGGGATCCTCCGTGACATCACCTCACAGCGCCGTCGCCGCGAGGAGTTGGCGCGGCAAAACGAGCGGTTAGAGGAGTTCATCTCCGTGGCCTCACACGACCTTCGGACGCCGCTGACGACCGCACGGACCGCCGCCGAACTGGCCCGCGAGACCGGCGAATCGGAGTTCTTCGACCGACTCGAGGACGCACACGATCGGTTCGAGCGGATGCTCGACGAACTCCTGACGCTCGCCCGCGAGGGCGACGACGTCGCCGCGACGGAGCCCACCGACCTCGGGACGGTGGCCCGGACCGCCTGGGAGAGCGTCGGGACCGACGGGGCGGAGTTTTCGGTGGTGTCGCCGCCGACGGTCGAGGCCAACACCGGTCGAACCCGCCGACTCCTCGAGAACCTCCTGCGCAACGCGGTGGTTCACGCTGACGAGGGCGTGAAGATCGAAATCGGGTCGCTCGACGACCGAGCGGGGTTCTACGTCGCCGACGACGGCCCCGGGATCCCGCCGGACGCCCGCGAATCCGTATTCGAGCCGGGGTATACGACCGCCGAGGCGGGCAACGGGTTCGGGCTGGCGATCGTGTCCCGCATCGCGGCGGCCCACGGGTGGGACGTGACGCTCACCGACAGCGAGGACGGCGGCGCCCGCTTCGAGTTCGCCGGCGTCGAGCCATCAGCCGAAAGCGCTGAGCCCGTCGACTCGGTGACCCCATCCACCCGGTCGTGAACCGGCGAGCGATACGGTTTTGCCGCCGGCGCGGGTTAGGACGGTGATGCTTGGACTCCGGTACCTCGCGTGTCACGACTGTGGGACGGTTTATGCGGTCCCCGACGACCTGGAGGCGTGCGACCGCTGCGGCGCCACGGAACTCGCGGGTTTGTCGTCGGATCCGGGTGCCGAGGCGTACTTCTCCCGAGGGCTACGGAACACGTCGGGCGGCGCAGACCGGTAGCGAATCGCTTCCCCGCCGACTCCCCGTCACAGCTCCGGGAGTCGGCCCCCGTCGACCGCCACGTTCTCGCCGCTGATGTACGACGCGTGGTCGCCGAGGAAGAAAAGCAGCGGTGCGGCGACCTCCTCGAAGCTCGCTGCCCGCCCCCGCGGGAACGAGGAGACGTCCGAGACGGTGTTCTCGACGGCGAACGGCGAGACCGCGTTCACCGTGATCCCCTCCTCTCGGGTGTCGGCCCCGAGCATCCGGGTGAACATCACGACCCCCGTCTTGCCGACGAAGTAGGGGAAGTTCACCGGGTGGGCGTGCATCCGGTCGCTGTCGGCGAACCCGATGTTGACGATCCGCCCCCAGCCCTGCTCGCGCATCCCCTCGAGCGCCCGCCGGGAGCAGAGGACGGTCCCGTAGAACGTGCTCTCGACGGCGTCCCGCCACGCCGACCACTCGATCTCCGACCAGTGTCTGGGATCGAAGTTGCCCACGTTGTTGACCAGCACGTCGACGGTCCCGAGGGTGGACTCGGCGTCGTCGAACAGGGCGTCGACCGCGTCCGGATCGGTCACGTCGCCGGCGACGGTGGTCGCTTCGACGCCGTACTCCCGCGCCTCTTCGGCGGTCGCTTCGGCGGCGTCCTCGCTGGTGCGGTAGTGGACCACCACGTCGGCGCCACACGCCGCGAGCGTGAGCAGCAGTTCGCGGCCGACCCGGGTCGCACTTCCGGTCACGAGCGCCGTCCGGCCGTCGAGATCAGGTGCCAGATCCATACGGTCCCCTGCAACCCGACGGACTTGAATCCGTCCGGGGATCCGGTGGCGGACGTGCCGACGTCGTGGCTGGTCGGTGTCCCGGGCTGATCCCCGGATCGAACCGCCACCCACCGTCCCCGGGCAACGCCTCGCGGTCAGTAATCGCCGAGCACGCCGAGGCGGCGGGCCCGACGCGTCGCGTACTGGAACACCAGGTAGCCGGCGCCGAGGTAGCCGACCGCGACGGCCACCAACAGCCCGAGGTCGGCGATGGCGAACTCCCAGATCCGGGTGCCGTCCAGCATCGCCCGCTGGAGGAGGCCGCTGCCGTGAGCAAGCGGGAGGAGTCGCAGCCACCCCACGTCCAGCGACGGAGCCGACACCAGTACCACGAACCCGAACTGGAGCAGGTTCAGCCAGTTCCCGATCCGCTTGTACAGCAGGGTGATCCCGCCGGCGGCGAACCCCAGCCCCAGAACCGAGGTGATCGACAGCCCCGCGACGATCACGATGGTGACGACGTTGAGTTCGAGGGTGACCCCCGTCACGACGAGCATCACGCCCAGCACGATCCCGGAGGTCAGAAACGTCCGGACGAGCTTCGCAACGCCCTTCAAAAGCGCCACCGGCGCGAACCCGAACGGGGTCATCACGTGGCGTTCCAAGGTTCCCCACTGGACCTCGCTGCCGATGTCGTTGGAGATCGCGGAGTACGCGCCCACCGAGAGGGTCCACAGGAAGTAGCCGACGATGATCCCCTCGATCG
The DNA here is from genome assembly GCF_014212355.1 of Halobellus ruber. NCBI lineage: Archaea > Methanobacteriati > Methanobacteriota > Halobacteria > Halobacteriales > Haloferacaceae > Halobellus > Halobellus ruber. The sequence continues at coordinate 722,180 of NZ_JACKXD010000001.1, forward strand.
AGTCGGTCAGCGCCCGCCCCGCGACCATCCGCCCGCCGTAGAACAGCACCCCGAAGAAGAACACCGCGATCACTACCCCGCCGACCGCGTTGGCCGGATAGCGGACGAACAGCACGGCTTCGCGGTAGAGCACTGCCCGTGCGAGCCGGTAGTACCCCGCGGGTTTCGGTCCTCCGGACTCCGGCCGCCCGGCCATCTATCGGGACCCCTCGCCGTCGCGGGTGAGTTCCACGAACACGTCCTCGAGATCCGGTTCGATCGTCTCCAGGTCGTCGATCGTGACCCCGTGCTCCCGGAGATAGCGCACGAGCGCGTAGAGGTCGTCGGTGTCGATTGCGACCTCGATCCGCGTCACTCCGCCGGTGGTGTCGGCTCCGACGACGTCGAACTCCCGCCGGAGGTCGGCACGCAGCGCCGGACCCAGATCGTGGCTGACGATCCGCAGGGTATGTCTGTCGTCGTCGGCCAGCAGCGTTTCGACGCTGTCGTCGGCGACGATCCGGCCGTCGGACATGATCAGCACTCTGTCGCAGACCGCCTCGACGACGTCCATATCGTGGCTGCTGACGACCACCGTCAGCCCGCGTTCCTCGGCGACCCGGCGCAGTTCCGACTGGAGGGTGCGGGAACTCTCCACGTCGAGGCCGAGCGTCGGCTCGTCGAGGAACACCACGTCGGCGGCGCCCGCGAGGACGCTCGCGAGCGACACCTTCCCCTTCATCCCCCGCGAGAGGTTCCGCACCGGCGTGTCGATCTTCGATTTCAATCCGAACCGGTCGAGCAGCCGGTCGTGGCGATCCGCGACCGAGTCGGGGTCCACCCCGCCGATCGTCGCGAAGTACCGGAGGTTCTCACGGACCGTCAGCCGCCAGTAGTCGTTGCGCGCGCCTTCGAGCATCGCGTCGACGTGTGCGTACGCGGCCTTCGGGCGGGCGCGGACGTCGATGCCGTGCAACCGCACCGACCCCTCGTCGGGGAGGACCATCCCGAGGATCGACTTGATGAGCGTCGTCTTCCCCGCACCGTTCGGGCCCAACAGCCCGACGATGGAGCCGGCCTCGATCTCGACGGAGACGTCGTTGACCGCCGTCACCGCGTCCGGCCCGGTCCCGAACCGTTTCGAGACCCCGGAGACGGCCACCGCAGGGACGTCGGTCCCGGGCGCCGTCGACGGTGGGGCCGCCCCGCCGGCTTCCCTGCGACCGCCGTCGTTCACGTCGCTGTCGGGAGCGTCGGCGGCCGCCGGATCCGCCTCGCCCTCGCTGTCCGGCGGGTCACCCTCGGACGCCGGGTCCGTCGATTGCTCCTCGCGGGTCGCCATTACCGCCGTAAGGGCGTCCGCAGGGAAAAGCTCCACCGGGTGCCGGACCCAGGGGCCCTATGAGGTTTTGTCGCTCGCGCCCCAGACGCCACGTATGAAAGCCTCCGTACGGACTGTCATCGACCGGCCACCGGAAGCAGTCTTCGAGTATATGGACGTCCCGGAGAACCAAGCGCGGATCTCCCCGCGGCTCTCCGGGGTCGAAACCCTCGGCACCCTCGACAACGGCGGCAAACGGGCGACGTACACCTACGGCCTGTTCGGGCTCTCGTTCCGCGGTGAGGTCCGGGGGGTCGTCCACGAGCCGCCGGAACGGATCGTCTTCGAGCTCTCGGGCGACATCGACGGCCGGATCGAGTGGGAGTTCGAGCCGGTCGACGGCGGCACCCGCCTCACCTACACCGCAACCTACGACCTCGGGCTCCCCCGGCCGGTCCAGTGGCTGCTCTCGCCGCTGACGAACCGGTTCAACCGGCGGGAACTGGAGGCGACGCTCCGGAACCTCGCGGACCGCCTGGCGGCCCCCGAAGCGGAGTGACCCGCGGCTACGGCTCCAGCACCTCGATGAGGTTTCCCTCGGGATCCCGGACGAACAGGATCCGGGTCCCGCTTTCGGTGGTCCGCGGCCGGCTCAGCGTCTCGACGCCGTCGTCGAGACCGCCGTAGAACGCGTCGATGTCGTCGACGGACAGCCCCACGTGCACCGCGCCCGGCCGGTTCAGTTCGGGTTGTTCGCCCCGCGTCGCTTCGGGATCGTACTCCACGAGTTCGATCCGGGCGCCGCCGGCGTCGAGGTGTGCGAACGAGCCGGTCGCGCCGTCGACGTCGACGGCGTCGCCGAAGGCCTCGCCGCCGACGTTGAACTCCGCTATGACGTCGAGATCAAACGTGTCGGTGTAGAACGCCACCGCGCGGTCGAGGTCGGAGACCGTGATACCGACGTGGTGGGCCGTTGGTTCGGGCATATGAGGCGCGAGGCGCGTCGGGATCAAGAACCCCCACCTTTTTTGCTTCGGGTGTGCTCACTGCGTTCGCACACCACTCACCGCAACAACGTGGGCGAAAAAGTCCCGCGCTCGCGACTTGCGGTCGCTCCCGCGGTTTCACTCCTCGTCCGCCTCGTCGACGCTTTCGACCTACGAGTTCCGGTCGATCCACTCGCAGAACGCCTCGAAGTCCTCCGCACCGGCGTCGTCGGCGATGTCGCGCAGCGTCCCGATACTGACCGAATCGTGCGCCGGGACGGTCACGGTACGTGGTTCCGTCCCCTCGTGACTCTCCGGTGGTTTCCATCGCAGGATCAGGTGGTCACCTGCGGTCCGAACGTGCCGAAAGCCACCGACGTTCACAAGCACTTTGTACACGTCCTCACCCGAGAAATCCCGCTTTGCCATCCCTACTGTAGCACGTCGGGGAGTTCGTCGCCCTGCGATCGAGCGACTTCGGGATCGATACCGAGCTCACGGATCTCCTCGTCGGTCGGGGGGTGTCCGCCGTCGTCTTCGATAGCTTCGACGACGCTATCGAGGGTTTCGAGGGCAGCCTCCCGGCTCTCTCCCTGTGTGGTCACCCCGACGCGGAGGTCGCGGGCCGTCCACTGTCCATCCGGATTCCGCAGGAGTCGGATCTCCCGGTCCGGAGCGTCGGCCTCGCCCGCGTCGGCCCGTGCCATACAGTTCGATACCGCACCCACGGGCAAAACCGCTTCGCTCCCACCTTTTTCCGGTTCGGGTGTGCTCACTGCGTTCGCACACCACTCACCGCAAAAACGTGGGCGAAAAAGTCCCGCGCTCGCTCCCCCCGGTCGCTCGCGCGGTACTATTCCTCGTCTCCGCCGACTGCGTCCTCGACGATTGCGATCTCCTCGTCGGTCAGCCCGTACAGCTCGTACACGATCTCGTCGATCAGCTCGTCGGTGCGCTCGATCTTCCGATCGAGCTCCGCGGCGCGTTCCTTCGCGTCGACGTACCGCTCTACCCCGTCTGCGACGTCGTCGGGATCGGGGAGCGTCAGCGCTTCCAGGCGGTCGACCGGCGAGTTGGTCTTTGTCGCGGTCTCCCGGAAGTTCGCGAAGCCCCCGGCCTCCGCGACGGCGACGGGGACGAACGCCTCGATCAGCGCGGCCTCGGTGTCGGTCAGGTCGGTCAGCCGCATCGCCGGGATCGGGTCGGTCTCGGTGTAGCCCCAGCGGTCGGTCTCGTAGGTGATCTCACGGGCTTCGCCCGTTCGACCTGTCCGAGACGCTCCCTTCGGCCGCGTCTCGCTGTCCTGATTGTCGGGTTTGTAGCGCGCTGTGGCGTGGATGAAGACAGTGTCGTCGCTCTCGCGTTCATTGGTTACTGTTCCATCTTCCTACTCTCAATTTCACGACAAATATCCGCGCCCAACTGAGGGAGATTGTACGTTTCAACTCCCCAAACGAACATCCAAATGGTCGAGATCAAATCACTTGTTCGAGTACATCAGTAAGCTTTGATTCCAGTTCTGTGGCCTGCAGAATACGGATTGATCGTTGCTCCTCAACTGAGGCTGTCTCCTTATCCATATCTTGCACGACCAGAACGCCGTTCCATCCCGAGCCGAAGTACTCTTCTTCTCTATGAACAAGGTCGCCATCGTCCCGGAGAAACGCCAAGTACTCCAGGGTTTCACGGATTCCCTGGTGAATCGTCTCAGGCCGGGTGGAGTATTTTACTTCAGTGATCAGATATTCCGTAGTGGAGCCAGACTGCACTTCGAGAACGATGACATCCGGCCGGCCCGTCGTCGTTTGGAACGAGCGATCGATGAAGTACTCCTCAGAAACCATTCTGGCCTCTCGCTCCACGAACTCCGTCCGAGAGAGGTCCTCGGGATCTTTATCGGGTACATCGGAGAGAAACGAAAGCCCCCGATCCCGGGCGGAGTTGTCGTGGTAGATGACAATTTCGGCGTCTTCGTCGACCAATTTGGCGACTTCCTGGGACCCGGACTCGACCGTCCGCAACCGAAACCGTTCGTCACTCAACTCCTCGATTGCCTCGATATATCTGAATAGCACGAACAACTCAAACAGCGTCTCGTCGTCGTCAGGCGTAATTGCAGTCCGATCAAGCAAGCTCCGGATCGCTTTCTCATCGCCCTCAAGCGTCCGGTGGTACTGACGAAGAAGTCGGCTGGCTTCCTGATAGATCCCGTTTCTTGATTGGACCGCACGCTGTAGCATTCGTGGAGTCGGCTCGTACGCCTCCGGCTCCCGGATGCGGGTAACGTGGACATTACGCTCGAATATCTCCCGCATCGTCCCGATGAGGTCGTCACCCTTCTTCCACCGCTCCGTCACCCACTCGTAATCCCGACTCAGATACTCCTCGCACTCATCAATCGTTGAGTAGATCAACGCAAGCAACCGTTTTAGCACCACGTTTTCGTCGATGTCGTAGTTCTCCGACCGGTTTTCGCAGACAAACAATGAGGAATCAGTCGGATTACTCGTGTGGCGACGCTTGATGGTTTCCGTCCAGTTGATCCGACCGTTGAGCCCTCCTCGCGATTCACTCGATACGCGCTTTGTTTGAGTCTTGATACTCCGGAGTCGACTCGGCAGCGATTCGACGAAAGAGATCACATCCGGGTCAAGGATGAAATGGAGGCGGATGAGCATCTCGTATTCGTAAAACCGCTCGTCGAGTGCGTCGGGCTTGATCTCGGAAGCGAGATGCTCGTCCGGGAATGACCCGTGCATAACGTACGTGAGAATATCTTCGGAGAGCTGCTCAACCAGCGCCTGCCTATTCATTCAGTGTCACCTGTAGTATCTCCGCTGCCCGGTCGTGTATCCGCTGGCTGTCCACGGCATCCAGCGATGCGAGTTCCGAAACGACCCGCTCTCGGCCACGGACTCCCTCCAATTGTGGAAAAATGTAGCTTGTGATGGCATTTGCCACTGCGTCCGACGAACCAGCCGGAGAAATGTGCCTGAGCATATCTTTGATCAGCGCCGGTCCGATCTTCCGCTCTGATACCGTACTATTCGTCACCTCCCAGATTTCGGCAACGACCTCTATGACCTCACTACTAACTTGGAGATCCCACACGTCTGCATATCTCTCGACTAAAGACTCCCAATTATCCGTTTCCTCACCTGGAACGCCAACGTGAACGAACGCAAACCGCCGCATAAACGCGTAGGACATCTCGTAGAGTGAAGTCTTATCGTAGCTGTTCATCGTTGCAAAAATTCGCCAAGACGATGGCATCACGTACCGGTGATCGCCGTCGTTCTCAATGGAGTGTTCTGCAGGAACAATCTCGACTTCCTTTCCTTCAACAGTAAACGGAAGCTGGACCGCTTGGCCGGATAGAAGCGTAAACAACTGTCCGAACGACTTGTCGATATCCGAACGATTGATCTCGTCGATGACGAGTAGATCGTTTCGCTGGCGTCCGTCGTTTCTAAAACACCGCAACACCTGCCCGGGAGAAAAACGCAACGTGTCCGTCTCCGATTCCCCGGGCATATACCCACCGACAGTCTCGAACGTGGACCAATCTGCAGTGGCTGTAGTTGTCCGATACCCTGAATACACATCGGCATACTCCTCGGCTAGGTACTCACTGACTCGCCTTGCGATCTCGGTTTTACCCCCTCCAGGTGGGCCGATAAAAACAATATGTTTGCCTGCGCTGAGGGCTGAATTTACTTGATCGATAATCTCCTCGGCCGTCTCTCCAGGAAAGACCAGCCCCGACAGCGTAGACTCCGGAACGGACACCTCCGGGACGGTTCGTACGTCGATATCCGAACGAAGGGCTTCTCCGGAGGCATCAGGAATAGTGGTCTGGTCACGAAACTCACCTCGGTTGTTGTAGACGAAATCTCCGACGGAGCCGTATTTAGCTCTGATCGCCCCCAACCCCATCTCATTCAGCGGGGCAAAGTTCTGTGTGTGAGTAACGTCGTATCCGGCGAGTTCGTGTAGCGGAGCCGATGGAACATTGATCTCAACTGGTTCTTTTAGGTATATGATACAATCCCACGGATCTCCCTCGTAGTTCGGCCAGACGAAACCACCCAGCTCCTCGTTCCGTTCAGTTCCAACAACTTCCGCGGCGTGTTCATATTCGCCTGATCGGTAGAAAATGAGATAATCTCCTGGATCGATCTTTTTCCACGATCTTGCCACCGTCGTTCCCCACATCCGAACGGGCTCAGGTTCGAAGTCCCGTTCCGAATACTGCGTAACCTCGTCTGCAGGAAATCCCTCAAGCACCGTACGCTCGAAGTTCGAGAACGCTTCGTCACTTGCATAAGGGGCTCGATAAATTTTCGCTCCCTCGTAAGCCATATCCGTGAAAAACGTCCCCAGCCCTGAATTATAATTGGTGGTGGTGATTTTGCGAGAGTTAATCCGGTAAACCGCATCCATTCCATCGCGATGCTACTGTGCGCACACGACACAGCGTCGTGTAATCAATGCGGCTCGAAACTCTGGTACGGATTGAAGGAAGAACCGAGTGGCTGGAAAGTGTTCTATGTTTGTAATTCGGGAACTGGCTGTGGCGCTGAATGGAGAGCCGGGCGTATTAGTCGAACTGGCGTTGCATCGATAGACGAAGTCCACCGACGTGCAGAAGCAATGTGGACCGAACTCAGGAGGGGCAGTCGAAACCTGTAGCGCGGCGTATTTGCATCCATCCTGTGTACTGCGAAAAGGACACTGGTACACTCCTCACTTTTCTCCGAGATGAGATGCGCGAGAGCAGAGGTGGGCCGTGCTCGTCCTGCTGCGTGCGACCTCCCTGCTCCGAATCGGTTCTGTTGGTTCGTCGCGTCGCTTCTCACTGATCGCGGGTCGCTCCGCTCCCCGCTCACGCCTTCGAGGCCTCACTCCGTTCGACCTCGCGATGCGCGGGACCGGATTCGACCCACGGTCGCTCGCTACGCTCGCTTCCTGGTTCGAATCCTCCGTACCGATATTCGCCCTCGCTGTCGCTCGGGCAGCATATGCGCGGGACCGGATTCGAACCGGCGGACCCCTATGGGACAGCGTCCTAAGCGCTGCGCCGTTGGCCTAGCTTGGCTACCCGCGCTCGCGGCCCATCGACTGGACCTGAAACGGGATTCGCCGCGTCGCTTTGATAATGTTACGTTGTCGCGGCCGGGGCCCGGCTATCCGACGACGCGTGGGTCAGCGCCGCAGCTGCCCGACGTACGGGCCGCCTAACCGATTCGACACCGGTGCCGTACCGAACCCCGGATGTCGCTGCGGTCTCCGACAGTCACGGTCGTCCCGGTCGAACTGATCGCGCTGGGCTCTTTGCGGCGTTCGTCCCGGGTGCGGTCGCCACGGCCGACGGGTCGATCACGGTGGACGTGACGCGGTACGGCGAGCGGTGGATCGAATACTGGGTGATGGTCGCGCTGACCGCCGTCACCCCGTACGTCCTGTATCTCGTCGATCAGTAGAAACGCGGCGGAGCCCCCCGAAACACCCAGGCGAACCCCGCCGAGAGCGTCCCCACGCGCGGTGGCTTCTTGTACGACGCCGTCTCACTGGCGGGTATGTACAGCGCTCGGGACCGGGTGGAGAACGAACGGTGGCTGAACCGGATCGAACGCGGCGCCGACCGCCTCGAACTCGGCGCCGACGCCCGGTCGTTCGCCGCCGACCTGTTCCTCTCGGAGGCGCCCGACGCCGACCGATCGAAGCCCGCGGTGGCGGCCGCCAGCCTCTATGCCGGCGCGCTCATCGCGGGCGAGGAACGGTCCCAGTCCCGCGTTGCCGACGCAATGGACGTGAGCCGCCTCAGCGTCCAACAGCACTGGAAACCCGTCTTGGAGGCTGCGGGGTTCCAGCCACCGTCGTGGTGACGCGGCGACCGACTACCGGGTGGTCCTCCGGAAGCTCACTCGCTTTCGGAGGGTCGCTTCGGGCCACGACCGTCCCGGTCCGGGGTGAGGTTGCCGTGGCGGTCGATCTCGCCGCGGACGATGCGCGTTGAGGAGATCCGCTCGCCGTCCGCCGCGGTGACGTGATCGACGACCTCGATGTCGAGGGGGTCGAGCCCGCGCTCGCGGCGGATCCCGTTGATCCGGTCGCCGCCCTCCCGCGTCTCCGGCGAGACGACCAGGGCGTCGAACTTCGGTTCGGTCGCGATGCCGGTAGGCGTCTCCAGGGGGCGGATCTCGAACTCCCGGGAGTACTCCGCCGCGATGTCGGTTAGCTCCGCGTCCAGGTCGCGTTTTCGGTCCTCGAACGGGCGAACGTAGCGGTCGACGTAGCGGGTCTCGGCGGCCAGGTCGTCGGTGGTCAGTCCCACCGTCACGTCCCCCAACTCGAAGGCGCGCTCGAACAGCGCACGGTGGCCGTCGTGGACCGGGTCGAACGTCCCGCCCAACGCGACGTGCATACCCCGGCCAGTACCCCCCGAAACTTAAACGGGCCGAAATCGGGGCCTGCTGCCGCCCTTCGATTTTTCTACTCCCCTCCTCCAAGTGGAGGTATGACCGGATCGGAGTCCCCGATCGACGACCTTGACAGGCGTATTATCCACGCGCTCCAACACGACGCGCGACACACGTCGGCCACGACGATTGCGGAGTCGCTCGACGTCTCCGCCCGGACCGTCCGGAACCGGATCCACAAGCTGGAGGACGCCGGCGTGATCCGCGGGTACGACGTCGACGTGGATTACGAAGCCGCCGGCTACCAGTTGCACACGCTGATCGTCTGTACCGCCCCGATCCATCGTCGCGAGGAGGTCGCTCGCCGCGCGCTCGACGTCGAGGGCGTCGTGGCCATTCGGGAGGTGATGACCGGCGCGGACAACGTCCACGTCGAGGTCGTCGGCACCGACAGCAACGACCTCAGCCGGATCGGCCGCGACCTCAACGACACCGGGCTCGAAGTGGTCGACGAGGACCTGATCCGCAACGAGTACACCCGGCCGTTTCATAGGTTCCGGAGTCCGACGGATACCGACTCGGAATGAAGATTTGATTCCGTAACCGGGGCAATTGTTCGATATACTTCTGCATCGGAATAATAATCGGAATATTTATCCATCTACGGAATCTAAGCCGTGTATAGATCACGATCCACGACCGGACACCACGGGTGGCGAGCGGCACTCGGCCGTCCGCGGCGGGCGTGCGATCGTTGCCTGCCACTATGTCAGACCACGCACTCCACGATACGCTCGCCCGCACCGCTGGGCCACCCACAGTCCTCATCGTCAGCGACTCGTACCTCGGACCGACGCTGGCCGCCGAGTTCGAACCGGACGACGAAGTCAGACTCGTCACCGATGACGCCGCGATAGCGGCCCGGACCCCCGACGACGTCGGGACCACCGTCGGCGACGTGACCGCGGTTGACACGCTGGACGCCGGTGGTGACGCCGACGCCGCCATCGTGGGGCTCCGAACGGATCGGGAGACCCTTCTCGTGACGCAGTTGCTCCGGGTACGGTTCGACATCGAGACCACCGTTGTGGTGCTCAACAACCCCGACCGTCACGATGCGATGTCCGACGTTGCGACCAGCGTCGTCTTCGGGCCCGAGTGTCTCTCCGCGGCGCTCCGGCGCACAGTCCGCCCGACGACCGCCGAGACCGGCGACCGATGACGAAGGAACTCGAACGCGACCTCGGGCTTCCGTCGGTGCTGGCGATCAGTATCGGCGCCATGATCGGGAGCGGGATCTTCATTCTGCCGGCACTCGCCTTGGAGATTGCCGGCCCGGCCGTGATCGTCGCGTACGGTCTCGCAGGGCTTCTGGTGGTTCCGGCCGCCCTCTCGAAGTCGGAGATGGCCACCGCGATGCCGGAGGCCGGCGGCACGTACATCTACATCGAGCGCGGTATGGGGCCGCTGCTCGGAACGGTGGCCGGCGTCGGCACCTGGTTCTCCCTGTCGTTCAAGGGTGCCCTCGCCCTGGTGGGTGGGGTTCCGTATCTCCTGCTCCTGTTCGACCTGCCGCTGCGACCTGTCGCGTTGGGCCTCGCCGCGTTTCTGATCCTGGTGAACGTCGCCGGCGCCAAGCAGACGGGTCGGCTCCAGGTGGCAATCGTGGTCGTGATGTTGGCAGCGCTCGGGTGGTTCGCGGCGGGCAGTGCCCCCAGCGTCGAATCCACGAACTACGCCGCGTTCTTCGCCGATGGGATCGGCGGCCTGCTTGCGGCCACTGGGCTGGTGTTCGTGTCGTATGCGGGCGTCACCAAGGTTGCAAGCGTCGCCGAGGAGGTCGAAGACCCCGGGCGGAACATCCCGCTGGGCATTCTGGGGTCGCTCGCGTTCACCACCCTCCTCTACGTCGCTATCGTGGCGGTACTGGTCGGCGTGACCGATCCCGGCTCCGTTGCGGGGTCGCTGACCCCGGTGGCGGTCGCCGCCGAAGCCACTCTCGGCCGAACCGGCGTCGTGGCTGTAATCCTCGCGGCCATCCTCGCGCTTGTCTCGACCGCGAACGCCGGAATCCTGTCGTCGTCGCGGTATCCCCTCGCGATGAGCCGCGACAGCCTCGCACCGCCGTCGTTGTCCGCCGTGAGCGACCGTCTCGGGACGCCGGTCGCCTCGATCACGCTCACGGGTGCAGTGCTTCTGGTTCTCATCGCGTTCGTCCCGATACTCGACATCGCCAAGCTCGCAAGCGCCTTCCAGATTATGGTGTTCGGGCTGATCAACGTGGCCCTGCTCTCCTTCCGTGAGGGTAGCGTGGAGTACGATCCCGAGTTCGCCTCGCCGCTGTACCCCTGGATGCAGGTCTTCGGGGTCGTGACCGGTGCGTTGCTCCTCACGCAGATGGGGACGACCGCACTGCTCGGCGCGGTCGTCATCACCGTCGGGAGCGTTGCGTGGTACTTCGCGTACGTCCGCCCGCGGGTCAGCCGCGAGGGCGCCGCCACCGACGCCATCCGGCGACAGGTCGGCCGGGAGACCCTCACAGAGGTCGCCTCCGCCCGCGACGACAGCACCCACGAGGTGCTCGTCGCACTCACGAAGGGGACCGACGAGGACCGGGAGCGCTCCCTGTTGGCCCTGGCCGCGGACCTGGTCCGAGGGGACGACGGACGCGTCGTTGCGGTCCAGTTCCAGGAGATCCCCGACCAGGCCCCGCTGGTCGAGAACGTCACCGACCAGTCCGCCTCTGATCTCTCCTTCGAGACTCGGACGGCCGCGCTGGCTGACGAACTCGACGTCGACATCGAAGCCGACGAGGTCGTGAGTCACGATACCAAACACGCTATCACCAACTTCGCGGACCGCCGCGGGGTGAAGACGATCGTCGCGGAACACGAACCCCTCCGCCTCCGCTCGCGGGTCGTCGGGGATCCGATCGACTGGGTTGTCCGCCACGCACCGTGCGACGTGCTCCTCGTCGACAACCTCGGGTACGACTCGCCACAGCAGGTGGTGTTGTCCGGCCACGGAAGCCCGTACTCCCCGGTCGCCGTCGACATCGCCGGCGCCATCGCAGCGGCGAACGGTGGGCATCTCTCCCTCTGGTACCCTGCCGACGTGGGAAGCGACCCACGCGCAGCCACGATGGACGAGTACCGGTCGGAGCTCGCGTCGATACTCTCGGTCCCTGTCAGCACCGAATCGATCCGGACCGACGGGGGCCGGCTCTCCCCGCCGGATCTGGTGGTCAGACGGGGCTCCGACGATCGGCTCCGGGATGTCGTGTTCGACGATCGGCCTGTTGTACCCAGCCCCGGGTGTACGGTGGTCACGACGTACCCCCACGAATCCCGGCAACGGGGACTCCTCCACCGGCTGCTCGAGCGGCTGACGTTCTGAGCCGGACGCCGGTCGAGCGGTATTCACTCCCGTCGATACCGGCCGTCGTCTGGTTGGCTGACGGGTCCTGGCGTCCGGTCTCCCGTAGTAGCGTTTGCAAGTCTTCGCTCACTCGATCGCACGACGGCGTGCGATCGGATGTGCAACCAGTTGCAAACGCTACTGTCGCTGTGCCGTGGAGTCGGGGTCCCGGAATCGCTCACTGTGGACTCCCCGACGCGCGGCCGTCGGCAGAGGCAGAAGTTGAGACTGGTCGTCTCGATGCATATGGCATTCTCGCGCAGTTCATAAATAGTATGAAGACGTAGTCTGGGATAGAACGATGGCACGAATCACCGGGTCATATCCAGACGATCTCGACCTCCTCATCGAGGGTGCTGTCGAGGCTGGTGTGTTCAGCGGCAAGAGCGATGCGTTGCGAGAGTTCGTACGTGAATACTTCGAGGACCACGAAAGCGAGCGTATTGCGGCTGCGGTCGCCCTCTACGAACGCGAGCGGATCACACTCGGTGATGCCGCGAGACTCGCTGATGTCGATCGGTGGACGATGCGGGATATCCTCCGTGAGCACGGTGTTGAGCTCCGCCTCGGACTCGTTGACGAAGACGACGCAGCCGACGAAGTAGAGGCAGCGAGCGAACTCGAATTCGGTGATGAGGACTCGTCTGATGAGGAGTCACGTGCTAAATGACGGGTGACGATATTCCAGCGAACCCGAGCGTCCTGAACACGACTGTCCTCTCGAATTTCGCCTACATCGATCAGCTGTGGGTAATTGCTGACCTCTCTGGAATCTGTACGGTACCAGTCGTTCGTGAGGAGCTCGAAAACGGCGTTGATGACCATCCGTATCTTCAGTCGGCACTCGATACACTCGACGACGGGATTCAAGTCGCGACGATTTCGGACACCGTCGCAAACAGAGAGGCGGTTGTCAGTGACCATCTCGATCCCGGCACAGGCGTTTGCCTTGGCAGACGCTGAGGACGGTCGTCTACTGACCGACGACGGGGATGCCCGATCCTTTGTGAAAGACAAAGGCGTGACCGTTGTCGGGTCGGTCGGGGTTCTGTTGGCTGCGATCGATGCTGGAAAGATTGATGAGCCGACTGCCGATGAGTGGCTGTCGATATGGATCGATCGGGTACTATATGCCATACCAGTCGATTTCGGAATATCGGTGAGATACGCGTACCGCTCCCCCATAGCGGGTGTAGTCTCAACTTCCAGCGGAGGAATTTGATATAGCCAAATACAGTTTATCAGTCGCCCCAGCGGCGCCGGAACGTGTCAATACACCGAATAGATGTGGGTCTCGTAGGTCTCACGCACCCTGTCGCCCCAGTTGTGCGTGTAGGTGTCGACGATGTCGCCGCCGACGTCCCCCCTCAGGTACTTCACGATCCCCCTGTCACCGGTCCGATCCCGGAGGTGAGTCGTAAAGAAGTGGCGGAAGTAATGTGGCGTGACGTTCTCTTCGGCGTCGCCACCGGAACGGTGCCACCCGAAGGCGCTGGCGTGGCGCTCGACGATGTGGTGGACCATGTCCGGGGTGAGCCGAGCGCCCCACCTGCCCGAGGTACTCACGAACAGCGGCTCCGCGTCCGACCGGGCGTCCGGTCGGATCGCGAGCCACCGGCGGAGCGCTGCTTCAAGCTCCGTATCGATCGGAATCACCGTCGATCGCTTCCGTTTGTTTGACGCGGACCGCTCCTCGCCGGCAACCTCCTCGCCGGCGACTGGATCCGGAGAGACGTATATCGACGGTCCCCGGCCGTCTAACTGGGCTCGCGGTTCGGCGAACTCTGAGCCGACTGCCCGCAACGGCTCCGCATCGGAGAGTGTCACGTCTCGGACGTCGAGGTTACACAGCTCTCCAACCCGCATCCCGGTCTTGAGCAACGCCACGATCACCGCGTGATCCAAGGGGTGTGACACCGTTTCGAGGAACTCCCGTAGCTCCGGAAGTGTGATCTCCCGACGGGACGGGTTGGTATCGATCCGTTCGTCCATCTCCTCGACGACCAGCGTCATCGGATTCGAGTCGAATGCCCCGATCTGAGCCATGTACGCGTAGAACCGGTGGAGATACGAGGCGTACGTGGCGATGGTGCTGTCGGCCGCGTCCGACCCCCGAAGTGTATGAATCCACGCCATACAGTCGCGGTGCGTGGCTTCGCGCACCGACGCCCCTGGGTCCGAGTCCCCGAGGAAAGCCTCGAACTGCCGAAGTACGCGCTCGTACGCCGCCCGTGTCCGGCCGGACTTCCCGTGATAGGTCATGTCCTGGAGGAAGTACGCCACGGGATCCTCGACGTCCCGCTCGGGGTCGGGAGTGGTCTCGGTACTCATCGGCTCTCGGTCCCGGTGAGCGTGTACCCGCCGTGGCGCCCGCTGTACTGAACGACGTTCGAGGACTGGAGACGCTGAAGCGTCTCGTCGAGGCGACCTTCGATGTCGTCGGTGAGCCTCGCAAGCAGTTCGTCCCACGAGAGATACTCCTCGGCCGTCAGCGCCTCGCGAACGCGACCCTCGAAGTCTCCCCCTCCGGTACGTGATCGGCTCGAAGTGCCCTCGTCGGAGTCACTCACTACTCCGTCGGGATCGGTCGGGTCCGACGGAACCCCGAACTCCCGGCGTCCCGCCTGGACCATCGTCCGGACGAACTCGCTTTGACTCATTTCCAAACGATCGGCGTGCTCCGCCCACTCGTGTTTCTGATAGGCGGGTACGTACGTCACGACGGTCTTCCGCTCGGTGTCGAGTCCATCGGTCGCCATACGCACGGCTGTGTCTCCCGACTACTTCACTTTACTGCAGATTCGAGGATAAGGCATATTAGATTGAATTCTGTTGGTCGTTTTGGTCGTATTATTTGTATTGCTGTGTGCATAAAACGAATAGATTATCAGATTTACGTCTAAATTATGTTTTATTCAAGACAACGAATTTCAACCAGCCATTCGAAGGGGTTCCTCTGTCGTTTCAGCCCTCCGAGTGTGAGACCTCAAGCTGATCTGATCGTGTGTGGAGGGCGGGATTCGACTTACGACCCCTGGGGGTCGAGACCGCCAGGATGCCCTCTCGAAATCCTGTTTGAGTTTGCCCTCCGCACCGTCGGGACTGGTACCTGTCAGTGGAACTCCCCCGCCACTGTCCGGAGACAGCACCTTCCCCGCCGTGTTCCGGAGTCAGAGGGCGGTTGATCTCACGGCTCGGCAGCGGCTCTGCTTTGGGCAAAGCCACGGATCGACTCTCGGGAGTAGCGTCACTGCCGGCGGACGGTCCTGTTTGCCCTACGTGTGGGAAACTCACCGGACGATCACCATCTGGAACCGCGCTCTGTCATACTATCGGCCATAGTCCCGTGACGGATCTCGACACCCCGGGGTGTCGAAAATCTTCACGTAGTTATAGCCGACAGTACTAGGAAAGCACCGCGACCCGGATCGTAGGGCACTGACCCGGTGTTCCGGTACAATCCACGTTCGAGATCGGCTCGGCGTTTCGGTGTTTCAGCCGCGCCTCATAAATCTCATATCGCTATATTGAATTCAGGGTCATCCTTTCCGATAGGGTGCTAAAACCACCGGGAGCTCTCAACTCGATGCGGTCTCCGGTCGGCGGTACGAGAGGACCCGGTGGACCACGACACCGACGAGGAAGGCGACGCCGACGTTCGAAACGAGACCGACGGCCCCGACGACGACTGCCAGGGGCCGGTCCGACGTATCCACCCCGGCCCGGCAGAGCTCGATCCCGACGACGGCCAGGATCACCCCGAGCATCGCAATCGGGAACGCCGCGACGATGCCCACACCGACAAGCGCCGCGAGACCGAAGAGTACGCCGAGAATCAGGTTCGACCCGGCGGTGCGGGCCCCGAAGGCGTACTTTCCGGTCACGCCACCGCTGCCGTGACACATCGGCAGCGCTCCGAAGGGGACGGCCAGCAGGTTCATCGCGCCCATACTGGTCGCGAGGTCGTCCGGCGAGACGTCCGCGTCGTAGTAGTCCGTGAGGAGTAGCGACGTCGCGACCGCTGCGTTGCCGACTGTCATCGCCAGTTGGGCGACTGTCGCGCCGGCGGCGTCCGCGGAGAGGCCCGCCCTGCTCGGGAGCGTCACCCCGACCGTCGGCACCACCGGCGAAGGGAGGCCGGCGGTCGCAACCGCGATTCCGACGCCGAGGGCGAGCACGAGAAGTGCGCTCACCCGCCGGCGGCCGACCGCGACGCTTCCGACCACCACCGCGAGCGCCGCCAGCGCGTACACCGGGCCGTCCAGGCTCAACTCGACGCCAGCTTCCAGCAACACGAGCCCGACGGCGAGTTGGACGCCGCGGACGACCGGTCGACCGATGAACCACTCCACCCGGGAGAGCGTGTCGGTGGCGCCGATCAGGAGGAGGACAGCCCCCGCGAGGAGCCCCGCGACCGCGAGCTCCGCGCTCCCGAGTCCGCCGGCGATCACAAGCGCCGCCAGCGCCTTCATCGGCTCCACGGACACCGGAAGGCCGTAGTGAACCCCCCAGGCGACCTGGAACACCGCGAACCCGAGGAGAAGTCGCGCCAAGGCGAGCTCCGTGAGCGCGGCGACCGCGACGACGACCGGCAGCACCGTAACCGAATCCCCTAACGCGCCGGTGAGCTCGCCACGGGAGATCCGGATCGGCATCTCGCGTCGATTCCCGGGGAACATCTCCAGTACGGTAGGGGAATTCGCGGGGACACAAAACCGCTTGGATCGCGTGTTGCTCGCGGCTTCATCCGCATTGGGCCCGTCGAAATCCCGGATCGGAAGTCCGGAGCGGACGACTGCTCGGGGCAAAATATCATGTTCAGAAAACCAGCGGGGAGATGATGCCGCGAGTAGTTTCGGAACGAAAAGGAGTAACCAAATATAGTCACACAACCGGGATCAGCGGTCGGCGCCCGCGACCGGAGTCCCACGGGTCGCGGTCGCCTTGAACGAGGCCACGACGTCGCTGCCGACGGTCAGTCCGAGTTTCTCCCGGCTGTCCTCGGTCACGAGCGCCAGCAGTGGGTCGTCGATCCCGATATCCACGCTCACTCGGGCGATGCGTTCGCCGGAATCGATCCGCTGGACCGGCCCCGAAAACCGGTTCCGGGCGCTCGTGTGCTCCGGCACGGGCGTGTCGCCGGGGTCGGTCAGCGTCACGGCGTCCGCCCGGATCGAGAGCTGGACGACGCCGTCGCCCTCGGGGACGAGCGCACGCACATGACCGGCGTCGGTCCCGACGGTGGCTAACTCCCCCTCGCGGCCGACGACCGGACCGGTGAGCACGGTTTCGGCGACCGCAGCGACGCCCTCGAACCCCGTCCGCGTCCGCTCGAAGGCGGCGAGCAGGTCTTCCGCAGTGCCGGTGAGCGTACTGCCGCCGCCGCCGGACCCGCCGCGCTGTCGCTCCACGAGGGACCCGAACGCCTCCTCCAGTTCGACGACCCGGCGCTGGGCGTGGGCGTAGGATCGACCGAGCTCCTCTGCGGCCGTGCTGAGCGACCCCGTCCGGTCGATCGCTCGCAGGAGGTCGACGTCGCTGGCGTCGAGTGTCACGCCGTCGGTCCCGATGTACGCGTCGAACTGCGGGCGGACCATACTCTCCCTTCGCGGACGCGAGCAAAAGCGTTATGTCTCCGATGGTAGAACGGCGATATGTCTATGTCGAAACAACGGTCGTCTGCGGACGGTCGCAACGCATCGGGTTCTGACGGAGCGGTCTCTCGGCGGTCCTTCCTCGCGGCGGGCGCCGCCGCGGGCATCGCCGGACTCGCCGGCTGTTCGGGCGGGTCCGGTGGCTCCGGAGGGTCCGGGGACGACGGAACGGACGGGCCCACCGACTCCGGGGGGTCGACGGACACCGCAACCTCGACGGAGACTTCGATGTCGGACTCGATGACCATCTTCCACGCCGGGTCGCTCGCGCCGCCGTTCAGCGAGGCCGAACCCCGGTTCGAGGAGGAGTTCGGCGTCGACGTGAACCGCGAAGCGAAGGGGTCCGTGGCCTCGACGCAGAAGATAACCCAACAGGGCCGGTCGGCCGACGTGCTCGGCACCTCGGACTTTCGGCTCATCCGGAACCGCGTGCTCCCAGAGTACGGCGACTGGTATGCGATCTTCACTACGAACTCGATGTCGATCCAGTACCGCGAGGACTCCCCGGGCGCCGACGACATTTCCGGGGACAACTGGTGGGAGGTGCTCACCCGCGACGACATCACCATCGGCCACTCCGATCCCGCGGTCGACCCCGGCGGGTACCGCGCCGTGATGACCCAACAGCTCGGCGCCGAGGAGTTCGAGGGTGAACGCCTCTACGACGACGCGACGTATCGGACGCTCCGGGAGAACTCCGTCGTCCCGACGGGGACGGAGACGAACCTCGAAGGCCAGCTCGAATCGGGCGAACTCGACTACGTGATGTACTACCAGTCGATCTCCGCGAGTTCCGGGTTGCCGTTCGTCGACCTCCAGCCCGAGGTCGACCTCTCGAAGGCCACCACGGAGTACGCCGAGCACTACGCGAAGGCGGAAGTCGAGACCGACTCGGGGACGTTCACGGGCGCACCCATCGCGTACGGGATCACGGTTCCGAGCGTCGCCGAGGCGCCGGGGCGGGGTGCGCAGTGGGTGGAGTACTTCGCGACGGAACCCGGCCGCGCGATCCTTGAGGACCTCGGACTCGTCCCGGTCGATCCGGTGGTCGTCCCGAGCGGCTCCGCGGACGCCGTCCCGGACCGCGTGATGGAGGTCGCAAGCGCACAGGAGACGCTCGGTCCCCTGGAACTATAACGTGGCTTCGACACCGGGAGAATCATAATGGCCACGGAGACCGGACCACGGCTCGATGTCGAAACCGGGGGCGTACCCACGGTTGTCCTCGTCGTCGGGTTCGTCGGCGTCCAACTGCTCGCGTTCGCGGCTGCCTACACCACCGGCCGGCCGACGTGGTACGCGTACTTCATCATCGGCAGTACTGCCGTGACGGCGTACCTGCTCGACGGCTCGTCGTTCGTCGTCGCGAGCGCGACGCTCGGCAGCGTCCTGCTGGTCGCCCTCGGGCTTCCGCTGTTCCTGTTCGTCGCGCGACAGACCCCCTCGCTGGTCGTCGAGAAGGCGACGGATCCGGACGTCCACCGCGTCCTGTATCTCGGGGTCTACGGGCCGCTCCTGGCGGCGCTGCTCAGCCTGGCCTTCGGCATTCCGCTTGCGCACCTGCTCTCGGAGGGGTTCCCCGGGCAACCGCTCGTCGAGAGCCTCGTCGACCTCCCGCTCGTCGTCCCGCACTCGGTGGCGGGGATCCTGATTCTCTTCGGGTTCGGGGAGGGCGGCGCGTTCCCGAGCGTTTCGGTTCTCGGGTCGATGGTGGGGATGGTGTTGGCGATGGCGTTCGTTGCGGCGCCGTACGCCGTCAACGCCACCCGGGAAGCGTTCGAGGCGATCGACCACCGCCTGGAGTACGCCTCGCGAATCCACGGCGCGAACCGGTGGGAGACGTTCCGACGGGTCACTGGACCGCTCGCCACCCGCGGGATGGTAACCGGCGGCGTGTTGGCGTGGGCCCGCGCCGTCTCCGAGTTCGGCGCAGTCGCGGTCGTCGCCTACTCCGTGGAGTTCTTCTATCCGCTCGCGGGCGAACGGGTGACGGCCCAACACGCGCCGGTGTTCGTTTACAACACGTACCTCCAGGGTGGCCTCGAGGAGAGCGGCGCGGTCGCGTTCCTCCTGCTTGCGGTCTCGGCGGTCATCTTCCTGCTCGTTCGGTATCTGACCGACGACGACACGACCGGGGGGATGCCGTGACACGTCTCGCCGCCGATCTCACGTCGACGTTTACCGCCAAGGGCGCCGAGCCGTTCACCGTTGACGCGGCGCTGGAAGCCGGTGACGAGGAGACCCTCGTCGTCCTCGGTCCGAGCGGAAGCGGCAAGACGCTGCTTTTGGAGACGATCGCGGGGTTTCACGAACACGACGGCACGGTCACGGCGGACGGGACCGACATCACCGACCGGGCGCCGGAGCAGCGGGAGTTCGGCTTCGTCTTCCAGGATTACGCGCTGTTCCCCCACATGACCGTCCAGGAGAACGTCAGGTACGGCGCGCGGTACCGCGACTCGCCGCGCGACGCGGCTGAGTTGCTCTCCGAACTCGGCGTGGCACACCTGGCCGAGCGGAACCCGCCGACACTTTCCGGCGGGGAGAAACAGCGCGTCGCCCTGGCCCGCGCGCTCGCAGTTCGACCCGACGTGCTCCTCCTCGATGAACCGCTGGCCGCGCTCGACGTGCCGACGCGACAGTCGCTCCGCGACGACCTGGTCGATGTCCTCGCTGACGTAACCTCCATCTACGTGACCCACAACCGGACGACTGCGCGCGCGGTCGCCGACCGGATCGTCGTGATGGCAGACGGGCAGATCGTCCAACGCGGTACGCCTGAGGCGGTCTTCGAGCGTCCCGAGTCGCCGATGGTCGCGAGCTTCACCGGTTCGAACGTCATCGACCTGGGCGCCGCACCGACGGTCCGGTCGTTGCTCGACGGCCACGACGCTGGGGACACCGATGTGCGCGGGAACGGGTCGGCCGAGCGAGTCGCGATCAGGCCCGAAGCGATCCGTTTCGGCGATACCGACGGCGACCTGCGCGCAACCGTCCGGAGGGTGGTTCGCGAGGACGCAACACATCGGGTGACGCTCGCGTTCGACGACGTAACCGTCGAGGCCTTCGCGGATTCCCCGCCGACGGTCGGCGACGACGTGGCGGTCGCGCTCCCGCGGGACCGCATCCATCCCTGCTGACGCCCGCCTCCGCGTCCGGATCCCGTTCCGGGATCACCCGCTCTCGGCCGGCTCGACCAGGTCCGGGCCGTCGTTCGCCGGGCTGTTGACCCGCGTCGACACCGGATACGCCTGCCACCCCTCGCTCGGGTGCGGATCGAGCAACTCGGCGGCCTCCTCCGTACTGCCGTGGAGCCACGTCGACTCCTCGTCGGGGTCGAGCACGACCGCCATCCGGTGGTGGAGGTCCGCAACGACGTCGTTGGGTTCGGTCGTAATGACGGTGAACGACTCGACGGCGTCGGCCTCGCTCGCCCCGCCACCGCCGCCGAAATCACCCAGCCCGGTCTGGGTGTGGGTCGGCTCCCACCGGTCCCACAGCCCCGCCATCGCGAACGGGCGGTCGTCGTCGAAGGCGACGCGGTAGGGTTGTTTGGCCGCTCCCTCCCGGACCCACTCGTAGAAGCCGTCGGCGGGCACCAGACACCGGCGGCGCTCGAAGGACTCGGCGAAACTCGGTTTCTCTTCGACCGTCTCCGCGCGGGCGTTGATCAGGTCGTTGCCGACGGCGGCGTCGTCGGCCCACGAGGGGATCAGACCCCACTTGAACGTCCGAAAGCGATCGGGCTCGTCGTCGGCGACGACCGGCAGCGACTGGCCGGGCGCGCAGTTGTACCGCGGCTCCGGCGGGTCCTCGAACGTGGCGTCGAACCGCGCTTCCAGCTCGGCGGCGGGCGTCATCAGGGTGTAGCGGCCGCACATACCTCCGCGGAGGGGTCCGACCGACAAAACACCGACGGCGGGGATCGGGTGACGCGTTCGCGCGTCCCCGAACTCGACCGCTCCGGACAGTCACCCGGGTCCGGGCACGGATGCCCCCGTCCGTGAAACGCGCTCGGGATCCGGAATCCCGAATCACTCCGGGGAGTTGACGCTGGTGAAGACGAACCGGGCGCCGCCGGCCTCGCTTTCGGTGACGCGGACGTCCCACCCGTGTGCCTCGGCGATCCGCTCGACGATCTCCAGTCCGAACCCGGTTCCCTCGTCGGCAGTCGAGTAGCCCGCCTCGAAGATCCGGTCCCGTTTCCCATCCGGAATCCCGCTCCCGTCGTCGGCGACGTAGAACCCGTCGTCGTGGTCGTCGACGGTGACTGTCACGTCCTCGCCGCCGTGTTTGACGGCGTTCCGGAGCAGGTTCTCGAGGAGTTCCCGCAGGCGGTTCGGGTCCGCCCGGACGGTCCGCCCCGTCTCGACGGTGAGTGTCGCGTCTTCCGTTTCGACGGTCTGCCAGCAATCGAGGGCCACGTTGTCGAGGTCCACGGGATCGGTTTCGCCGACGCGCATCCCCTCGCGGGCGAGCGTGAGCAGGTCGTCGATCAGGGTGAAACACCGGTCGATCGCGTCGGCGGCTTTGTCGAGATGCTCGCTTTCGGACTCCTCTTGAGCCAGGTCCAACCGCCCCTGTGCGACGTGCAGCGGGTTCCGGAGGTCGTGGCTGACGACACCGGCGAAATCGTCCAACTGCTCGGTCTTCCGCTCCAGTTCCCGTTCGCGTCGCTTCCGTTCGGTGACGTCGCGGACGACACAGATCGTTCGCCCGTCGTCGGTCAGGCTCAAGGAGAGTTCCTGCGGGAACGTGCTCCCGTCCTTGCGGGTGCCGACCGCCTCGCCCCGCCACTCCCCCTCATCGCGTAACTTCGGCATCACGGTCCCGTCGAACCGGTCGAGTTCGTCCGCCGAGTAGCACAGCCGCCACGTCTCCCCGACGAACTCCTCCGGCGAGGAATACCCGTAGATGTCCGCGTGTGCCTGGTTCACGAAGCGGTACGTCCCGTCCTCGTCGAGGATCGCCATCCCGTCGGTCGACGCCTTCATCGCCGCCGACCTGGCCTGCAACTCCTGTTCGCGTTCCTTCCGGTCGCTGATGTTCCGGATCACCCCCACGGTGCCGTCGCCCAGGCCGTGGCTGTGCTCGGGGACGGTCTGCCCCCGGACCTCACACGGGATCCGGTCGCCCGCTGCGGTTTCGAGTTCGACCTCCAGGCACCCGAACTCGACGTCGCCGGCTCTGATCCGTTCGCGGTTCCACTGCCCCTCCGCGATGGCCCGCTCGTCGAAGACCACCGACGCGTGGGCTCCCAGCAGCTCCTCGCGGTCGTATCCGGTCACTGTCACCAACGCGTCGTTGACAAACCGAAAGCGGAACTCGGTGTCCAGGGCGTACACCATGTCGGGAACCGTGTCGAGGATCGTCCGATGGGGCTCCGGCGCCCGCCCGTGGTCACCCATATCTCACGGATCGAACCCGACATCAAAAACGATTGTGCTACAGGCTCGCATACTCCCACATCGGGTGGACCGACCCTCCGAACGCGGAAGGCGTCTCCCGAGGTAGGGCTGGTTGGTGGGTGTGCGGTGTATTCTCCGGCGGACCGAATCCGCCAACGTTCCACTATTGACCACCCAGTCGGACCCGCCGTCCGTTCGATCGGCTCCGCGTGCCCCGGTCGGCGCCGTCCTCCCGGCACGCCGGCTCAGCTCGAAGCCTTTAGGCACTCCCGACCGCTGTACTCGGGTATGCGAATCGAGAACAGTTTCGTGCCCGCGGAGGGCGTGGGCGAACGCCGCGAGCGCTCGCTGTGGGAGTCGGGGATCCTCACCTGGGAGGAGTTCGACGCCCGGCGTGCCCCGCTGGGACCGAAGACCGGCGACCGGGTGGAGTCGTTCCTCGCGGACGCGCTCGAACGCCTCGACGACGGCGACGCGCGGTACTTCGGCGAGCGGTTCCCGTCGAGCGAGACGTGGCGACTGTACGAAAATTTCCGCGAGGACGCCGCCTTCTTCGACATCGAGACCACCGGGCTGGAATCGGCCCGCCACGACGTCACCACGGTCTCGGTCACCCGCGGCGGCGACACGACCACGCTGGTCCGCGGCGATGACCTGACCGCGTCGGCGCTCCGGGACCTGTTCCGCGACGCGCCGCTGGTCGTCTCGTTCAACGGCAAACAGTTCGACGTACCCTTCCTGGAGGACAGCTTCGACCTCTCCGTCGACGCGCCGCATCTCGACCTGATGTACCCCTGCCGCCGGATCGATCTGACGGGCGGGCTGAAGGCCATCGAGAGAACTGTCGGGATCGACCGCGACCGGCCGGACCTCTCGGGACGCGACGCCGTCCGACTGTGGCACCGGTACGCCCGCGACGGCGACGCCGACGCCCTCGACACCCTGGTGTCGTACAACCGCGACGACACCGAGAACCTCCGGAACCTCGCTGACGTCGTCGCCAACCGCCTCCACGAGGCGTCGATCGGCGCCGTCGCCGACGAGCCGGCCGGGATCCCGGATCCGCGGGCCTGAGAGCGGGCAGGTCGCACCGGAGCCTATTTTTGGCGAACCTAAAAAGTCAAATACCCCTGGAAAAAACCAGGGGTAATGGCCGAGTACACCGTCGACGATATGGCGGTCGTGATGGGGACCTACAACGAGGAGGCGGCAATCGACACCGTGCTATCCGACGTCGCCGATGTCACAGACGACCGCGCGGAGGTCGTCTGCGTCGACAGTTCCGACGACCGGACGCCCGAGATCGCCCGCGACCACGGCGCGACCGTGATCGAACAGCCGCCACGGGGCTACGGCCACGCGGTCCGGGAGGCCGTTCTGACGCCGGAACGACCCGTGATCGTCACCACCGACTGCGACGACACCTACCCGATGGAGAAACTCCCGCAGTTCCTGGAGTTGATCAACGACGGCTACGACGTCGTCTCCGGTGATCGCCTCTACCACGGCGCCGACGCGATGCCCGACTTCAACCGGTTCGGTAACGCCGCCTTCGCCGCCGTCGCGTCGGTGTTAGCCGGCGAGCGCGTCCACGACACCACCACGGGAATGCGTGCGTACCGCCGGGAGCTCCTGCACGACATCGAATGGACCGAGAACACGGGCCTTTCGGCGGAACTCCTGCTCCGCCCGCTGATGCGTGGCTACGAGATCCGCGAGGAGCCGATCCCGTACCGCGAGCGCGCCGGCGAGACCAAACTCGACCCGCTGGGCGGCGGCGCCGCCATCGCGAAGTCGATCGTGAAGGTGTGTCTGGAGGAACGCTTCGAGTAACCGCCCGGCAAGCGCAACGTTATCGGAGGATGTCGGCGATCCGCCGGGGTTCGCCGCTGAGGGAGGGGTTCTCCTCGACGATCTTCAGCACCTCGTGGTCGGTCACGTCGGGGTAGGACTTCTGGACCGCCTCCTCGATCAGCGACTTCTCCAACCGGAACTCGGTGCCCTCGTAGACGACATCGACGCCGGTCTCGTCGAACGACAGTGCGGTCATATCCGATCGTAGTCGCCGCCGAATAAAAACGCATCAGTCCGCTGTTCGCCGAGGGCTCGTTTCACATCGAAGGGTGTCACGGAACGGTTGACACACCCACCTCGTGGCTCCCCGAATCGCTCACTACAGTCGGAAAGCCTACAAATTTGAAATTGGAATTTCCGTGTATGCCCGGTAGCAGATCGAACTCCTTGCTCGGCAGAGCCATCGGCGTGGCCGTCGCTGGTATCGCAGTCGTGCTCTTCGCACTGAACCAGCGGCCCGATCTAAGCGTCCCGTACGGCTACGATTCAGGTAGTATCGGGTTACTCCTTGTCGGGGCAGCCGTCGCCATTATCGCCGTCGCTCTCAGCGGGTATCGATACCTCTCTGCGGAATGAAGACAAGTGTGTGGGTGAGGGTGTTACGGAAGGCTCCCCACACCACACGGGAATCGCTCAGTTCAGAGAAGCCACCGCATTTACCTCGGGCAGGTTGGATGGCGGAATACGTCCGACCGCACGACTGCTGGCTGTGATACCCTCTCCACATCGAACAAATAAACCGTCGTTCGATATACGAAACGGCTTCGACCCCGTCGGACGCACGTCTGACGGGCCGTTTAATAGCTCGCGTGCGTTGGGCGGGAGTGTGGCACTCGGTCAGGACCCGCTCGACGCCCTGGAGATCCCCGACGGCACGACCGTCGAGGAGCACGACCTCGTGACCGACGGCGACATCGTCGTCGGCGGCCAGAGCACGGTGGAGTTCGGCGTCAGGGGGCGGAACGTCCTCGCGGGCGAGCGCGTCACCTTCGGCGGCGACATCGAGGCGGAGGGCGACTGCCGGCTGGACGTCTGGTGCGACGTGGCCGGCAACGTCCTGGTCGGCGACGACGCCTACCTCGGCGAGCGCGTTCATATCGGCGGTCGACTGATGGTCTCCGGTGACCTCGACATCGGCGACGACGTCGACATCGAGGAGGGCTTCGAGGCCAACGGGTGGATCGTGATCCGGAACCCGGTTCCGACGCTGGTCTTCTACTTCCTGGTGCTCTCACAGCTTCTGAGCATCGGCGAGAACGAGGCCGCCGACGAACTCGCGGACGCGCTCTCCGGCGACAGCGACGAGGAACCGCTCGTGATCCCTCGGGGCTCGACGGTCTCGGACGACGCCTGGCAGGTCTCTACGCCCGCGACGGTCGGCGACGGGTGTCGGCTCCACGGCAACCTCCGCGCGGAGACGATCGTCGTCGGCTGCGATGACAACGTCTTCGGGAGCCTCCGCGCCCGCGATGACATCGAGATCGGCGAGGACACACAGGTCCACGGCGACGTGACCACCCGCGACGGGACCGTCACGATCGCCGACGGCGCCCACGTCCGCGGCGACATCTCGTGTTCGGCGCTCGAACTCCACGACGGCGCGGAGGTCGACGGCACCATCCGGGCCTCCGGCGACATCCGGCTGATCCAACCCGACCCCGACGCCGGCGACGCCGGCGGATCCGGCGGCGACACGTCCGCGGCGGCGGATGCGACCTCCGACGCGCCCCCGACGGACGCGGCCGACGCCGAGGCCGACACGGAGACCGATCCGGCCACGGACGCGGAGACCGGTTCGACGCCCGAGGACACGGGGTCCGGGCCGACCTCCGCGGCGGAGCCCGACCCGGAAGCCGTCCCGGATCCCGCGGGCGACTCCGCCCCGGAGTGACGCCGGAGTCGGGTCCGGTGGCTCAAAGACCCCTTTGTTCCTCCGGCGTTACTTTGATCTGGGGTCCCGTAGCCGGACCCGGGATGGTCTCGAAACGAACGCTCTCGATGGCTGCACTCGCCGTGCTCGTGGTCCTCGCCGGCTGCGGCGGCGCCGGCAGCGCGGGCGGCGGGGGCGGCGACGGCGGCGCGGGGTACGAACAGGCAACTGGCGTCGAGGCCGAGGCGACGGCCGCTCCGACCCGGGAACCGGCCGCGAAGGTGGACAGCGGCGGCTCCGCCGGCGACGGGGGTGGCGCCGCGATCAGGGACGACCGCGCAATCATCCGCACCGGTACCGTCGTCGTCGAGGTCGACGACTTCTCGTCGGCGCGGTCGAACCTGACCACCTCGGTCGAGGAGTACGGCGGCTACGTGAGCGACAGCCGCCAGAACCGCCGGGAGATCGACAACGAAACCTGGATCCGCGGGGAGGTGGTCCTCCGCGTCCCCAGCGAGAACTTCGACGCCCTCGTCGACGACGCGCGGGCGCTCGGCGAGGTCGAATCCATCGAGACCAACTCGCGGGACGTGACCGACCAACTGGTCGACATCGAGGCGCGCCTGGAGAACCTCCGCGCCGAGCGCGACCGGCTCCGGACGCTCTACGACCGCGCCAACACCACCGAGGACGTCCTCGCAGTGCAGCGTGAACTCTCCGACGTTCAACAGGAGATCGAACGGCTGGAGGCGAGACAGCAGTCCCTGCAGAACCAGGTTGCGTTCTCGACGTTGACGGTCCGGCTGGAGGAGCCGCGGCCGACGCCCGACCGTGTCGCGCCCGACCGGTGGTACGACACGCCGATCCTCTCGGCGCTGCTGCAGTCGATCGACGGCGTCGCAGTCGTCGCTCGCGCGCTGGTGGTCGGGTTCGCGTACGCGCTGCCGTACCTCGTCGCCTTCGGGATCCCGGTCGCGCTCGTTGGCGGCGCCCTGCTGCGGTACGGCCGCCGGTTCCGTCGGGGCGGTCGGGAGCCGGAGTGATCGCGTGAGCAGCGGTCAGGACTCGTTGCCGTCGTCCGCGTCCCCGTCGTCGCTGCCGCCCTCGCTCACGGTCAC
The DNA here is from genome assembly GCF_014212355.1 of Halobellus ruber. NCBI lineage: Archaea > Methanobacteriati > Methanobacteriota > Halobacteria > Halobacteriales > Haloferacaceae > Halobellus > Halobellus ruber. The sequence goes on from NZ_JACKXD010000001.1 coordinate 750,209, forward strand.
CTGCGCCTCCCGGATCACCGACCCGGCCATCTCGTAACCCGGGCGGTAGACCTCGGCGACGGTCCCCTCCGGTTGGTCGGCGTCGACGCGCATCAACACCTCGTGACGGGTCGGGTCGACGTCCGCCCCGATTTCGGGGCTGATCTCCGAGACGTTCTCCTCGGCGAGGATCCGGTCGAACTCCTCGACGGTGGACTCGACGCCCGGCCGGATGTCGGCGCCCTCCTCCTGCTCGAGCGCCCGGACGAGGTTATCGCGGACGCTCACGATGCGCCCGACGAAGTCCTCGGTCGCGCGCTCCCGGATCTCCTCCTCGCGGCGCTTCGCGCGCTTCTTGTAGTTCTTGAAGTCGGCCTTCGAGCGGGCGAGGGCGTCCTCCAACTCATCGATCCGTTCGTCCTTCGCTTCGAGTTCGGATTCGGCCTCGGCGAGCCGTGACTCAACCGCCGCGACCTCCCCGGCCAGGTCCGCGTCGTACTCCTCGACCCGGGACGCGAGGTCGGTGTCGTCTGCGGGGGATCCCGCGGACTCGTCTGTGTCCTCCGGGGTCGTTGCTGCCTCCTCGTCGCCGACCTGCCCGTCCTGGTCGACGTCGCTGTCGGTCCCGTCCGGCGTTGCGTCGTCGTCGGCTGTCGCGGGGTTCGCTCGGCGCTCGGAGGACTCTTCGCTCATATCCGCCCCTCGGGCGGGACGCGTCTTAAACGTGAAGAAACGGGCCCGGCGCCCCCGACGAATGCGGCCGCCGGGTGCTGCGGTGACCGTTGCGGCTACTGGTACATCCCGATCGGCCGCGCCTGCGTGCTCTCTTCGCCTGCGTCCTGCATCCGCTTTGCGAGCCGCTCTTTGGCCTGGCGGATCTGCTCGGTCCGTTCGACCAGGTGATCGACGGGCACGTCGACGCCCGTGAGCGGTTCGATCCCGTCTTTGATCAGCACGCGGGCCGCCTCCGGATCCGGGAACCGCGGGTCCGACTCGACGACGAGGCCGACGGCGGTTCGGCCGGTCTCGACGGCGTCGCTCAGGAGTACCCCGGTCGGCCCGGAAACCAGTCCGGCCTCGTCGGGCGCGTCGATGCCGGCCTCGGACACGGCGTCGACGCCCGACCCGACTCCGAGACCGTACAGCGCCGGCGGCGCATCCTCCTTCTCCTCGGGGATCCCCGAAAGGTAGATCGGCGTCACCGAACTGTCGTCGTACCATCCGGCGAGACACGCCGCGAGTTGTTCGGCCGCCTCAGGACCCACCGGCACATCGCTCTGGAGCACCAGAAGGTCGTGGTCGGCGTCCGCGTAGATCCGGACGGGCGGCTGGAGTTCGGCGTCGCCATCCCGGTAGACCGCGACCTTCGGGAGCGAGTCGCAGTAGACGTTCGCGTGGTGGGTCATATCGAACTCCCCGACCAGGTGGTCGGCGGCGATCTTCCCCACGAGCCCGACGCCCGGGAACCCCTCGATCAGCGATGGATCCGTCAGGTCGACGTCCTCCTGCACCGCGACGTTTGTCATACCCTGTGGTACGACGACGGCGGTAGTAAAACTGCGGGCATCGACACTACCGACCCGGTTGCCCGCGGATCCGACCGCGCTCCGGTTCCCACCGGGGTGTCTGCAGCCGCGAGTTCAGTCACACGCAGAGTTATCCGATCGGTGCCCGATTGATGGTGTGTGAAGCGTCAATCAGGACTCGGGCTGTCGATGCTCCTTGTGAGCCTCTGGATGGGTCGGACCGCCCTCGCCGAGTCCGGCGTGGTATCGCCGGCGATGGGTGTTGCCGCGGTGATTACGGCGAGTCTCGGAACCGGGCTGGTCTCGGGAATCTACGACCCGGACGCCATCGCTGATGAAGAACTGGACCCGACCGCGCGCCGTCTCCTCGTGGCGTCGCTTCTGGTGGGCGGGGCGGCCGCGCTCGTGCTCTTCGCCCTCACATACACCTGATGCTGTCGGCTAAACTACGTGAAGGGTTTCCACACCCCCGGGGTGTCGAAATCCGTCACGCGACCATAGCCGACAGTATGAGTCTACGGCACCGCTCCGTAGCCGACGGGACCAGCGGGGACGCCCCGAACACGCCGGAACCGACACCCACAAACGCCCGCACCGGGTTGCGATTCGTATATGCAGCCACCCCAGCGGTACGCGTCGCTGGTCGACGACCCCGACGCGTTCCAGGCGGCCTGTGAACGGCCGCTCCCGTCGGTCGTCCGCGTCAACACCCTGAAGACGACGGCCGAGCGCGCACGCGACGCGCTCGACGCCCAGGGCGTCGGCTACGAGGCGACCGACTGGCACCCGGGCGTGCTGAAACTCCACGAACGCGGCCCCGGCACCTCCTGGCCGTACTTCCACGGGTGGCTCCACGGCCAGGAGGAGGTCTCGACGCTGCCCGCGCTGGCGCTCGATCCACAACCCGGGGAAGCCGTCTGGGACGCCTGCGCCGCGCCGGGGAGCAAGGCCACCCAGCTCGCGGCGTTGATGGACGACGAGGGGGTCGTGATCGGCAACGACAACAACCTCGGGCGGCTGTCGGCGCTGCGGCACAACGCCGAACGGCTCGGGGTCACCAACCTCGCGGTCACCAACCAGGACGCCCGGAACTTCTCGCTGAAACCGTTCGGGGACCGGACCCGGGAGGAAAAGCGGATCGAGCAGTTCGACCGCGCGCTGGTCGACGCGCCGTGTTCGTGTGAGGGGACGATCCGGAAGAACCCCGACGCCTTCGAGGAGTGGTCGCTGGGCCACGTCGAGGGCGTCGCGGGCGTCCAGAAGGGAATCCTACGCCGCGCGGTCGACGCCACCCGGCCCGGCGGGACGGTGGTTTACGCCACGTGTACGTTCGCGCCCGAGGAGAACGAGGCCGTCCTGGATCACGTCCTCGGCGGCGGCGACTGCGAACTCCGGGCGTGGGAGCCGCCCGCGGGCTTCGGGACTGACCCCGGCGTCACCGAGTGGCAGGGCGACACGTACGACCCGTCGGTCGAACTCGCCCACCGCGTCTACCCGCACCGCAACGACACCGGCGGGTTCTTCTGCGCCAAACTGGAGGTGACGGTGTGAGCGATCCCGACGACGGCTCCGGGGACGGCGACTCGGAACCCGAAAGCGACGGCACGCCCCCCGAGAACGACAGCCACCGGTTCGACCGGCTGCCGGCGACGGCCGACGACCGGGTGGTTCCCGGCCGGCCCACTCGAAAGGAGGTCATCGAGTGGTGGGACGACCGGTACGGGATTCCGCCGGCGACGTGGGACGACCACACCTTCTGGGAGCGGGGCAACGGCAAAGTCTGGGCGTTCGCGGGCGACGTTCCCTCCCCGGTCGACGCCGAGGGGCTGGGACTGCGGATCCTCCGTGCCCGCCAGGAGCACTGGAAGCCCTCAACCAACGCCGTCCAGCGGTTCGGTCCGGCGGCGACCCGGAACGTCGTCGTCCTCGACCGCGAGGAGGCCGCCCGGTTCGCCCGCGGCGACGATCAGGACCTCCCGCGGTGGGACGGCGACTGGGGGTACGTGATCACCGCTCACGAGATCGCGGGCGGAATCGAGCCGGTCGGCGTCGGGCTGTACCTCCACGGCGAACTCCGCTCGACCGTTCCGAAGGGGCGGCGCGAGAACCTGGAGTCGTAGCTCCGAGCGGTCACTTTTCGGCGAGCGTCCCGCCGCCGAGCCCCTCCCACTCGACCCGGTAGTCCAGCCGCGACAGGGTCGCGGAGGCGTCGTCGATGCCGTACCCCTCGAGGACCGATTCCGCCGCCGACAGCGACAGTCCCGCGTCGAGTTCAGCGTCGACGGCGTCGAGCACGGCGGGTCGGATCAGCGTTCGGCCGACCCGCTCGTGGTCGGGGAACGCTACCGATTCGAGGGCGTCGACGCTCACGCCGTGGTCGGCCGCCAGCGATTCGAGCCCGATCACGTCGGCCTCGGGGACGAGTTCGGCCGGCAGCGACGCCGCGGCCGCTTCCACTAAATCGTCCTCGTACGCCCGGAGTGCGTCGACGACGTCTTTCACCCGCACCCGACCACTGTAGGTGACCACGCGGTGGTCGAGGTCCGCGATCTCCTCGCCGACACCGAGGGATTCGTCGACCGCGACGAGCAGTTCGATGTCGTCGTCGATGCTCCCGAACTGGTCGAGTTTCTTCTCGACGTACGCCGGGGTCCAGAAGCCCATCACCTCGAAGAAGACGCGGAGCGCCGGGGCGTCGGGTGCAGTTCCGCCGGGTCGGTAGTCGAACGCGAAATCGGGGATCATCGCGCGGGCGCCGGCGGCGAGCGCCTCCGGCTCCCGCGAGAGTTCCCAGTCGAGGTTCAGGTTCGCGAAGCGCCGGGCGAAGTCGGCCTCGACCCCGCTGTCGTAGGTCGGCTCCGCGACCGGTTCGACCCCCGGAACCGACACGTCATCGGGGCCGAGGTGGAGTTCGCGGTCGGTCCCGCGGTCGTCGATCGTCGCTTCGAGCGACCACTCCGGCGCCTCGGCGAGGCTTCGGAGCAACCGTGCGAAGGCGGTTCCGTACCGCCGCGTCCGCCGGAAGAGCGCGTCGGGGCCGGTGACGACGAGTTCCCGCTCCGCCCCGTCGCCACGCCGTCGGATCTCGTAGAGCAGGCCGAGCCGCTTGACCGCCGACACCAGTCGCTTTGGGTCCGAGCTCCGGATCCGGACCTCGGTCGCGTCGAACAGCACGGTCTGCGCCAGCGAGAGGTTGTACTGTTCGAGCAACTCGTCGGGATCCCACCGCGGGTCGAACGACGACAGCACCTCGTTGACATCGCGGTCGGCGTACAGCGACGCCTCCACGGCGTCGACGTCGGTCCCGAGCCGGTCGGCCGCGGTCGCGAGCGCGGCCGCCCTGTCGCCGTCGTCGACGACGCCCCCGACCGACTCGGCGGCCTCGAAGACCGTCCGCCGGACGCGCTCGGGTGGCAGCGCCGCGCGCGTCTCGAAGGTGGCGTCCCGCTCCAGCAGCGCGGCGAACCCCCGAACTAGCTTGAAGTCGTCGGCGTCGGCCTCCAGATCTTCCAGCGCCGCGTCGAGTCGGCCCCGCGGCTCGTCGACGTGGCCCTGGAAGACGCCGATCGCCCGGGCCGCGAGCGGGCGGTGGCTCCGGTCGGCGAACTGCGGGTGGTAGCCGCCGCCCGCCCGAGAAACGCGGAGGAGGTCCTTCCGGAGCACGACCGGGGATACGGTCCGGCGGCCAAAGAGTGCCGGGGGGCCCAGCTTCGGGACGCACTCCGACCGAAAAGCCGATACCCGCCGCCGGCCGTTGGCCGGACGATGCGGCGACGCACCGCGATCCGCGGCTGTCTGGCGGGGGCGGCGACGGCACTCGCCGGTTGCGTCGGGCGACTCCCGCGAGCGACGGGGCCGCGGAACCCGCCGGACGCGCCGGCCGACCAGCCCAGACGGACGCCGGACCGCCCCGCTCTGACGGTCGCCACCTTCGATTTCGAGGCCGACGACGACGGCAGACTCCGGGTGTTTGGAACGGTCGAGAACCGCGGCGACGCCCGCCGGATCGGGACCGTCCGCGTCGCGGTCGACGTCGACGGCGAGGCGTTCGTCCGGGAGATATCGGTCACTGTCGACAGCGGCGCCACGGCCGAGTGGGCCGTCAGCTTCGACGTTGCGTACGACCGCTTCGCAAGCGGTGGCGGGATCAGCGTCTCAGTCGACTGATCGATCCCCCGGTGCCGTTCCGACTCACAGCGTCACCGCCGCCTGTCCGCGACGCGCTCCTCGGCGGTCTCTTCGCTCACGACCTCGTAGAGCAGCGCCCGGCCGCCGTCGGCTTTCGGCCGGAGGATACGGCCCAGCCGCTGGGTGAACTCCCGTTCCGACCCCGACCCCGCGAGGACGACCGCGACGTTTGCGTCGGGGACGTCGACGCCCTCGTCGAGGACGTTCGCGGTCACGACCCGCGAGTAGGTGCCCTCGCGGAAGCGTTCCAGGATCTCCCGCCGTTCGGCGGCTCCCGTCTCGCTCGTGATCGCCGGCAGGAGGTACCGCTCGGAGAGCCGGTAGACGAGGTCGGTGTGGGCGGTGAACACGATCACGCGGTCCTCGCGGTGACGGTCGAGCAGGCGCCCCAACCGCTCGACTTTCGCGTCGGCGTTCATCATGATCCGCCGCGCGCGCTGCTTCGCTAACAGCGCCTCCCGCGCTTCGGGATCGGTGCCCGACCGCATCACCAGCTTCCGGTAGTCGGAACCGCTCCGCAGCGAGAGGTTCGACCGCTTCAGGTAGTCGACGAACGTGCCCTGTGCCTCCTCGTAGGCCGCCCGCTCCTCGGGATCGAGCGCGACCTCGACCCGCCGGATCTCGTAGTCGGCGAGGTGCTCGCCCGCGAGGTCGTCGACGTCCGCCGAGTACACCTTCGGCCCCACCAACTCTGCGACGACCTCGTGGGCGCCGTCGGGGCGCTCGAAGGTCGCCGTCAGCCCCAATCGCGCGGGCGCCGCGACCAGGCGGGCGGCGTCGCGGTACCCCTCCCCGCCGAGGTGGTGGACCTCGTCGAACACCACGAACCCGAAGTCGCCGCCGACGTCCTCGGCGCGCAGATACGCCGAGTCGTACGTCGAGACCGTGATCGGCCCCCCGGTCTGCTCGCCGCCGCCGAACTGGCCGACAGCCACGTCGAACTCCGTCTCCAGCTCGCGGCGCCACTGGTCGAGCAGATCGATCGTCGGCACGACGACAAGCGTCGGGACGCCGAGCGCGGCGATGGCGTCGACCGCGAGGACGGTCTTGCCGGCCCCGGTCGGGAGTTCGACGACGCCGCGATCGCCCTGCTCGCGCCACGACGAAACCGCCTCCTCCTGGTACGGCCGGAGGTCGTACGCGTGTGACAGCGACAGGCGCTCGGCGTCCGGGCTGGCGACCCGATCCTCGAACTCCACCCCGCGGTCCGCGAGCGCGTCGCGGAGGTCGGCGTACCGCCAGGCGGGCGCGCGGGCGACGAGCCCCCGGTCGTCCCACGCCGCGCCCGGCAGCGACGCGACGGTCGCGTCCGACTCGTCGAGCCCCTCGAGCCGGATCGTGCCGTCCTCGTACCGCAGGGTGAGCACGGTGGACGGTGGGCGGGCGTCACATATATACTTCCGCCCGCGTGGATCGCGAGAGGGGTCGAACCGCTCCAGTGTGACGGCGGACTTTTCACCGTCGCCGGGGAAGCCGACCTGTGACCGACGAACCCCACACCACCGATTCCGAGGCCCAGCCGCTCGGCGCGGTCGTCTCGGGCGTCCTCGACGACATCGACGCCGCCTACGACGACTACGAGCGCGGGTACACCGACGCCGACGCGACCCTCTCCGTGGTGATGAACCACGTCGAACGGCTGCGGGAGGCGACGGAGTGACGCCGCTGCTCCCGCGACGGCGGAAGCAAGACCTAACCCGGTGGCCCACTCCTCCACGGGTATGACGAAGTTCTCCGAGCGCGTCGAGGAAGTGTCGATCAGCGGGATCCGCGAGGTGTTCGAGGCCGCCGGCGAGGACGCGATCAACCTCGGGCTCGGCCAACCGGACTTCGCGGCCCCGGCCCACGCCCGCGAGGCGGCCGCGGCGGCGATTCGCGAGGGCCTCGCCGACGGCTACACCGAAAACAAGGGGATGGAATCCCTCCGGGAGGCCGTCGCCGACAAGCACGCCCGCGACCAGGGCGTCGACGTCGACCCCGCGGACGTGATCGCCACCGCCGGCGGGTCGGAGGCGCTCCACATCGTGATGGAGGCTCACCTCGACCCCGGCGACGAGGTGTTGATCCCGGATCCAGGGTTCGTCTCCTACGACGCCCTGACGCGGCTCGCGGGCGGGACGCCCGTTCCGGTCCCGCTCCGCGACGACCTCACGCTCGATCCCGCGGCGGTCGAGGCCGCGATCACCGACGACACCGCGGCGTTCGTCCTCAACAGCCCCGGCAACCCCACCGGCGCGGTGTCGCCGCCCGAGGACGTCCGCGAGTTCGCCCGGATCGCCGACGACCACGACGTGCTCTGCATCTCCGACGAGGTTTACGAGTACACGGTCTTCGACGGCGAGTTCCGGTCGCCGCTGGAGTTCGCCGACCGCGACAACGTCGTGGTCGTCAACTCCGCGTCGAAGCTCTACTCGATGACGGGGTGGCGGCTCGGGTGGGTCACGGCCGCGCCCGACCGGATCGAGCGGATGCTCCGCGTCCACCAGTACGCCCAGGCGTGCGCGGCCGCGCCCTCGCAGTTCGCCGCGGAGGCGGCGCTCACCGGCCCGCAGGACCTCGTGACCGAGATGACCGACTCCTTCCGGCGGCGACGCGACCTCGTCGTCGAGGGGCTCTGCGACATCGGCCTCGACGTGCCGACGCCCGGCGGCGCGTTCTACTGTATGCCCGAAGTTCCCGAGGGGTTCGTCGACGAGTGCCTGGAGCGCGGCGTGATCGTCGTTCCGGGGGAAGCGTTCGGCGAGGGCGGCCGCGGGAAGGCGCGGCTCTCGTATGCGACCGACGAGGCGTCCCTGGAGGAAGCGCTCGAAATTATGGCCGACGCCTACGACGCGGTGACGGACTGACAGTCGTCGCTCAGTTCGCGGTACTCACGACTTTCACGACGTCGCCCTCCTCGAGTTCGTGGTCCTCGCCGATCCGGCGGTCCGACCGCGCGTCGACCGCGTGGAGGTAGCCGTCGCCGATGTCGGAGTGGACGGCGTAGGCGAGGTCCTTCGGCGTCGACCCCCGAGACAGGAGAACGGCGTCGGGGAGGGTCTCCCCGCTCCCGTCAGTCCACCGGGTCTCGTTTTGAACGGGGTAGACGGTGATCATATCGAGGGTGTCGTAGACCGCAGCGTCGATGGCGGCTTGGACGCCGGTACCGTCGTTCCCGGTCATCACCTCGCGGATCGTTTCGAGGCCGTCGCGTTGGGCGTCGGAGAGGTCGCCTTCCACGTCGAAGTCCGGATCGCCCGGGTGGTACTCGATCACGCCGGCGTCGGCGGCGGTCCGCAAGGCGAGTTCGCCGTCGGCGGTCGCCGCCACCACCGGTACGTCGGTCCCCTCGCGCAGTCGGTCGACGTTGCCCTCCGGTGCGACATCCGCCTTGTTCGCGACCAGGACGATCGGTTTCGTACGGTCGCGGACGTCCCGCGCCAGCCGTTCGCGGTCGTCGTCGGTCCACTGCTGGGGGTCCTCGGGGTACTCCACCGCCCGCAGCGACGCCGCGACGTCGTAGACGGTGGCGCCGAACCCGGTCAACATCTCGGTGAGGGCGTCGTCGATGTCGAAGTCCGGCGACCGGGACTTTCGGACGACGGTTTCCCAGTTCTTCTCGATGATCCCCGCGAGCCACTGTTCGAGTTCCTCCTCGACGAAATCGGCCTCCTCGAGCGGATCGAAGGCGCCGACCTCGAGGGGTTCGCCCTCGGCGTCGGTCTCCCCGGCGGCGTCGACCACCGAGAGGATGGCGTCGGCGTCGGTCAGGGCGTCGAGGAACTGGTTGCCCAGGCCGCGGCCCTCGTGGGCGCCGGGGACCAACCCGGCGACGTCGAGGAGTTCGACCGGCACGTACCGGATGCCGTCCTCGCAGTTGCCGCACCGTTCCTCGCGGTCGAGACACGGACACCGGGCCCGGGCGTGGGTCACGCCGCGGTTCGGGTCGATGGTGGTGAACGGGTAGTTTCCCACGTCGACGTCGGCCATCGTCGCCGCCTTGTAGAAGGTAGACTTGCCCGCGTTGGGTTTCCCCGCGAGCGCCAGGGAGAGCATACCGGAAGGACGGCCGACGGCGGGAAGTACGTTTCCGTCCGCGGCGCCGTCGGCACCCCCGTCGCCGACTGTGACGAGGGCCTCACCCCCCCGCGAGCTTCCGTTCCCGCCCGGACTTCCGCGTCCGAACCCGCTCGCGAAGGTCGACACAGACCGACAGCAGCGGGTACTCGTCGTCGAACTCCCCGTAGAGGTAGGTCGGCACGTCCGGCGCCGCCGTCGGCAGCGCGAACGACCGCCGCTGGCGGATGATCGCCCGCTGGCGATCGGCCGCGAACTGGTCGATCTCCTCCTCCAAGCGGTCGAGCCGACGCCACTCGGCTTCGAGCGCGCCGAACCCCTGGGTGGACGGCGGATCGGGGTCGAACTCGGGGAGTTCCGACCGGATCTCCCGAACCCCGCCTCCGACCGCCTCGACGGACTCGACCTCGGTTTCGAGTATTTCGAGGAACCGCTCCCGCTCGGCCCGGCACTGCTGGGCCTTCTCCGTTACCATCCGTTTGAGATGCGGGTGGAGACACGGGCCCTCGGTCAGTGCGACGCCGATCTCGGGGCCGAACTCCTCGACGACGCTCTGCCGGTAGGTGTCTCCGTACTCCTCGTCGTAGTGCGTGACTGACATCACGGTATCCTCGTACGCCGATCTGACCGCATCGAGGCCGGCACCGCCGCTGCGACGGTCGAACGCGTCGAGGCCGGCGGCGGGCGCGGGCCGACCCGGATCGACGGACCCGAGACGGTCCAGAAACGCGTCGAAGGCGTCCATCTCCTCGGTGACGGCGCGCCGTTCCGCGTCGAGACGCGACTGGAGGGCGTCGACGACCGACCGCGATGCCGTCCCCGTCCGAACGGCCGTAGTGGACATAGATGCCGTTCCGCCCGAAGCGGTGGTAAACGCTTATAATAGGCCTCCGGAGACGGTGGAACCGGTATTGATCGATACGGAGGAACTTGTAGCGCTCACGGTCGTCGCTGCGGGCGACCGGCAGGGTCCCCTCCCTACGACTCCTCGGCGATCCGCTCCTCGGCGATCTCGTCGATCCTGTCGGCGAGTTCGGCGGCGTCGGTCTCGGTCAGTTCGACGTCCGCGGTCACCTCGTCGACGAGTTCGAGCGTCTGGACCCGTTCCCTGATGGCGTGTCTGGCGATCTCGTCCCAGTCGACGGTCGGGTGCCTCTCCATCTGCCGTTTCAGGTCCGCGTCCACCTCGACGGTGATCCTTGGCATACTACCACACACTGTAGCGGAGGATCCTGACTCTTTTGCCGGTTCCGACGAACTGGGTCTCCTGCGGCCCGGTCGCTGTCGATGCGAACGGCTTCCGGGTGGCTTACACGAGGGACTCGTAGACGATGCCCTCGCGGCGGGTCACGATCCGACGCCCGTCGACGACGACCGGGGTCGACATCCCGTCGAACTCGCCGTCGAGGTCGGCGAACTCCGGCCAGTCGGTGACCACGAGGGCTGCGTCGGCGCCGTCCAAGGCGGCAGCCGCGGAGTCGGCGTAGTCGATGTCGGGGTACCGTGCCCGGAAGTTGTCGGTCGCGACGGGGTCGTAGCCGACGATCTCCGATCCCGCCGCCGACAGCGCCTCCACGAGCGGGATCGCTCTGGAGTTCCGGATGTCGTCGGTCCCGGGCTTGAACGCGAGACCGAGCACCGCCACCCGCGCGCCGGCCGGGTCGACGTACTCCCGGAGGCGTTCCAAGAGCCGCACGGGCTGGCGGTCGTTCACCTCGACGGCGGCCTCCAGCATCGCCGGTTCGTAGCCCACGTCGCGGGCGGCCGCGATGATCGCGGCGACGTCCTTGGGGAAACAGCTTCCGCCCCAGCCGACGCCCGCGCCGAGGAACGCGGAGCCGATGCGGTGGTCGAGCCCGATCGCCGAAAGCACCGCTTCGGAGTCGATGTCGTACTCCTTGCAGATGTTGGCGATGTCGTTGGCCAGCGAGATCTTCGCCGCCAGAAAGCCGTTGTTGGCGTACTTGATCATCTCGGCTTCCGCGATCCCGGTCTCGATCACCGGCGGGTCGTCGGCCCCCTCAACCAGCGGATCGAAGGTGCTCCGGAGTGACTCCCGTGCCCGGTCGGTCCCGGCACCCAGCACGACCTTGTCGGGATCGAGGAAGTCCGCGACCGCGCTTCCCTCGCGGAGGAACTCGGGATTCATCCCCACGTGGAGGTCCTCGCCGACCGTCATCCCCGACTCCTCGGCGACGATGGGTGCGATGGTTTCTTCGGTGGTGGTCGGAACCACCGTGCTCTTTGTCACCACCACGTGGGAGCCGTCGATCTCGCCGAGCGCCGCGCCGAGCGACCGCGCGCCCGCCTTCATAACCGAGAGGTCGATGTGGCCGTCCTCCTCGGCGGGCGTCGGGAGCGCGAGGAACGTCACGTCGGTGTCCCGCACCGCGGCGTAGTCGGTCGTAGCGCGGAGCCGTTCGCCGGCGTGTTCGGCGACCAACTCCTCCAGGCCGGGTTCGTGGATCGGCGGGCGGCCGTCGTTGAGCGACGCGACGATCCCCTCGTCGATGTCGACGTTGACGACGTCGTGGCCGACGTCCGCAAAGCACGCCGCGATCGTCGTCCCGACGTAGCCGCTGCCGACGATGCTGATCCGCTTAGCCGATTGCACGCCGGCCGTCGGTTTCAATTTTCGCGTCAGACTGTAGGTACTGTTTAGTTAGGAGTGAGGTCGGTGAGAACGGGAGGGATACAACCTTGGAAGCCCCCGCGCTCTCGACTCGATGGCCTCGCCGCGCTCCTCGTCGCTCACTCCGTTCACTCCTGCGGTGCTCGCGTCACCCGTCTTCGTCGAGAGCGCGGCCCCTTCCAGTCCCGCCCGGAGGTGGTTTCGCGGCCGGTTTTCGCTCAACTAAACACGACCAGACTGTACGGTGAAAGCGAAAGCCCGGAGTAGGGGGCCGCCGAACGGGGGTGTATGTCGAACGAGCGCGACCGGTCGGGCGACGCCGACGATCCCCCGGAGCGGGCGGTCGCGGGGGGGGCCGGGCACACCGCGTGGCTCGTCGTCTACCTCAAGGGCCTGTGTATGGGCGCCGCCGACGCCGTCCCGGGCGTCTCCGGCGGGACGATCGCCCTCATCACCGGGATCTACGAGCGGCTGATCGCCGCGATCACCGCGGTCTCCCCCGACAGGCTGCTGGCGGTCGCGCTCGGCCCGCTCCCGGGGCGCCGCGCCGACGCGGCCGACGCGCTCCGGGCGGTCGACGCCGGCTTCCTCACCGTCCTCGTGGCCGGCGTATTCACCGCGATCCTGACCGTCACGCGGGTCGTCCACGTCGGGATCGAGTCGGCGCCGGTTGTCACGTTCGGGTTCTTCTTCGGCCTCATCGCGGCCTCGGCGTGGGTGCTGTTCTCGGAGGTCGCCCTCGACACGCCGGGCCGCGTCGTCGCCGTCGTCGCCGGCTTCTCGCTGGCGTTCGTCGTCTCGGGGGAGGCCGCCGCGGCGCTGGGCCGGAGCCTCCCCGTCACCGTCGTCGCCGGCGCGATCGCGGTGAGCGCGATGATCCTCCCGGGGATCTCGGGGTCGCTGTTCCTCATCATCCTCGGACAGTACACCTACCTCACGGGGACGCTGTCGGCCTTCGTCGATGCCCTGTTCGCGGCCGCGACCGGCGGCCCGATCGCCCCGATCGTGGAGTACGGAACCGTCGTCGTCGCGTTCGTCGCCGGCGCGCTCGTCGGACTGTTCTCCGTGGCTCACGCGGTCAGGTGGGCGCTCGACCGCGACCGCGCGACGACGCTCGCGTTCCTGGTGGCGTTGATCGTCGGGGCGCTCCGCGCGCCGGTGGTTCGGACGAGCGAACAACTGGCCGAACTCGGCCGGGGCTGGACTCCGACCGCGGTCGTGACGTTCGCGGCCGCCGCCGCCATCGGCGCGGTCCTGGTGGTACTCCTGGAACGCTACACCGGCCTCGATATCGACGGCGGGCCCTGACCGGTCAGAGTGAGACGGTGCGACGAGATCCTCCGAGCGGGCTCCTACCGACGCCTGCCCTCACTCCCGCGGGACCGCGATGTTCACGAGCGCATCGCTCCCGCAGTTCCCGCAGACGCCGTTCGTCTCCCCGCGGGCGCCACACTCGACGCACTCGTAGTAGCCGTCCCCGGGGTGGTACGGGTCGACCTCGCCGTTGTACATTGTCATACAGCTACTAGCGACATATGTAGTAATAATTGTTTCTCCCGCCGTATCGAAACATATCGACAGTTACCGTACGGAGTGTACGACGAGTGTGGCTTTCGGTCGTTATCGCACGGCGGTGTGGAGGAACGTCTCGAAACGGGTCGCGGCGTCGACGGTCCGGAAGCCGGCGGCCTCGAAGGCCTCGACCGCGTCCGCCAGTCCGAACCGCTCGTCGACCGGCGGGCCGTCGGTCCCGGTGCCGTCCCGCGACCAATCGAGGGTGACCACGCGACCGCCCGGCCGGATCACGCGGGCGAGTTCAGCGATTGCGGCGTCGGAAGCGAACTCGTGGTACGTCATCGTCGAGACCGCGGCGTCGAGTTCGTCGTCCTCGAACGGCAGCGACGACGCCTCCGCGGTCACGAACTCGACGTTGTCCGGCACCCCTTTCTCGCGGTAGCGATCGTGCATCTCCGCTTGGACGTCGACCGCGTACATCCGCCCGACGTACGGTGCGAACTCGTCGGTGTAGAAGCCGGTCCCGCTGCCGACGTCCGCGACGACTTCCTCGCCGCCGGGAGCGAGCGCACTCAGCAGCTCCTCTCGGGACCCGAACCGATAGCGGTCCGTCTCCTCGAGGTCGTCGGCGCGGTCGATCGAGAACGTGTGGAATCCCATACCGCTTCTCCGACGGGTAGCGGGTAAAACACTTCGCCGCGGGAGTCAGGATTAACACCTTCCGTCGCCGAGAGCCGTATATGTACCCGGAACTCCGAACCCCCGACGAACGGTCGTGTGAACTGTGCGGCCGCGCCGAGGTCTGGGACGAGGACGCGGGCACCTGGCGCGTCGCCCCGGGCGACGACGACCCGCCCGTCGGGAGCCTCTACTGCATCCACGAGTGGGACATCAACGGCTCGTTCGTGCCCTTCGCGGAGCGCCGCGAGACGGTCGAGGGGTAGGCGGCAGCGGTTCGTCCACCGGGAACTGCCCCCGCCCGATCACAGCGAGTCCAGCACCGAGGCCGTGCCGTCGAAGTACGACCCCTCGACGACGGCGTCGGCGGCCTCCCGGGCCGCGTCGTCGGCGTTGGCGACGGCGAAGGAGCGCCCCGCGACCTCGAACATCGACGCGTCGTTGATGCTGTCGCCGACGGCCACGAACTCCGCGGGGTCGAGATCCAGGGTGTCGGCGACGGCTCTCAGCCCGACCCCCTTCTCGACGCCCGGCGTCTTGAGGTGGTAGGCGTAGCCGGTGTCGAACACTTCGAGGTCGTACTCCGCGGCGACCGACCGCAGCAGCCCCAAGTCCGCGGAGACGCTGGCGGCGATCTCGGTCTCCCGCCAGTTGTTGATCGAATCAAACCCCGACCACTCCAGGTCGCCGCCGCGCTCCTCGAAGGTGGCGACCGCCTCGGCGGCGCGCTCCGGATCGCCCTGGTAGGAGACCTCCCCGTCGGCGAGGACGACGCCGCCGTTCTCCGCGATCACCGTCTCGTCGATCTGCAGGAAGTGACAGAGGGTCACCGGGTAGGGAAACGCCTTCCCCGTGGCGAGCACGAGCGGTGCCTCCCACTCCGGAAGGTACTCGAAGATTCGGGGGTCGAGGCGGCCTGACCCGTCGGTGAGCGTCCCGTCGATGTCGAGCACGAGCGGCGGCGTTGCTGCGGTCATCGACGCGGATTCGCGGGCGACGGGCAAAGACCCTACGACTGCGCCGGAGCCTGCCGCGATGCCCCCGCCGACGCCGTTGGCCGGGTCCGGAGCCGACAGTACAACCGGATGGGGCCGACAGCCGAAAGTTATCCACGCCGCCAGACGCTACTGTAAAGTACGTGCTGGCCGAATGGCGAACAACAGATGAGCAACGCGCCGAGCGTCCTCGTGATCGGCGGGGGATCCACCGGCTGTGGCATCGTGCGGGACCTCGCGATGCGCGGCCTCGACGTCACCTTGGTCGAGAAGGGGAACCTCACCCACGGCACGACCGGGCGGATGCACGGCCTGCTCCACAGCGGCGGCCGGTATGCGGTCTCCGATCAATCGTCCGCACGGGAGTGCATCGCGGAGAACCGCGTGCTCCGCCGGATCGCGACCCACTGCGTCGAGATGACCGGCGGGCTGTTCGTTCAGCGCCCCGAGGACACGGACGAGTACTTCGAGCGGAAGCTGGAGGGGTGCCGGGAGTGCGGCATTCCCGCGGAGGTCCTCTCCGCCGAGGAGGCCCGCGAGATCGAGCCCCACCTCGCGGCCGATATCGAGCGGGCGATCCGGGTGCCCGACGGCGCCGTCGACCCGTTCAGACTCTGCGTCGCCAACGCCGCCGACGCCGTCGACCACGGCGCGCGCGTCGAGACGCACGCGGAGGTCACGGACGTCCTCGTCGAGGACGGCGAGGTCGTCGGGGTCGAAGTCGAACACGCCGCCGGCGAGGGGCCGTTCGTCCACGGCGAGGCCGGCGAGCGCGAGGAGATCTACGCCGACCACGTGATCAACGCCACCGGCGCGTGGGCCGGACAGATCGGCGAGATGGCGGGCGTCGACGTGGCGGTCCGGCCCTCGAAGGGCGTGATGACGATCATGAACGTCCGGCAGGTCGACACCGTGATCAACCGGTGCAAGCCGAAGGGCGACGCCGACATCGTCGTCCCCCACGAGACGACCTGCATCCTGGGGACGACGGACGTCGAGGTCGACGATCCCGAGGACTACCCCGAGGAGGGGTGGGAGGTGGATCTGATGATCGACACCCTCTCGGAACTGGTGCCGATGCTCTCGGAGGCCCGGACCATCCGCTCCTTCTGGGGCGTCCGCCCGCTGTACGAGCCCCCCGAGGTCGGCAGCGACGACCCGACCGACATCACGCGGGACTTCTTCCTGCTCGATCACGACGACCGCGATGACCTCCCCGGCCTGACCTCGATCGTCGGCGGGAAGCTGACCACCTACCGGCTTATGGCCGAGAGGATCGCCGATCACGTCTGTGATCGCCTCGGTGTCGACGCCGAGTGCCGGACCGCCGAGGAGCCGCTGCCGGGCTCCGAGGACTTCTCGGTGCTGCGGGACTGGATGGACGAGTTCGGGCTCCGGTCGCCGGTCGGCCGTCGGAGCGCCGAACGCCTCGGCTCGCGGATCGACGAGGTGATCGGCGAGTGGGACGGCCCCAACCCCACCGTGTGTGAGTGCGAGGCCGTCACCCGCGCGGAGATCCACGATGCCATCGACGGCGCGGGCTCGGAACTCAACGCGGTGCGGCTCCGGACCCGCGCGTCGATGGGGAACTGCCAGGGCGCGTTCTGCTGTCACCGGATGGCGAACGAACTCGTCCCCGAGTACGACGAGGCCGTCGCCCGCGACGCCTTAGACGACCTCTACCAGGAGCGCTGGACGGGCGAGCGCCACGCGCTGTGGGGCCAGCAGCTCTCACAGGCGATGTTGAAACACCTGCTCCACGCGACGACGATGAACCGCGACGCCGACCCGGCGGCGAGCGACGAACCGGTCGACTTCGGGGCGTTCGACGCGGGACCGGGGACGGTCTCGACCGCCGACGACGGCCGGGAATCCGGCGTCACGACCGACGATGCGGTCGCCGACGGCGGCACCTCCGGAGGGTCCGATGCCGATTCGTGACGACGTCGTCGTGATCGGCGGCGGTCTCGCGGGGTCGATGGCGGCGCTTTCGGCCGCCGAGTCGGGCGCGGGGGTCCGGCTGATCTCCCACAAGAAGAGCACGCTCCGGCAGGCCAGCGGCCTGATCGACGTCCTCGGCGCGGTCGACGGCGACGCGCCGATCGCCGACCCCTTCGCCGCGCTCGACCGACTCCCCGAGGAACACCCCTACCGGGTCGTCGGCGCCGAGGGGATCCGCGAGGGGCTCCGGCGGTTCGACGACGTGGTCGGCGACCGGTATCTGGGGAGCCACACCGACCGCAACGCCCTCGTTCCCACCCACGGCGGGACGATCAAGCCGACCGCGCGGTACCCCGTCTCGGTCGCGCCCGGGCTGGCGAGCGCCGCCGAGGACACCCTGCTCGTCGGGTTCCGCGGGCTGACCGACTTCGACCCCGTCGCGGCCGCGGCCCACCTCGAAGCGGCGGGGGTTCCGTTCGACGTCGACGGCGCGGTCGTGGAGTTTCCGATACAGTTCCGCGACGACGCCCGGACCACCCGATTCGCAAAGGCCATAGACGAGGATCAGGAGGACGTCCGCGACCGCCTAGCCGGGACCGTCGCCGCCGGGATCGACGGCCACGACCGGGTCGGGTTCCCCGCGATGCTGGGTGACGACCACGGGACGGCGGTCCGCGAGTATCTTGAGGATCGGCTGGGCGTCGCGGTCTTCCAGATCCCGACCGGCCCGCCCAGCCTGCTCGGGATGCAGCTCGAGGACCAACTGATCGACGCCCTGGAACGGGCGGAGGTCCGACTCTCGACCGGGAACCCCGCGGTGGGGTACGAGGCCGAGGACGGCCGGCTCACCGCAGTGACCGTGGACCGCCGCGGCCAGGAAGTCCCGTACCACGCGACGGAGTTCGTGCTCGCCACGGGCGGGCTCGTCGGGAAGGGGATCGATTCGGACCGCGAGTCAGTCTCCGAGCCGCTGTTCGGCTGTCACGTTCCCCACCCGGAGGACCGCTACGAGTGGTCCGAGTCCGAGGCGTTCGGCGACCACGCGTTCGCGCGGTTCGGGGTCGTCCCCGACGACGACCTCCGGCCGACCGACGCCGACAGTGCGGTCCACTTCCCGAACCTCCGGGCCGCCGGCGGCGTTCTCGGTGGCGCCGACGTCGCCCGGGAGAAGTCCGCCGCCGGCGTCTCGATCGCGACCGGGACGTACGCCGGCCGCCGGGCCGGCGAGGAGGTAGCACAATGAGTGACGCTGAATTCCCACAATCGACGGAGCCGACGGTACAGGACGATTTCGAGCCGGTTTCGGTGTTCGAGGACGGGGAGATGGACCTCCGGCCGGGCGCGGACAACTGTTATAAGTGTTCGGTCTGCGACACCACCTGCCCGGTCGCGGAGGTCGACGACGACTTCCCCGGGCCGAAGTTCCAGGGCCCCGAGCAGTGGCGGCTCAAACGGAAGGACGACGTCGAGGTCGACGACTCGATCATGTCCTGCTCGAACTGTATGCGGTGCGACGACGCCTGCCCCTCCGGGGTGCCGCTGAGCCAGATGCACAACACCGCCCGGGGAGAGTACGTCGACGAGCAGATGAGCAAGCTCTCCCGGGAGTACGTCCGGAATCGAATTCTCGCGAACTACGGCACGCTCGCCCGCCTCGGGAGCAAGGTGCCGCGGCTCACCAACCTCGTGATGGGCAACTCCCTGGTGCAGAGACTCAACGAGAAACTGCTCGGGATCACTGCAGAGCGCGACTTCCCCGCGTTCGCGACCCGGACGTTCCGGGAGTGGTGGCGCGAGCGGGGCGGGCCGCAGGTCCAATCCGAGGACAAGCGCGTCGCGTACTTCCACGGCTGTTACTCCAATTACAACACCCCCGAGGTCGGCAAAGCGATGGTTCGCGTCTTCGAGGAGTTCGGCTACGAGGTCGTCGTCCCCCGCCAGCGGTGCTCCGGGACGCCGATGTTCGCAAACGGGATGCTCGACGACGCCGAGCGCGCGGCGTCGGTGAACGTCTCCGAACTCTCGGACCTGCTGGAGGAGGGCTACGACGTCATCGCGTCCTGTACCTCGTGTTCGATGTCGCTCCGCCAGGAGTACCCTGAACTGTTCCAGCTATCCGGGATCGAGGAGGTCGCCGCGAACACCTACGAGTCCCTGGAGTACCTCCGGATCCACGAGGACCTGGACGGCGCACTCGCCGACGCCGCCGTCGACGAGCAAGCCTTCGCGTACCACGCGCCGTGTCACGCCCGGAACCAGGGGCTGGATCGGCAGGCGGTCGAGCTGTTCCGCGAGGTCGACGGCGTCGAGATGGAGGACGTCGGCGACTCGTGTTCGGGCATCTCCGGGACCTACGGGTGGAAAGAGGAGAAGTACGAGACCTCGATGAAGATCGGCGAGGACATGTTCGAGCATATGCACGACGCCGCGGGCGAGGTCGGGATGACCGAGTGCCCGACCTGCTCGATGCAGATGGAACACGGCACGGGCTACGAGATCAAACACCCGCTGCAACTGTTGGAGGAGGCGCTCTGTTAGGGAAGCCCGGTCGACTCAATCACTCAGAAGCGGATATTTCCCACAGCTAATCGCTCAATACAGACGAACGCTACGTCACGCCTACTTCATAAATATATATCAACTGTCAAGAGTCGCCTGCTGAAGATAGAAGATGCAGTCAGTATGAGCGCGGTTCCCGGACGAAAAGGCTGGAGGCGAACCCGAGGCGGAAGGAGGGTACGCCTGTGTATCAACCGGTCGAGAATACTCTATTCTATCCCCTATTGAGGGAGTTGTACGGCCATATTCAGGGCTTGGGGGAGTAGGACGCTAAGGAAGATCTGCGACCACATAGTGAACGTGGTCGGATACGTCTTGGTCTGCTTCACCTCTTCGAGATTCTTCTGTGCGTTCTCGTACCGTTCGTCGTCGGTGATGTTCGTCGGGGTCGCATCGTATGGATCTTCGACGATATCCTTGATTTCGTCTTCGAGCGTGCTGACTCGCTCTTCTTTCTTCGATTTCATCAGCGAGTGGACGTGGTACATCGAGTACCCGATGCTGACTACACCCACGAACCAGAACGCCGAGAGGATTACCTGGAAGAAGGGGTCCGGGCTCGGGTATGGGCTGTTCAGCACGCTGGAGAAGATGACTGGCAAATGGGTCTGGAGAAACCACAGCAGAAGGATGGCTGTATAGATATAGTACGAGTGCTTGAGCAACTCACCAATCGGTTCGAAGCCGCCAAGATTCCGTGGGTCGTAGAAGAACAGTCCCATATCTGTTTTTTTGAGCCGCCGTGGAACGAGGATGTGTATCGCGACGTACGAGATTGTAAGCTCCGCGAGAACGGGGATGATGATCAGCGGAAAGGTTACCAGTTGGGCGTAGAGTACGAGCCCGAGACCACCGATTTCGATGAGTCCGAAGGCTCCAAAGACGCTGCCCACGAACGCGTAGTAGCATATCAGTCCTGTGACGTACGCGCCGAGGCGGAGCCGAAATGAGACGAGTCCTTCGAATTCGTCCTGAACATCCTGGTCGACACTCATATGTTCATCTTCGACACCGATTCCGACGACTGCACTGGCGTACTCGTGGTGAAGGTATCGTAGCCCGACGACACCGAGGACGGTCATTGCCGGAATCGCCAGAGTGTTCGGAGAGGTGATGAAGGAGCTTTTTCCGGTCACGAAGTAGTTGTATACGTCGAAGATTGCATACTCGATGAAAAGCCCGAGACAGACGAATAGGTAGAGGCCGTGCGAATCAGACCCGAAGAGTTGCTCGGAGAGGGTGTCGAATCCTGCTTTTTGAGCGATGATTTCGACGACAAGAGTACTCCGATACTTCTCCTCGGCAGACATAGAGAGTCATCTCCGCGCAGACTTCTTTATCTTATTGGAGCCAGTGACGATTAGCCGCTCGTCGCTGTCGAACCCCACCTCGTGACGGGTTCGCGCCCTGTATGCAGCAAGCTGTTGTAAAAACCACCGTAATCTGGTAGAATTCTCAGCGGTACATTCGCACGCAGGTTCTCACGGCTATTTCAGTCGGGATCGCGTTGAATCAATAGCATCTCAATAGAGTCAAAATGCCAGTATTCCGACGGTCCGACGCCGGCTACCCGTCGACCGAATCGACCCCGATCGTCACCGCGACGCCCTCAACGTCCCACTCCTCGATCAGTTCCCACTCGCCGTCTTCGGGCTCCCCGTCGGTCACCTCGCGGCTCCGGGTCTCGGTGGCCACGTACTCGCGGTGACGGTCCACGAAGCCGGCCACTCGGTCGTCGGCGATGTCGACCGCGGTGTGGATCTCGGTTTCGACGTCCAGCTCCAGGCGTTTGCGCATCTCCTGGATCCGCCGCACCACGTCGCGGGCGTAGCCCTCGGCCTCGATGTCGTCGGTGAGTTCGGTGTCGACGTAGACCGTGCCGCCGTCGAACTCCGCCGCGGAGACGTGCTCGGGGGGTTCGGCCTCGTAGGAGACCATCTCGTCGGTCAGTTCGTAGGTCTCGCCGTCGACCTCGACGCCGCCTTCCAACTCGCCCCGGGTCTTGCCCTCGATTTCGCCCATCACGCGCTGGGCGTCGGCGCCGAACTCCGGGCCGATCACGCTCATCTCCGGGACCGCCCGCTCGATCAGTTCGTCGAACTCCGAGACGACCTCGACCGACCGGGCGTTGACGCGGTCAGCCAGCAACCCCGACAGCGACTCGACGCCGTCGGCGACCGCCTCGTCGTCGCTGGCGACGACGACCCGCCGGACCGGCCACCGGAGCTTCCGGCCGCCCTGCTGGCGGGCGTTCGCGGCGGCCTCCTCGACGTCCCGGAGCACCGCCATCCGGCGTTCGAGGTCCTCGTCCCGGAGGGTCGGGTCGGCCTCGGGGTATGACAGCGCGTGGACGCTCGCGGCCTCGCCGTCGAGGATCTGGTACATCCGCTCTGTGAGGTACGGCGTGAACGGCGCGAGCAGCCTGATCGACTCGGCGAGGACGGTCGAAAGCGTCGCGTAGGCGCCGCGTTTTTCATCGGAGTCGGCCTCCTCCCACATCCGCTCGCGGATCGCCTTGACGTAGAACCGCGAGACGTCCTCGGTGAGGAATTCGAGCACCGCGTTGAGGCCGTCGGAGATCCGGAACTCCTCCAAGGCCGCCCGCGCCTCGGCCTCGACGGACTGGAGCCGCGAGAGCACCCACTCGTCGACGACCGTGAGTTCGCCGTCAGCGAGGTCGGCGTCGGCGGGGTCGTAGCCGTCGAGGTCCATATACGGCAGCGGGAACCGGAAGACGTTCCAGAAGATGTTGAGCGTCGATTCCATGTCCGCGAGGCCGTCCCACTCGAAGGAGAGATCGACGCCCTGCTGGTCGTGGCTCAGCAGGTACGCGCGCAGCGGGTCCCGGCCGGCGCGCTCGATCGCCTCCTCGGGCGTGACGATGTTCCCCAGCGACTTCGACATCTTCCGGCCGTCCTCGTCGTTGACGAACCCGTGCATCATCACCTGTTCGTAGGGCGTCTGCCCCGTGGCGGCCGTCGACATCCCCAACTGTGACCAGAACCACCCGCGGGTCTGGTCGTGGGCCTCCACGATGAAGTCCGCGGGCCAGAGTTCGTCGTGGGCCTCGGTCTCCTCGGGGTAATCGAGCGTCCCCCACGTCGCCACCGAGGAGTCGATCCAGACGTCGAAGACGTCCGGGACCCGCTCGTAGGTCGTGCCGTCCTCGGTGATGGTCAGCGGGTCCACCGAGGGGCGGTGGAGGTCGATCTCGTCGGGGTCGATCTCCTGATCGACGCGATCGGCGAGTTCCTCGCGCGTCCCGACCACGATCCACTCGCCGTCGTCGGCCTGCCAGATCGGCAGCGGGATCCCCCAGTAGCGCTGCCGGGAGATGTTCCAGTCGGGGGCGTCGGCGACGAAGTCCCGGAAGCGGTTGTCGCGGGCCCATTGCGGGTACCACTCGGAGTCGCCGATGTTGTCCAGGAGGTCGTCTTTGATGTCGGTGACCGTGATGAACCACTGGTCGGTCGCCAGGAAGATGATGTCCGTGTCACACCGCCAGCAGTGGCCGTAGCGGTGCTCGTGGGTGCCCGACGCGAGCAACACGCCCGCGTCGTCGAGGTCGGCGATGATGTCGTCGTTGGCGTCGCGGACGAACGTCCCGGCGTAGTCGCCGGCGGCGTCGGTGAACTCCCCGCGCCCGTCCACGGGCACGAACGTTTCGAGGTCGAGTTCCTGCCCGCGGCCGAAGTCCTCCTGGCCGTGACCGGGCGCGGAGTGGACGAGGCCGGTCCGGTCGGCCTCGACGTAGTCGGCGGTGTAGACCTCGCCGGCGCCCTCGAAGTCGGCATACTCGTCGAGATGATCGGCCAACGGGTGATCGTACGCCCAGCCGACGAGGTCCTCGCCGGTGTACTCCTCGACGACTTCGTACTCCTCGTAGCGGCCCTGCTTCAGCACGTCCTCGACGCAGGGTTCGGCGACGTAGAGGATCTCGCTTTCGTCGTCTTTCTCCGCCCGGACGGCCCGGTAGGTCATCTCCCCGTCGACCGCAACGAAGGTGTTCGCGGGGATGGTCCACGGCGTGGTGGTCCAGATGACGAGGCTTCCTTCGCGATCCGACAGCGGGAACTTCACGTAGATCGACGGCGAGGTGATCTCGTCGTACTCGACCTCGTTTGCGGCGATGGCGGTCTGACACCGCGGACAGTAGTTGACCGAGCGTTTGCCCTGCTCGACTAGGCCCCGCTCGTCGACCTGCTGGAACGCCCACCACGCGGCCTCCATATACTCGGGGGTGATGGTCTCGTAGGGGTCCTCGAAGTCCATCCAGACGCCGATGGACCGGAAGTCCTCGTCCATCGCCTCGCGGTTGCGCACGGCGAACTCCTTGCACTCGTCGATGAACGGCTCGATGCCGTACTCCTCGATGTCGCGTTTGGTCTCGAACCCGAGTTCCTCCTCGACTTTCACCTCGATCGGGAGGCCGTGCATGTCGTAGCCGGGACGGTCGGTCACGCGGTGACCGGTCATCCGCTTGTACCGGATGACCGCGTCCTTCAGCGTCTTGTTCCACGCCGTCCCCAGGTGCATCTGTCCGGAGGTGTACGGCGGCCCGTCGACGAAGAAGAATGCCGGGTCGTCCGCGTGGGCCGCCTTCGTCGCCTCGTAGGCGTCTGCGTCGTCCCAGTACGCCTCGACCGAGGACTCGACCTCGTTGGGCGTGTACTGGTCGTCGACTTCGTCCATACGGGTGACCTACCGGCGAACGTATATGAAATCCGTGGAACGCGGCGCGCAGTCGGTGTCAGCCGCCGACCCCGATTGGAGGGTCCGGAGGTAACCCTTTCACCGTGCCCGCCGAACCTTTCGGTATGAGCCTGAGCGTGCCGGTCCCGGATCCGCCGGAACTGGAGGAGATCGACCCAAACGAGTACGAGGACGCCGAGGTCGTCGGCGACACCGATTACAAACGCGAGGAGATCGAGGCCCTCCTTCGCGAGGGCGCCTGGGAGCAGGCGTTCTCGACGTGGGCGTCGACGACGGACCTCGACGAGGCGGACTTCGAGATCATCACTGACCTCGGGATGATCCAGCGGTTCGACTTCTTCTGGGACTCCTTCGCCGAGCGCGTCGGCTACCACGCGCCGGGGATCCCCGAGGACTGGAAGGAACGGGAGTACCACCCCGACCTCGAGTCGTGGGGGTCGGTCTCGGGGATCAACGCCGCCCTGACCGAACTCGGACAGCTCGTCTGCGACGTTCTGAAAAACGAGTACATCGAGTGGGAGACCGAGTACGAGGCCCCCGACGACCTCCCCGATTTCGACTGAGCCGCGGTACTGGCCCTCGGGCCACCTACCGCCCGCCGAAGTCGTCGAAGTCGTCGGGTTCGCCGGTCCGTTCTCCGTTCCCGTGGTCGTCGAAGTCGAACCGCTCGGGCGGCTGTCCCGCCTCGTCGAGCACCCCGTCGGAGACCTCGATCGGACACTCCACGCGGACAGCCAGGGCGATGGCGTCGCTGGGGCGGGCGTCGAAGACGAACGGCCGCGACTCGCCGTCCTCGTACCGCTCGGCGTCGACCTTCGCGTAGAAGGTTCCGTCGGCGATGTCGTCGATGCGGACCCTGTCGATCGCGCCGCCGAACTCGGTGAGTACCGACACCAGGAGGTCGTGAGTCAGCGGCCGTTCGAAGGGTTCCCCCGAGATCGCGAGTTGGATCGCGCGGGCCTGGTCGCCGGTCACGACGATCGGGAGGAACTCCGAGCGGGCCGCAAGCACGACTGCGGGGACGTTCTCCCCGTCGGCGTCGACGCCCACGGCGATCCCCTCGACTTCTGCGGGGTGGTTCATACCCACACGTACGGCGTCCCGGTACGAATAGGTACGGGGAACTCGCCGCCGGGGGCGCGGCCGTCGGCGCGTTACCGCCGCCGGACGACCCACACCGCCAGCCACGCCAGCAGGACGGTCACCCCGCCGAGGAACACAAGCAGTCCCGGCGGCGGTCCCGTCGCGGTTGCCGCCGCCGTGGTCTCCACCGCGACGTCGGCGGTTCCGACGTCGCCGCCGCCCCCGGTTTGGGCGAGGAACGGTACCCCATCGACCAGGAACTGCGCGAGCAGGCTCGCGATCCCGACGATCGCGACCCCGCCGAGCAGCCGGGCGAGTACGTCGGACACGCCGGCGGTTTCCTCGTCCGCGGCGGCGACGACTACCAGCGGGCGGTCGGCGGGAGCGTAGACGTCCATCTCGCGGCCCTTCTCGGAGTAGACCGTATCGACCACCTCGATCGCACCCGCCGACTCCAGGCGGTCGAGGTGGTACTGGACGTTCTGCAACGACGTGTCGACCGACTCCGCGAGGGCAGCAGGGTTCGCGGGCTCGTCGTGGAGCGTGGCGAGTATTCGTCGCGCGGTCGTCGAGGAGAGCGCACCCAGGAGATCCTCGGCGTCGTCGTCGTCGAGTCCGACCACGCGTGGCGAGGCCTCGACCTCGGGGTCGGATCGGGAGGGCAGTAGCCGGGCCATCGAACGGGCGTAACGCGGGAACCGATACAAATCTGTTGTTTCATACAGGTCGTTGTAACGGACTACCGGTCATCGTCGACCGACGCGGACGACGACCGGCAACTGGCTATAACGATCCGTATCAGCGGGCGGGGATCGGCCGTCGCGGCTCCGCAATACACTTGCCACGCGGTCACCTACACTCGAGTATGTACGTCCGGGACGCCAAAAATCGGGACGAGGTCTGGTTGCTCGACAGGATCGAGGAGGCCGACATCGACGACCCCGCGTTTCGGTCCCGGGACTACGTGATCGCCCTCGACGAGGAGACCTCCCGCAAGGCCGGATTCGGGCGGATCCGCGTCCACAAAACCGAGGCGGGGGAGTTCTGCGAACTCGCGTTCGTCTACACCCTTCCGCCGTGGCGCCAGCAGGGGGTCGGCGCCCACATCGTCGAACGGCTCGTCGCGGAGGCCGGCGACGACGGCCACGAGACGGTGTACACGTTCACACGACAGCCGTCCTACTTCACCCCGTTCGGGTTCGAGCCGCGGGACGCCGCCGACCTGCCGGCGGCGGTGACCGACCGACTCGAGACCGTCCGCGAGGAGCGCGGCGACGACGTGATTGCGCTCGCGGTCCACGCCGACGAGTTCACCGTCCCGGATGAGTTCCGCGAACGGTTCAAGACCGCCTCGCCCGCGGACGAGCCCGAAGCGGGGGAGACCGTCGAGGAGACGGCCGAGGACTTCGGCATCGACCCCTCGGAAGCGACATACAAGTACGACACCGGAGGGTGAGACACAGTTCTTGATTTTGTTGCATCTCGTGAACTAGAGGACTGTTCCGCGGATGGCTTTCCGCTCCTGTCTCCGGGTTTCCGGTGACCTCACGTCGGTGTTGGGACGGCGTAAAATGAGTCTCTAACTCCGCAGGTACCGCGTCGTCCGCGGCCTTGTTCGACCGATTCCCGAGGGTCGATGAGCGGGCGCGCGCGAGTCGGTGTCGAAGTATCAATCCGGCACGACGGCCAGCCACTCATACTGTCGGCTACACTCACGTGAACCCGTTCGACACCCCGGGGTGTCGAAATACGTCACGATGTTCTCTCGAGTGGGAGAGTGGTACTGTCGGTCTCGTGGGTGTGTGCTCACGTCCCGTTGGGGACAAGGAGTTCCGGCCTATCGAGCGTGAGTTCGACCCGGTCGTCGGTGAGGGTCCGGAGGATCAGTGTCAGTTCGTCCGCCTCGAGCGCCGCCCGGAGTAACCCCGTCGCCGCCTCGTCGTTCCGGCTGTAATAAACCGGTACGAACACCGCACGCCCCGGGTCGGTGATCTCGACAACGAGCAGCGCGGCAACGTATTCTCCCGGTGTCGAACGCAGTACTTCGTAGCTGTCGACCCCGCCGGAAAGCGCCGTCTCCAGCGCCGCAAACTCGTTGTCGGGCACCAGCACGTCCAGCCCGAGGTCCTCGACGCTTCCGTCTCTGGCGGTCACGTCACCCGGGTGCAACTCTACCGTCTCCCAGCCGTCCGCTTCGTAAGCCGCGGCCTCCGCGCTCATCTCCTCGAGCAGCAGGTCCCACCAATCCATAGCGGCCCCTTCGCCTGTATTGGGCACGGCGACCGGAACGACCGGCCCACCCAAAAGCGTTCGCATAACTGTTCTGTACCGACACTTTCATACTTGGGAGTTGTCAGGAATTGGTTATGCCGCAGGACGAACGCGACCAGGTCGATCGTCGGACGCTTCTCAAAGCTGTCGGTGGAGCCACGGCCACGGTGTCTATCGCCGGCTGTGGGGGCAGCCAGACTACGCCGACCGAAGGCGGCGACGGCACCGAGACGGCGATGGACACGACGGAAGGCGACGAGGGGACCGAAACGTCGAACGAAGGTGACGAGTCCGCGTTCGAGGTGGGTGTCACGCTCGGGCAGATGGACTCGGGGCTCGACCCCCACGACCACGCCGAGACGCCGACGAACATCATCGTCTCACAGGCCTACGAGGGGCTGATGGGCCGGGACAAGGAGGGTGGCATCATCGCGAAGTTGGCCACCGAGTGGGAGCGCGTCGAATCCGGGACTGTTCGGTTCACCCTCCGCGACGGCGTCACCTTCCACAACGGCGATCCGGTCACCTCGGAGGATGTCCGGTACAGCATCCGCCGGATCGAGACCGAGGAAGTCGGCGGTGCGCTGCCACAGGACGGGGACCTCGCAGGAAGCAAGGCGCTCGAAAGCGTCGAGGCTGGCGACGGCGAGGTAACCGTCACCTTCGGCGGACTGAACCCGATCGTGTTCGCGCTGTTCGCCACCAACGGCCAGATTATGCAGCAGTCGTGGGTCGAGAACAACGAGAACAGCTATATTAACCGTAACACAAACGGAACTGGTCCGTTCCAGGTGACAGACTACCAATCGGGGACCTCGGTCTCCTACGAGAAGTACGACGACTACTGGGGCGAGCCCGCAGCGGCCGACGAGGCGACGATCACTGCCTCCTCCGAGTCGGCTACCAGGGTCAACCAACTGGTCGCCGGGGAGACTGACATCGTCACGAACGTCCCGCCGCAGGAGATCTCCCGCGTAGAGGGCTCGGAGGGCACGTCGGTCAGTCCGGTCCCGAGTACCCGGATCATCTTCCTGCAGATGCGTTACGACGTCGAGCCGTTCAGCAGCCAGCAGTTCCGACAGGCGATGAACTACGCCGTCGACGTGGAGAGCATCATCGAGAACGTCCTCCAAGGCTTCGGCGAGGTCACCGGCCAGCCGACCCTCTCGCAGTTCACCGGACATAATCCAGATATCGAGCCGTACGGGCACGATCCCGAACGGGCCGAACAGCTGGTCGAGGAGTCCGGCCACGCCGGCGTCGACATCACCCTCCAGACGCCTATCGGTCGCTACCTGAAGGACGTCGAGGTCGCACAGACCGCAGCCAACCAGATCGACTCGCTGTCGAACGTCAACTGCGAACTCCAGCAGCGCGAGTTCAACTCGCTAGTCCAGGACGTGACCGCATCCAGCATCGAGGACCGGCCGCGATTCACCCTGCTGGGATGGGGGAACGCCGAGTTCGACGCCGCACAGACGATCATCCCGCTTTTGACCAGCGATGGCCCGCTTACCGTCCTCAAAAGCGACGAGGTCGACTCGCTCATCCAGGAAGCCCAGAGCGAACCCGATCCGGAGGCACGCCGGCAGACCCTCCGGGAGTGTAACCAACTACTACACGACCTGGCGCCGTGGGTGTTCCTCCACCAGCAGTTCAGCGTCTACGGCACCTCCGACGACATCGAGTGGCAGCCCCGCCCGGACGAGCTCATCGACCTGTGGACGGCGTCGCCGAACTGACTCGGGATAGATGTCACTCGGTCGTCTGGCCATCAAGCGGAGTCTGCAGGGGGTCGGCGTGGTCTGGGGCGTCATCACCGTCGTCTTCGCGCTGCGGTTCATCACCCCGGGGAGCGTGATCAACGCGGTCGCACCGCTCGATGCCTCCCGGGAGACTCGACGGGCGATCGCGGCCGACCTCGGCCTCGACCAGCCGATATACGTTCAGTACGTCCAGTACCTCGCCGATCTCGCCCGGGGCGATATGGGCCATTCGTACGTCAAGGGTCTCGAGGTCACGCGGATGGTCTTCCAGCGGGTGCCGGCGACGGTCGAACTGGCCGTCGCTGCGACCATCGTCGCCATCGTTCTCTCGATCCCGCTGGGCGTGCTGAGCGCCACCCGGCGCAACTCGCCGGTCGACTACGGTGCGACGCTGTTCTCGCTCGGTGGGATCAGCACGCCGAACTTCTGGCTGGGGATCATGCTGATCTTGATCTTCGCAGTCCAGTTCAACGTCTTCCAGACCAGCGGTCGGGGCGTGACCTCGGTTGCGGTGCTAACCTCGCTCGTCGGTCCGGAGCCGTTCGTCGGGACGTTGCTGGAGTGGCTCTCCTACATCACCCTTCCCGCGATCGCCCTGGGGACGTACTTTATGGCGCTGATCACCCGGTTGACGCGGTCGGGGATGCTTGATGAACTGGGCAAGTCGTACGTCAGGGCGGCGCGTGCGAAGGGGGCCCCGGAGAGTTTGGTCCGGTACAAACACGCGCTCCGGAACACACTCATCCCGGTGATCACGGTGCTCGGACTCCAACTCGGAACACTGATCGGCGGGGCGGTCATCACGGAAGCCGTCTTCGCGTGGCCGGGACTGGGAACGCTGGTCATTCAGAGCATCAACCTGCGTGACTGGCCGGCGCTACAGGGCAGTCTGATCGTCATCGGGACCGCCTTCGTCATCGTCAACATCGTCGTGGACATCATCTACGGCTACCTCGACCCCCGGGTGGTGTACGACTGATGCTCTCGCCCCGAGTCATCCGCAACCTGAAAAAACAGTTCCGAAACAGCCTGCTTCCGAAGATCGGGCTACTGTTGGTCGTCGGGATCCTCCTGGTTGCAGTGTTCGCGCCTTTGGTCGCGCCACACGACCCGACCGCCCAGAACCTCAACCGGACCGAGCTCCCACCGCTCGGATTCACGAAGACCGTAAGCGAGACGAATGCTCAGATGGTCGACGGCGAACTCAAAACGGTCACCAACGTGACGACCGTCGAGGCGAAGGTGTCCTACCCGCTGGGGACCGACGGTCTGGGTCGTGATATGCTTTCGCGGGTTATCTACGGTGCCCGGACGTCGCTGTTGGTCGGTATCCTGGGGACGATGCTGGCAGTGCTCGCGGGTGTCCCGGCCGGACTCGTCGCGGGGTACAGCGGCGGGACCGTTGACGACGCACTGATGCGGTTCGCTGACGTGAGCCTCGCCTTTCCCTCGCTGGTGCTCGCCGTCGCGCTGATCGGGCTGTGGGGCCGGGCAACCGTTCCGATTCCGGACCCCTTCGTGGCGGCCGGGTTGGCGTCAGGAATGCCCCCCTCGACCACACTGCCGATAACGGTGGTGATCGTCGTCGGACTGGTGAACTGGGTGTGGTTCGCCCGCGTCGCCCGCGGTGAGGCGCTTTCCTTGCGCCAGCAGGAGTACGTCAAGGCCGCCCGGGCGCTCGGTGCCAGCGACATCCGGATCATCGCGCGCCACATCCTGCCCAACGCTATGACCCCGATCATCGTGCTCGGTACGGTCCAGATCGCGGCGATAATCCTGCTGGAGAGCGCCCTGTCCTTTCTCGGGTTCTCGGGGACGACCCTCTCGTGGGGGTTCGACATCTCCCAGGGCCAAGACTACGTCTCCTCGGGTCAGTGGTGGATCGCAACGATGCCCGGAATCGCGATCATGCTGTCGGTCATCGGCATCAACCTGGTCGGCGACTGGTTCCGGGACGCGCTGGACCCTGATATCGAGGGGGAAGGTGGCACATGAGCCGCGAGACCGGTGTTCAGCGCCACCCGCCGACTAGTGCGGACACGCTGCTGTCCGTGCAGGACCTCTCGACGCGGTTCTTTACCGAGGAAGGCCAGGTCAACGCCGTTGAGTCCGTATCGTTCGGCGTCCAAGACAACGAGATCCTCGGCATCGTCGGCGAGTCCGGCTCGGGCAAGTCAGTGACCGCGCTGTCGCTGATCGACCTCGTGGAGTCGCCCGGCCGGGTCACGTCCGGGGAGGTCTGGTACCACGACGCCGACCTCGCCGAGGAGTACCGCGACGACGACTCGGTGGCCGTCGACCGCAACCACGTCGACCTCCGGACGGTCTCCGAGCGGGTCCGCCGGGGGCTCCGCGGCCCCTCGTTCAGTATGATCTTCCAGGACCCGATGAGCAGTTTCAACCCCTCGCTAACGGTCGGCGAACAGATCGCAGAGGCCGTCGAGGTCCAGCGCCGGGCCACCGCAAACCCTCGATCGACGCGGGCCCGCACCCAGGGGTACGGCTTCGGCCGGTTCTTCGTAGACACACTCATCCCCGGCCGCGGGTACGTGACGACACCGAGCAAGGAGCGAGCCGTCGAGTTGCTCGAGCAGGTCGGCATCCCCGACCCCGCCGAACGCGCCGAGGAGTACCCAAACCAGTTCTCGGGCGGGATGCTCCAGCGGGCGATGATCGCCCAAGCGCTCGCCGGAGAGCCCGACCTGCTGATCGCCGACGAGCCGACGACCGCGCTCGACGTCACCATCCAGGCGCAGATCCTGAATCTCCTGCGGGAGATCCAGGCCGAGCGCGGGATGAGCATCATCCTGATCACCCACGATCTCGGGGTTATCGCCCGGATGTGCGACCGTGTCTGCGTGATGTACGCCGGCGAGATCGTCGAGCGGGGGACCATAGACGACATCTTCGAGAACCCCGTCCACCCCTACACGCAGGGGCTGCTGGGATCGATCCCGGACCTACAGGATCCGGAACCGCGCCTCCAGCCCATCGAGGGTAACGTCCCCAGCCTCTTCGACGAAGAGATGGGCGACCGGTGTTACTTCGCCGACCGGTGTCCGAAGGCGATGGACGCCTGCCTGGAGACCCCCCCCGAGCAGGACGCCGAGGGCAGCAGCGACCACGCGGCGAAGTGTGTCCTCACTGACCGCGAGTATACCCCGGCCGAGGCGGTTCCGAGGGGATACTTCGAGGACGCCGAGACGGCGGGTGGGACCGATGAGTGAGTCGACACCGGGTGCGGAACCGTTGGTGGAGGTCGAGGGACTGGAGAAGTACTACTACGAACAGGACACGATACTCGACCGGCTACTGGGCCGGGACCCGGTGAGCATAAAGGCCGTCGACGGCCTCGACTTCGAGATCCACGAGGGGGAGACGCTGGGGCTGGTCGGCGAGTCCGGTTGTGGCAAGTCAACGACCGGTGAGACCCTGCTGCGGCTGCGGGAGGCGACTGACGGGCAGGTTCGCTTCGACGGGCAGAACCTGTTCGAGATGACCGACGGCGAGCTCACGGAGTTCCGCAGGCGGGCGCAGGTGGTCTTCCAGGATCCCTTCTCCAGCCTCGACCCTCGGATGACCGCCGGCGAGATCATCACCGAACCGCTGGAGATCCACGACATTGCCGGCCCCGCGGAGCGCCGCGAGCGGGCGATCGACCTCCTCGAGCGGGTCGGGCTCTCCGGCGACCAGATCGACCGCTACCCCAACGAGTTCTCCGGCGGCCAGCGCCAGCGGATCGGGATCGCCCGCGCCCTCGCACTCGAGCCCGACTTCATCGTGCTCGACGAGCCCGTCAGCGCGCTGGACGTCTCCGTCCAGGCACAGGTGCTCAACCTGCTGGAGGACCTCCAGGCGGAGTTCGATCTCACCTACCTCTTCATCGCCCACGACCTGAGCGTCGTCCGGCACATCTCCGACCGGGTTTCGGTGATGTATCTGGGGGAAATAGTCGAGACCGGCAGTGTCGAGGACATCTTCGAGAGCCCCGCACACCCCTACACGAGGGCGTTGCTGGAGAGCGTTCCACGAGCGAGCGCCGACGAGCACGGGCGGCGGGTCGACACCCTGGAGGGGGACGTCCCGTCGCCGCGCGCTCCGCCGGACGGCTGTCGGTTCCACACTCGATGCCCCCACGCCCGCGAGGCCTGTCGCGCCGAGGTACCCGCCGACATTGAGGTCGAATCCGGACAGTACGCCGCCTGCTTCCGGAACGTCGACGATCATCCCTACTGGCGGAGTGAGCCGCTTGCCCACGCCGAGGTGAACGCCGGCGGGGAGTGATACAGACTGTCGTGGCCCGTTTCAGCACTGCCCGAAGAGTAGCGGTCCCACGGTCGGAAAATCGGACCTCGGGAATCTGCGTTGATTGTTTGATCAAGGGATGACGTGCACGAAGGGATGGACTATCGAACGATCTACGACCTTGGCGTTCGGCGACTGGGTGGTCTGACGGACTCGGATGGTTGCCGGTTCACTCGCCGGAGACGGGGCGACGGAGTGACCGAAGGGAGCGACGATGGCTTTTCGCCGAGCTTTTGCCAGCGATCGAAGGGCGCACAACAAGGGGTCGGTGCGCACACTCGCTATCGCGGTTCACTCGAATGAATTAGACAATGATAACGCGCATCGGATCCTGAACCATCCTATTCAGGTCCGATCCGAGAGGAAGTCCGTACTGAAGACGATGTACGCGAGGACGCTACAGAACAGGATCGGCGGGAGCAGCGCGAAGGCCCACAGCGGCTCGATCCCCCAACTGAGGATCAACACGACGTTCCCGATACCCAGCGCCAGGAACGGCGCGACCGCAAGCGCCGCGCGCTTGCGGTTCCTGCCGCCCGACTCGGAGGCAAGCGGCGCGTTCGGGTCGAACTCGTCGTCGGCGGGTTCGTCGGCCGACGTCGGAGACGACATAACAGAACGCCCGTGCCCGAGCGACAAAAACGCCGCGTTCCTCGGTACTCGCCGTCTCACTCCGTCCGCCCGTCACCTTCGAGCCGCGACGCGAGTTCGACGAGCGCGAACAGCCCGCCGAGGAGCGCGGTCGAAACCGCGATCCCGTAGAGCGCGAGCGCCCCGGGCGTCACCGGTACGGCGAACCCGGTCCCGAGGACTGCCGCCTCGCTGAGGCGGCCGTTGCTGCCCACGAACCACCCGAGCCCCCCGGAGATCACGATCACGATCGCACCGACCGAAAGCAGGATCCGCCGGCCTAGCCCCGAGTGGCCCTCCGGAGCGGCGGCGTCGGTCCCGTCGCCGTCGCTTGCTGTCGTGATCTCGCCGCCGTCCGCGATCGCGGCGTCGCCGTTGCCCGCCAACCCGGCTCCGTCACCGTGGCCGGCCCCCACGCCGTCGCCGCGATCAACGGTCGCGGCGTCGTTACCGTTGGTCTCCGTGTGCACACCCGATCTACGGACGGGTGTGGATTTGGCGTTGTTGGTCGTGGCCGTTGCGGCGACCCGCCGACACCAACCTACAAGCGCCCGCCGGTCGAACCGCCGGCGATGACCGATGACCTCGTCGACCGCGCCCGCGAAGCGCTCGACCAGGCGTACGTCCCGTACTCCGAATACGCCGTCGGCGCGGCGCTTCGGACCGCCGACGGCTCCGTTTACGTCGGTTGCAACATCGAGAACGCCAACTACTCCAACAGCCTCCACGCCGAGGAGGTCGCGGTCGCCGCTGCGGTCGCGGACGGCCACCGCTCGTTCGATCGGATTGCAGTCACGTCAGGCGCCCGCGACGGCGTGACGCCCTGCGGGATGTGCCGCCAGACCCTCGCTGAGTTCGCCGACGCTGGTCTCCCCGTCGTCTGCGACGAGGGCGACGGCGGGACCACCACCTACACACTGGGCGAACTGCTGCCGAACACGATCTCGACGGACACGCTCGAAGCGGCTGCGGAGGGTCGCGACGGCGACGGGGAGTCGTAGCGGACGGGGCCCGTGCGTCGAGTCGACCGAGGTTTTCTCCACGTCCGACACGCTATTCACCGCCGGCGCCGACCACGGGGGTATGAACGACAGCGAAGACCCCAACGAC
Source organism: Halobellus ruber (assembly GCF_014212355.1). Classification (NCBI taxonomy): domain Archaea; kingdom Methanobacteriati; phylum Methanobacteriota; class Halobacteria; order Halobacteriales; family Haloferacaceae; genus Halobellus; species Halobellus ruber. Next base: position 786,156 of record NZ_JACKXD010000001.1, read on the forward strand.
GAGGTGCAGTACCACCTCGCGGTCGGTCCCGAGGACGTCGCCGACGCGGTCCTCCTTCCCGGCAACCCCGAGCGCGTCGACAAGATCACCGCGCTGTGGGACAGCTACGAGGAGCGGGCCGAACACCGCGAGTTTCGGACCGCGACGGGCACCTACGAGGACACGCCGATCTCCGTCACGTCGACCGGGATCGGGAGCCCCTCCGCGGCGATCGCGGTCGAGGAACTCGCCCGCGTCGGCGCCGACACGTTCGTCCGGGTGGGCTCCTGTGGGGCGATCCAGCCCGGGATGGACGTCGGCGACCTGGTGATCACCGACGGGGCGGTCCGCCAGGAGGGGACCTCCGCGGAGTACGTCCGCGAGGACTATCCCGCCGTCGCCGACCGGGAGGTCGTCTCGGCCCTCGTCGCCGCCGCCGAGCGCCTGGGCTACGACTACCACGTCGGGCTGACGATGAGCGCCGACTCCTTCTACACCGGGCAGGGCCGCGCCGGCTTCGAGGGGTTCCGGGCGGCGGGTTCGGAGTCGCTGATCGAGGACCTCCGGGAGGCGAACGTGAAGAACGTCGAGATGGAGGCCGCGGCGCTACTCACGCTCGCGACCGTCTACGGCCTGCGGGCGGGGGCGGTCTGCTCGGTGTACGCGAACCGCATCACCGGCGAGTTCCGGACCGAGGGCGAGTCCCGGGCGGCCGAGACCGCGAGTCTCGCGGTCCACCTGCTCGCGCGGATGGACGAGGTGAAGCGTGAGGCGGACGCCGACTGCTGGCATCCGGGACTGTCGCTCGATTGACGCTGAGGGCCGCGCCGGCAGGGCGAACCGCCCCTCCGAGGACCACGACCACGCTCCGACCGGTTCCGCAGTCCCTTTATTCGACGGCTCCGGATGTAGTGGTATGAGTACGCAAGTCGTCGTTGTCGGCGCGGGCTATGCGGGTGCGGGCGCCGTCAAACGGCTCGAAGACGAACTCGACCCCGGCGTCGATCTCACGTGGATCTCAGAACAGGACTACCACCTCGTCCTCCACGAGGTCCACCGGTGCATCCGGGACCCCAGCGTCGAATCGAAGGTCGCGATCCCGATCGACGAGATCAAATCGCCCTCGACGGAGTTCAAGCGCGGCCGGGTGACGAACGTCGACGTCGACGACCGGGTCGTCGAACTCGAAGACGGCGAGGTCGAGTACGACTACCTCCTTTTGGGGGTCGGCTCCGGCACCGCCTTCTTCGGCATCGACGGCCTGCAGGAACACGCCCACGAACTGAAAGGCCTCGACGACGCGCGGGCTATCCACGCCGATGTCGAGGCGGCGGCGGAAGACGCCTCCCGCGACGACCCCGCCCAGGTGATCGTCGGCGGCGCGGGGCTCTCCGGCATCCAGACCGCCGGTGAGATCGCCGAGTATCGCGACGAGCACAACGCGCCCATCGACGTGACCATCGTCGAGGGGCTCGACGAGGTCTTCCCGGGCAACGACTCCGAACTCCAGGGTGCGCTCCGCCGGCGGCTGGAAGCGCTCGACGTCGAGATCATCACGGGGGAGTTCATCTCGGAGGCCGACGAAGACGCCGTCTACCTCGGCGGCGGCGACGACGACCCCGGCGAAGAGATCGAGTACGACGTCCTGATCTGGACCGGCGGTATCACCGGCCACGACGAGGTCCACGGCGTCGACCTCGAACAGGACGACCGCTCACATCGGATCCACGCCGAAGCCGACTTCCAGACCTCGGACGAGCGGGTGTTCGCGGTGGGCGACGCCGCCTTAGTCGACCAAGGCGAGGACACGGTCGCGCCGCCGACCGCCCAGGCCGCCTGGCAGGCCGCGGAGGTTGCCGGCGAGAACGTCGCCCGCGCGGTGGAGGGCCGGCCGCTGAAGACGTGGCGCCACGACGACAAGGGGACCGTCATCTCGGTCGGCGACGACGCGGTCGCCCACGGCGTCAAGCTTCCGGGACTCGGCGAACTCCCGATCAACGTCTTCGGCGGGCCCGCCGCGCGGACGCTGAAGAAGGCGATCGCCGCGCGGTGGATCGCGGACGTCTCCTCCCCACGCAACGCGCTCGCAGCGTGGGGAAGTATGTAAGAAGTGTGATAGAACTGGCGAGGTATCGAGGCGCCGTCGACTGTTGCTACCGCCGACCGGTCAGTGGGACGGCTCCTCGACCGGCGCGCGCATGTCCTGAATCCGGAGGATGAGGATGTTTCCGGTGTCGTCCTTCCCGTCGACGGTTCCCTCGATCACGAGCTTCGAAAGCGGCGTGGGACCGACCGTCACGCCGTCGCCCTCGTGGAACTCCCGTACCGACCCCTGGATGTGGATCTCGGCCCGGCACAGTTCGGGGTGGTGTACCGAGGAGAGGTCGATCTCGTCGACGTTTGCGTTCTCGACTTCCTCGCCGTCGTGGTAGAGCGGGACGTACGCCGGCTCGTCCATCCGGTCCACGTCGAGCGCCTCGTAGGCGTTCGCGGTGGGCTTGTAGCCGCCCTTCGGGCCGGGGACCCCCTCGACGAGCTGGAGGGCTTTCAGGCTCTGCATCTGGTTTCTGATCGTCCCCGGGTTCCGGTCGACTTCCTCGGCGATGTCCTCTCCCTTCACCGCGTCCTCGCTCTCCCGGTGGAGGTTTATCAGCGCAGTCAGTATCGTCTTCTGACTGGACGTCAGTTCGATGGATGACATACGAATTCGTTCACTACATACGGTATTAAATCCGGTGGGTGGCCGGCCGTGGTTCCGAACAGTATTCGGATAATCCACCGATTACGGTACGTCCGTGTTGTTTTTTGCCGAAAGCTGTTCAAACACGTTCCATCCACCCGGAGCGGTCGTTCGCTTCAGGAACGACGGGTGCGCTACCCGCCGTCCGATTGCTCGGCGTAGCGGCGTTCGCGCTCACGGAACGCCTCGGCGCCGATCGCGGCCTCGAACGCCTCGAAGTCGACCGTCTCCGCGGCTCCGGCCGTCCCGTCGGCGGCGAGCGCGGCGTAGGTTTCCTGTAACGCCCGTGTGGCCGCGAACAGCCCCGAAAGCGGGTAGACCACGATGTCGAAGCCGATCGCGTCCAGTTCCGAGGCCGGGAGGTACGGCGTCTGCCCGCCCTCGATCATGTTTGCGAACGTCGGTACGTCGAACTCCTCGGCGACCGCCTCGAGTTCCGCGCGCGACCGCGGGGCCTCGACGAAGACCACGTCGGCACCGGCGTCGGCGTAGATGTGCCCCCGCCGGACGGCCTCCTCGAGCCCGTGTGGCTCGCGTGCGTCGGTTCGTCCGATGATGACGAAGTCCCCGTCGCGTTCGGCCCGCACGTCGGCCGCGGCGCGGATCCGCCGGGCGTGGTCGTCGGCATCGATCACCGACTTCTCCTCCATGTGCCCGCACCGTTTGGGCCACTGCTGGTCTTCGAGGATCCCGCCGGCGACCCCGGCGTCCATCGCCTCCTCGATCGTCCGGCGCACGTTGAGCGCGTTGCCGTAGCCGGTGTCGAGGTCCGCGACCAGCGGCACCGACAGGCTCGGGACGATCGAGCGGATCTGCCGCAGGTTCTCCGACATCGTCAGCAGCCCCAGATCGGGTTTCCCGAGCTGCGTCGCGGAGATGCTGAACCCCGAGGTGAAGACGGTCTCGAACCCGGCCCCCTCGGCGAGCATCCCCGACAGGGCGTCGTAGACGCCGGGCATCACCGCGATCTCGGCCGCCTCGATCCGTGCGCGCAACGTTGCTCCGGGGTCGCTGCCGTTCATACCCCGACAACGGCGGGCGAGCCCCTAAACGTTGCTCGGCGCCCCGCCGCATCCGACACCGCTTTGTGCCTCGTCGGTCGTGTCACCGGTATGGAAGACAGACGCGTCCTCGTGACCGGCGGCGCGGGCTTCATCGGCTCGAACCTCGCGAACCACCTCGCGGCGGACAACGACGTTGTGGCCGTCGACGACCTCCACCTCGGCACGCCCGAGAACCTCGCGGACGACGTCGAGTTCGTCGACGCGAGCGTCCTCGACGACGACCTCCCCACCGAGGGGGTCGACGCCGTGTTCCATCTGGCGGCGTACTCCTCGTACACGATGGCCGAGGAGAACAAGCGCGACGCCACCCGAGTCAACGTCGAGGGGTTCGTCAACGCCGTCGAGCAAGCCCGCGAGGACGGCTGCGACACGGTCGTGTACGCCTCGACCTCGTCGATCTACGGCTCCCGGACCGAGCCCTCGCCCGAGGACCTCCCGGTCGAGGCCCGGACCTGCTATGAGGCCTCGAAGCTCGCCCGCGAACAGTACGGCGAGTACTTCCATCACCACTACGATATGACCCTCGCGGGCCTGCGTTTCTTCTCGGTCTACCAGGGCTACGGCGGTGCGGAGGAGCACAAGGGCGAATACGCGAACACCGTCGCGCAGTTCACCCACAAGATCGCCAACGGCGAACGGCCGGAGCTCTTCGGCGACGGCTCACAGACGCGTGACTTCACCCACGTCGACGACATCGTCCGCGGGATCGAACTCGCCGCCGACCACAGATTACAGGGAATCTACAACCTCGGCACCGGCAACAGCTACACGTTCAACGAGATGATCGGGCTGATCAACGACGAACTCGGTACCGACGTCGACCCCAAATACGTCGAGAACCCCCTCGAGGTGTACGTCCACGACACGATGGCCGACGCGACCAAGATGCGCGAGGCCACCGGCTGGGAGCCCGAGATCGACTTCGAGGAGGGCCTCGCCCGGGTGTGTGCACCCTACACGGAGTAACTCCGATGGCGACCGAGGCGCTACAAACCGTCCGCGTGATCGGCGCGCCGACCGACTACGGCGCCAACCGACGGGGCGTGGATATGGGCCCCTCCGCGATCCGCTACGCCGGCCTCGCCGCGCAACTCGAACGCGCCGGCGTCGCGGTCGCGGACGGCGGCGACGTCCCCGCACCGCGGGCCGAGGAGCGCGATCCGTCGGTCGAGACGTTCGCGGCGGGGCGGGCGCGGTTCCTCCGCGAGACCCGCGAGGTCACGATCCGAGTTGCCGACCGCGTCGAGGGGGCGCTCGCGACCGCGGACCTCCCGATCGTTCTCGGCGGCGACCACTCCGTGGCGATCGGATCGGTGACGGGATCGGCTCGCGACGCCGACGTCGGCGTGGTCTGGTTCGACGCCCACGCCGACTGCAACACCCCCGAAACCTCGCCGACGGGCAACGTCCACGGGATGCCGCTGGCGGCGGTGCTCGGCGTCGGCGCGTTCGCGGACGTCGAGTGGGCCACCGCCGACGGGCTCCGCGCTGACAACGTCGCCATCGTCGGCCTGCGCGACGTCGACGAGCGGGAACGGGACGCGATCGAGGAAAGCGGCGTGACGGCGTTCACGATGGCCGACATCGACACCCGCGGCCTCACGAACGTCGTCGACGACGCCGTGGACGTGGCGACCGACGGGACGGACGGGGTTCACGTCAGCCTCGACCTCGACTGGCTCGACCCCCGCGAGGCCCCCGGCGTCGGTACGCCCGTCCGGGGTGGGGTCACCTACCGGGAGGCCCACTCGGCGCTGGAGCGCGTCGCCGGGCGCGATTGTCTCCGCTCTTTGGATCTCGTCGAGGTGAACCCGATCCTCGACGAACGCAACGAGACGGCGGAGCTGGCGGCGGAGTTGGCGTCGAGCGCGCTGGGCCGACGGATCCTGTAACCGGCGCGGAGAGCCGCGGAACCGCGACTCGACGGCGATCAGTCCGCGCTGGCTTCCGCTTCGCCCTCGGCGCTCGCTTCCGCGGCCTCCCCACCCTCGGTCGTCGCGTGGACGTCGACGCTTGCGACCGCGTCGCCGGCTTCCAAGTCCATCACGATGACGCCCATCGTGTTCCGGCCGACGACCGAGAGGTCCTCCACCGGGGTCCGGAGGATCTGGCCGTCGCCGCTCATCACGAACAGGTGGTCGTCGGGCCCGACGGTCTCGAGTTCACAGACGGGGCCGTTCCGGTCGTTGGTCTTGATGTCGATCAGCCCCTTGCCGTTCCGGGACTGCCGCCGGTACTCGTCGATGTCGGTCCGCTTGCCGTAGCCGCGCTCGGTGACCGTCAGCACCCAACTGTGGCGGTCGGCGTCGACGGCCGCAAGCGCCGCCACCTCGTCGTCGCCCTCCAGCCGGATCCCGCGGACGCCGCGGGCCGACCGACCCATCGCCCGCACCTCCGACTCGGTGAAGCGGATCGCCATCCCGTCGCGGCTGGCCAAAAGCAGGTCCCGGTCGCCGTCGGTGACCTCGACGTCGACGAGGGCGTCGTCCTCGTCGAGCGTGGTCGCGATGATCCCCGTCGAGCGGATGTTCTGGAACTCCTCGACCCCCGTTCGTTTGACGTACCCCTCGCGGGTCGCCATCGTGAGGTACTTCTCCTCGTCGGCCTCCATATCCGCACAGTTGACGACGGCGGTGAGCTCCTCGCCGTCGTCGAGATCAAGCAGGTTGACCGCGGACTTCCCCCGGGCCGTCCGGGACATCTCCGGTACCTGGTAGGTCTTCAGCTGGTAGACCTTGCCGTGGTTCGTGAAGTACAGCAGGTAGTCGTGGGTCGAAGCGACGTACACCGACGCGACGCGGTCGCCCTCCTTGAGTTCGGTGCCGATGATCCCCTTTCCGCCGCGGTGCTGGGCGCTGAAGCGGTCCAGCGGCATGCGCTTGATGTAGTCGTCCTCGGTGACGACCACGACGACGTCCTCCTCGGCGATCAGGTCCTCGTGGGTGACGGTGCCGGTGTCCTCGATGATCGACGTCCGGCGGTCGTCGTCGTACTCTTCTTTGATCGCTTCGAGTTCGGATCTGACGACGGCGTCGAGTTCGTCGTCGTCGTTGAGGATCGTCTCCAACTCGTCGATCCGCGATTGGACCTCGTCGTACTCCTCGCGGATCTCGTCGGCCTCCATCGCGGTCAGCGACCCCAACTGCATCGCGACGATGTGGTCCGCCTGGTCGGCGGAGAAGTCGAAACTCGGGAGGGGGTCGCCGCCGACCTCGACGACGTGTTCGCCGCGGAGTGCCGCCTTCGCGTCGTCGCGGCTCTCGGAGTTCCTGATGACCTCGACCACGTCGTCGACCGATTGCAGCGCCCGGAGTCGCCCTTCGAGGATGTGCGCGCGATCGCGCTTCTCGCCGAGTTCGTACTGGGAGCGCCGGCGGACGACCGTGCGTCGGTGTTCGAGGTACTCCGCTAAGGTCTCCTTCAGATCGAGGACCTGCGGTTGGCCGTCGACCAAGGCGAGGTTGATGACGCCGAAGGTGGATTCCAGATGGTGTTCCAGCAGCTGGTTTTTCACCACCTCGGCGTTGGCGCCGCGCTTGAGTTCGACCACGACCCGGATGCCGTCGCGGTCGGACTCGTCGCGGAGGTCGCGGATCCCCTCGATCGTGCCGTCGTTGACGTTGTCGGCGATCCGCTCGACTAAGCGCGCCTTGTTCGCCTGAAACGGGAGTTCGGTGATCACGATCCGGTCGTCGCCCTCGATCTCGAACTCCGCGCGGACCCGGATCCGGCCCCGACCCGTCTTGTACGCCTTGTGGATCGCGTTCCGGCCGACGATGTTCGCCCCCGTCGGGAAGTCCGGCCCCTTCACGAACTCCATCAGGTCCTCGACCGTGCAGTCGGGGTTGTCGATCAGGTGTGTCGTCGCGTCGATCACCTCCCCCAAATTATGGGGTGGGATGTTGGTCGACATCCCGACCGCGATGCCCGAGGAGCCGTTCACGAGCAGGTTCGGGAACGCCGCGGGGAGGACGGCCGGCTCCTCCAGCCGGTCGTCGTAGTTTGACTGGAAGTCGACGGTGTCCATACCGATGTCGGAGAGCAACTCCTCGGCGATCGGCGACATCCGGGCCTCGGTGTACCGCATCGCCGCGGGCGGGTCGCCGTCGACGGAGCCGAAGTTCCCCTGGCCGTCGACGAGGGGGTACCGCATCGAGAAGTCCTGGGCCATCCGCGCGAGGCTGTCGTAGATCGCGGAGTCGCCGTGCGGGTGGTAATCCCCCATCGTCTCGCCGACGATTGAGGAGGACTTCCGGTGCGAGGAGCGGGCGGTGACGCCCAGTTCGTGCATCGCATAGAGGATCCGGCGGTGGACCGGTTTCAACCCGTCGCGGGCGTCGGGCAGCGCCCGGCCCGCGATGACGGACATCGCGTAGTCGATGTAGGACTGTTCCATCTCCTGTTCGATCAGTGCGGTCTCGACCTCCGCGGCAATGCCGGCGTCGGGATCGAACCGCTCGGGTGCGTCGGAGCTCATCAGATATCAACCCATTCGGCGTCTGTCGCCCTGTCCTTGATGAACTGCTTTCGTGGTTCGACAGCGTCCCCCATCAGCACCGAGAACATCTTGTCGGCGGCGGCGGCGTCCTCGACGGTGATCCGTTTTAAGATCCGGTTCTCGGGGTTCATCGTGGTCTCCCACAGCTGATCGGGGTTCATCTCCCCGAGGCCCTTGAACCGCTGGACCTGCGTGGGGTTGCCGTCGCATCTCTCCTCGACGATGCGGTCGCGTTCGGCTTCAGTCATCGCGTCGTAGGTCTCACCTCGGTATCGGATGCGGTACAGCGGCGGCTTCGCGGCGTAGACGTAGCCCGCCTCGACCAGCGGGCGCATATGACGATACAGCAGCGTCAACAGTAGCGTCCGGATGTGGGCGCCGTCGACGTCGGCGTCCGAAAGCAGGATGATCCGTTCGTAGCGCGCGTCGTCGATGTCGAACTCCTCGCCGACGCCCGCGCCGATCGCGGTGATCAGCGCCCGGACCTCGTCGTTCTCCAGTACCCTGTCGAGCCGGTGTTTCTCGACGTTCAGGATCTTCCCTTTGAGGGGCAGAATGGCCTGGAATCGGCGGTCTCGGCCCTGCTTGGCGCTGTTGTGGACGAACACCCCGGATTCGAGCGCGAAGTTGTGCGTTCCGGGCACCTCGATATCGTACACGTCTTCGGTCTCTTCGAGCGGTTCGACGGACGCGACGGAGTGGTTGTGCGCTTCGACTGCCGACACGAGTTCGTCCTCCCCGTCGAAGAACTTCTCTACCGTCGTTGATTTGGTCAGGACGTTCGGATCGGCCTTCTCGCGCCGACGTTCGTCGTAGTTCTCCAAGTCTCCGTCCGATTCGAGCACCTCCTTCATAAACGGAATCGTGTTCTCGTAGTAGGTCTCGTTGTACGCTTCCATCCGGTTCTCGCGGAACTCTTCGGTCCACTGTTCTTCGGTCTTCTTGCTCCGCCACTCTCGGAGTTCGTCGTCGTCCCACTGCTTTTCTGCCTCCTTACGACGCTTTTTGATTGCCTCCGGGTTCTCCTCGTAGTACTGCGTGACGCGTTCGGATTGCTCTTCGCGGTTCTGCTCGTCACTCCAGTACTCCCGCGCTTCCCGAGTCAGGCGCTGCCGGACGCGCTCCTGATAGTCCGGATTGTTCTCATAAAACTCCCGCCACGCGTTCCGCATAAACTGTTCGTACTCATCGTCTTCCCATTGTCCTTTAGCCTGCTCTCGCAGCACGTCTACCGTCCCTTCTTCCTGCATTCGCCGACTCATTTTTTTGCGGTACGCGTCGGACCGCTTCGTTTCCCTGGCTTTTTCCTTGGCCTCTTCGGTGTGAAGCGTTCGCTCGGCGTGTTCCCGGTGCAGTTCGAGGTGTTCGTCCTTCGGGAGGCGACGTACGTTGTCCGGTCGGTTGTTTCGCTTGTCGAAGTCGACGTGATGCTTGTGGTCGCCGTCGCTCCGCTCGTACGCGCCGTGTTCGAGGTTGTACCGGTCCGCGAGGAGGTGAGTGAACTCCCAGAAGTCGGGTGCGAACGGCTGCTTCACCATCTCGTACCCGTCGATCGTGATGTTCTCCTCGTCGGAGTCGGAATCCTTTCGATACAGCGGCATCAGTGACTGTCCGTCGCTGAGGTTCCGGGCCTCACAGTAGCTTCCGTCGCGGAGCATAAACTCGTGATCCGGCGTACACCGGATCTCCTCACCGTTGTCGAGGGTTACCCGAACCAACTCCGCGTCCTCTTTTGTCACGCGCGGGTTCGTAATCCGTTTGATCCCGATTCGGCCGTCGTCCTGTACCGTGTAACAGTAGTGTGTTTCACCGTTCCCGTGCTCCTCGACGAGCTGCTCGAACGTGATCGACCGTCCGTCAGCGAGTGCGACCTCCGTGTCGCCGGTAAAGCAGCCGCCGGCGCTGTCGCCCTCCACCACGAACAGCTCCGCTTCCGAGGGATCGCGGCTCTGACAGTCCGCGAGTTTCCCCGGCAGCGACGTCGACTCCAGCGCCGACTTCCGCCGCGTGAGTTCCTCGGCCTGCTTTGCGGCCTTCCGCGCCTTCGCGGCCTCGACGGCCTTGTTGACGATCGCTTCGGCGGTGTCGGGGTGCTCCTCGAGGTAGGTGCCGAGCTTCTCGTGGGTGATCGACTCGACGATGCCGCGGACGTCGCTGTTGCCGAGTTTGGTCTTGGTCTGGCCCTCGAACTGCGGGTCGGGGTGCTTGATCGAAATGACCGCGGTCAGCCCCTCGCGGACGTCCTCGCCCTTCAGCGAGTCGAAGTCGCCGAGCAGGTTGCGGTCCCGCGCGTAGTCGTTGACGACCCGCGTGAGCGCGGTCTTGAACCCGGTGAGGTGGGTGCCGCCCTCGCGGGTGTTGATGTTGTTCGCGAACGCGTGGATCGACCCCTGGAGCTCCTCGGTGGCCTGCAGCGCAACCTCGATCTGGATGTCCTCGGCGCTGTCAGCGTAGTAGATGACGTCGTCGTGGAGGACGGTCTTCGTCTCGTTGAGGTACCGGACGAACTCCCGGATCCCGCCGTCGTACCGGAAGGACCGTTCCCGCCGTTCGGCGTCTCCCGCCTCCGCGCCCTCGTCTGCGCCGGCCTCCTCGATCAGCCGGATCTCGACCCCGGAGTTGAGGAAGGCGAGTTCCCGAAGTCGGGACTCGAGCGTACCGAACTCGAAGTCGTTGGTCTCGAAGATGTCGGTGTCTGGCCAGAAGCGAACCGTGGTGCCCGTGTCCTCGTCGGCGTTGAGGTCGCGGACGCGCTCGAAGGCGCCCGCCTGTGGCTCCCCGTACTCGAAGCGGTCGCGCCACACCGCGCCGTCGCGTTTGATTTCGACGTCGAGTCGGCGCGAGAGGGCGTTGACCACCGAGACGCCGACCCCGTGGAGCCCGCCGGAGACCTGGTAGGACTTGTTGTCGAACTTCCCGCCGGCGTGGAGGACGGTCATAATGACCTCGACGGCGGGCCGGTCGTACTCCTCGTGGCTGTCGACCGGGATCCCGCGACCGTTGTCGGCGACCGACACCGACCCGTCGCCGTGGATCGTGACCTCGATCCGGTCGCAGAAGCCGGCGAGGGCCTCGTCGATCGCGTTGTCGACGACCTCGTAGACGAGGTGGTGCAACCCGCGGGAGTCCGTCGACCCGATGTACATCGCCGGACGCTTCCGGACCGCCTCCAGGCCTTCCAGTACCTGGATCTGTCCGGCTCCGTACTCTGAATCCTGTGACATTGAACGTGTTTTCGTTAAGCCACCTCCAGCCTTAAACCCTCGCACGCGCGGGCGCGACGTGCGACAGATTCTCCCAGATTGCGGGACGTTCGTACGAACCCTCCCAGAACGGCGGTATGATCCCCCCGCCCCCGGATGCCGGTCTGTCCGCCTCGGACGATGGGAACTACCTCGCCGCACCTGGATGGCGGCGACTGCGGTCCGACTCCAGTATGCAACGCCTGCGACCGACAGCGCAAAGTCGATCGCGGGACAAACGAGCGTATGAGCGACGACGACTCGGCGCCGTCCCCCAGCGACGTCGGCGACGACGCCAACGCCCCGCCGATATCGGAGAAGCCGTACAAGATCATCTTCGAGGGGAACAAGTGCATCGGCGCCGGCCGGTGTGCGGAGGTCGCCGACAACTGGGAGATGGACATCACCTCCGGGCTGGCGCGGCCGAAGTCGTACTTCATCGGCGAGGACGACCTCGACGAGAACGTCCGCGCCGCGGAGGTCTGTCCCGCAAAGAAGGACCGCGGCGTGATCCACGTGATCGACCGCCGGAGCGACGAGGAGATCGCCCCCGACCCCCACGGCGACGGCACCCTCAGCGTCGACTGGTGACCGCTCGTGAGTGGACCGACTGTCCGCGTTCTGAGCACCGGCGGCACGATCGCGAGCACCCACGCCGCCGACGGGGCAAAGCCGACTCTCCCGGGCGAGGAACTGGTGGCCGCAGCCGACCTCCCGACGGATCTCGACCTCTCGGTCGAGCAGGTCTCCCAGGTTCCGGGGTTCGGGATGGACACCGACATCGTCGACGACGTAGCCTCCTATGTCCGCGACGCCGGGGCCGACGAGTCGTTCGTGGTCACCCACGGCACGGACACGATGGCGGAGTCGGCGTACTACCTCGATGCGGGGCTCGCACCCGACGCGCCGGTGGTGTTCACGGGTGCACAGCGGCGCCCCGACGAGGTGAGCGCCGACGGGCCGGCGAACCTCCGGGCCGCTGTGGCGGCCGCGACCCACCCCGAGCTCTATGAGGCCGGCGGCACCCACCTCGCGTTCAACGGGGAGCTACACGCCGCCCGCGACGTCGTCAAATCCCACTCACACAAGCTGGAGACGTTCAGTTCTCCCGGCAAAGGCCCCGTCGCCGTCCGCAACCGGGAGGGGTTCCGGTTCCACCGCGAACCGGGGAGCCGGTCGGCGCACGTCCCGGGGCTCGGATCCGACGCCACGGTGGCGACGGTGACGAGTGGCCTCGGCGTTGACGGCGGGCCGGTCCGTTGGGTTCTCGATGCGGTCGACGGGCTGGTCGTGGCCGGCACGGGCCTCGGCAACGTCACTGCGGAGCTGGCCGACGCGATCGACGAGGCGCTCGACGACGGGGTCCCGGTCGTGATCGCCTCGCGGTGTCACGCCGGCGGCGTCAACGGGGTGTACGGAACGGCCGGCGGCGGAAAGCGGCTTCTCGAACGCGGCGTGCTTCCGGCGGGCGACCTGCCGCCGTGGAAGGCGCGGCTGAAACTGCTGCTCGCGCTCGAAGCCGCCAACACCCCCGCGGGCGTGGCCGAATATTTCTGAGCGGAGTACGACGGAGTCGGTTGCCGCGGCTCGCGGTCGAGCAAAACGAAACCACTAACGGTGCGTCCGCGGAAGGGTGGAACGCGCGGGGGTGGCTGAGCCAGGCCAAAAGCGGCGGACTTAAGATCCGCTCCCGTAGGGGTTCGTGGGTTCGAATCCCATCCCCCGCACTTGCGTGTCCGAGCGACAGCGAGGACCGCAGCCGTACGGTGGGTTCGAGGCAGGGAGCAGCTCTGCTGCGACCGTGGTTCGAATCCCATCCCCCGCATACCGAACCCGCGAGCCACGGTGATCGGTCCGCGTAGATACCAGAATGCTGTCATTCTCTGACCCGAAAGACGCCTGACCGCTGCGTTCGGACCTGCGCTCGCTACCGGCTGTATTCATACTGTCGGCTATAGTCCCCTGAAGAACTTCGACACCCCGGGGTGTCGAAAATCTTCACGTGGTTATAGCCAACAGTACCAGCCATCCTCTCCGGCTGGACGTGTCCGGAGCTCCGTTGAGCTCATCACAAAATTGATTTACTGGTTGTGTTATTGATATGATGTGCCTACAAAAGCCGCTGGCTCGCATCCGGTATCCGCGTTGATAGCGTTAGTGGCTGGATCCGTCCTGTCAAAATACGTTTGGGAGTTGCTTCCCCCTGTTGGAACTGCCTCGCGAACAGTTCTCACTCTTATAAATAGTTACGTTGCAGTGCCGACGAACTCGAAGGCGGCTGGTGCACTCGTCGTCTTCCTGAGCGTAACCGTGGTATGGGAAGTTGCACATTATATCCGCGAGCGGTAACCCGTCCGCTTCGAGCGGACGCAGTTCGACCTGTCGTTGCGCCGGATTGAAACGCTCACTCGGTTCCGGCTCTCCCAGGACTTCGAGCGGGCTCTACCCCGACACCAGTCCGATGGCAAATCCAAGCAGGATAATGAGAAACACAAGGAGGACCCCGTAGAACATGAATCGATCGGCCCCATCCATACCCGAAACTGGCACGCCGAGCCACAAATGCGTTCACCTTTCGTCCGGCACCGGAGTCAACGGCCCGTCGAGCGGCCGGTCCGTTCGGCCCGACAGCCCCGTAACCGCTCTCCGACAGGAGTAAAAACCGCGCCGCGGTAGGGAGGGCAATGAGTCAGGAAGCGGCCGGCGAGGGTCGCGTCCGGGTCGTCGGTACCGCACACGTCTCCGAGGAGAGCGTCCGGGAGGTCGAGGAGACGATCGAGGCCGAGCGTCCCGACATCGTTGCGGTCGAACTCGACGAGGGGCGGTACCGGCAGTTGAAGGGCGGCGAACCCGACGACATCGAGCCGGGGGATCTGCTCCGCGGCAACACCGTCTTCCAGTTCATCGCCTACTGGATGCTGTCGTACGTGCAGTCACGGCTCGGCGAGAAGTTCGACGTCACGCCCGGCGCGGACATGCTCTCGGCGGTCGAGACCGCCGAGGAGTTCGGGATCGATGTCGCGCTCGTCGACCGCGACATCAACGAGACGATGCGGCGGTTCTGGACGGCGATGGGCCCGATCGAGAAACTGCGGATGATCGGCGGACTGGCGTTCGGGATCGGCGACAGCCGCGGGGTCGGCCTCGCGGCGGGCGTCATCCTCGGACTCCTGCTGGGGCCGCTCGTGGCGATCTTCGGCGGGAGCGTCGGGCTCGATCTCGCGATTCTGTCCCGGATCACTGGCGGCGTCGTGCTCGCAGTCGGCGTCGCCGCCGCGGTGTGGCTGTTCGGCGGGTCGGTCCTCTCGGCGGCGGATCGCGCGACCGTCGCGGTGGGCGGCGGCGTGGCGATCGGCGCGGTCGCCGGTGTCGGCCTGGGCCTTGCGACACCAGTCGTCGACTCCCTCGGGCCGTTCGCCGTCCGGGGCGTCGGGAGTATGGCGCTGGGGATCCTCGGCGGCGTGGCGATCGGCGGGCTTCTGGGGCAGTTCGCCGCGGTGTTCGGGGGTGCCGACCCCCAGGACGTCGAGGAGTTCGATATGTCGGAACTCACCGACACCGACGTGGTGACCGCGATGATGGAGGAGTTCCGGCAGTTCTCCCCCGGCGGCGCCGCGGCCCTGATCGACGAACGCGACGCGTTCATCGCACACAAACTGCTCGGACTCCGCCAGTCCGGTGCCGACGTCGTCGCGGTGGTGGGCGCGGGTCATCGTGAGGGGATCCAGCGGTACCTCGACAATCCCGAAACGCTCCCGCCGATGGATTCTCTGACCGGTACCGGCGGACGGGGGATCCCGTGGGCAAAGGTCGTCGGCACGGGGATCTCGGTCGTCGTGATCGGCTTCTTCGTCCTGCTTGCGCTGTCGTCGGCCGGCGACGACACGCTGCTCCGGCTGTTCGGGGCGTGGTTCCTGGTCAACGGGCTGTTCGCCGCGGGGTTGGCGAAAGCCGCCGGCGCGCGGTGGTCGTCGTCGCTCGTCGGCGGCGCAGTCGCGTGGATGACCTCGATCAACCCGTTTCTGGCGCCGGGGTGGTTCGCGGGGTACGTGGAACTCCAACACAACCCGGTGAACGTCTCCGACATCGGCACGCTCAACGAGATCCTCTCCGACGAGGAACGACCGATTTCGGATCTGGTGTCGGATATGTTCGCGGTTCCGCTGTTCCGCCTGATCATGATCGTCGCCGCGACCAACGTCGGCAGCATCATCGCCTCCGCGCTGTTTGTCGCCTACCTGCTCCCGCTTTTCGCCTTGGATCTCGGCGGCGCGGCCGGGGTGACGCGGCTGCTGTTCGAGGGCGCACGAAACGGGTGGGAGATCCTCTGGGGGACGGTCGCGTGACCGACAACGGCGGCTTCGTACCGCCTGCGGCGACCAAACCGGAGGTGCTGTCCCGGTGAGCGTCTCCGGTCTCTCGTTCAGTTCGCGCGAACTCCGGGACTTAGCCCTGGCGTGGGCGGCACTCGGGGTCGCCTTTGCCATCTTCTTCGCCGGCGGCGGCCGGCGGGCCGTCGAGAGCATCCTGGGCGGCGGCGTGATCGCGCCGGTGCTTCTCAGCCTGCTGACCGCCGGCGTTGGCTTTCTCGTTCACGAACTCGCCCACAAGGTGGTGGCGGTCCGGTTCGGGCAGATCGCGGAGTTCCGCGCTGATTACGGGATGCTGTTTCTCGCGGTCGTGAGTTCGCTCGCGGGGTTCATCTTCGCTGCCCCCGGCGCCGTCTATCACCGTGGGCGGCTGACGTCCCGCGAACACGGGCTGATCGCGCTGGCGGGGCCGGCGGTGAACGTGGGGTTGGCGGCGCTTTTCCTGCCGGTCTTCGTCCTCGGGACGGTCCTGGGTTCGGAGTTTCTCGCCTTGATCGGCTCGCGTGGGCTGATGATCAACCTCTTTTTGGCGGCGTTCAATATGCTTCCGTTCGGGCCCCTCGACGGCAAGACGGTTCTCGGGTGGAGCAAGGCCGTCTTCGCCGGGTTCTTCGTCCCAGCTCTGGTCCTGACGGTCGGCGCGTTCCTGCTTGGATTCGGGTTCTAATCGGCCGGGGAGAGGGCAACCGCCTACTCGTCGTCCGACGGCTCGTACTCGTGGCCGAGCACGAAGGCGCCGGCGTTGACGACGACCAGCGATACGAACAGGAGCGCCTCGGCGCCGCCCAGCCCGCCGGCGAGGAGGGGCAGGTACGTGACCGGCAGGACGATTGCGGCCCAGAAGCTCGCGGCCCGGAGGTTCCGGACGGCGGTCCGGATGGCTTCGCTTACGATACGGCCGGCGCGACTCAGAGAATCGCGCTCGAGCGGGACGTCGGGAGAGCGGGGAGCGTGAGACATCTGCTTCGGCTTACTCTACCGTAGGGGTGGCATCCACATATAACGCGCAGAGCCTTCACTCGTTTCGCGACGGTTTAGCGCGCCGACCGACGTTTCACCGACGTTTTATGAGTGTCTCAAAACCCGCTAAAACGTTCATAAGCTGATCTGAAACGATATCGTCGCTTCGAGGCGGGATACCGCGGAGTCGGGGGACGGAACCGCGCTATCGAGACCGACCGCCGTCAGCCGGCGATGGACTGCCGTCAGTCCCCGTGGGGTCACCCACACGGACCGGACGTGTTTTCCTTGCGCGTTCCGGGGGTTGAGGTATGACCGACGACAGCCCTGGCAGCGGCAACGCCGAGGGGAGCGGAACGGGAGCCGACGGCGGGGACGGACCGGACGACGAATCGCTGACGTACGCCGACGCGGGCGTCGACATCGACGCGAGCGAGGCAGCGACCGCCGCGCTGGTGAGCGCCGTCGGGGAGAGCGAGGGCGACTACGCAGGCCTGGTAGACATCGGCGACCGGTATCTGGCGCTCGCGACCGACGGCGTCGGGACGAAGCTGCTGGTCGCAGAGGCCCTTTCCGATTACTCCACGGTCGGTATCGACTGCATCGCGATGAACGCAAACGACCTCGTCGCCGCGGGGGTCCGCCCGGTCGCGTTCGTCGACTATCTCGCGGTTGAGGAACCCGACGAGACGTTCGCCGAGCAGGTGGGCGACGGGCTGCGCGCCGGCGCCGAGGAGGCGAGTCTGGAACTCGTCGGCGGTGAGACCGCGGTGATGCCCGAGGTGATCCGCGGGCTCGATCTGGCGGGGACCTGCGCAGGGCTGGCCGCGAAGGACGCCGTCTTCGCCGGCACGACAGAGCCGGGCGACGCCTTGGTGGGCTTTCCCTCCTCGGGCATCCACTCAAACGGACTGACTCTCGCCCGCACGGCCGTCACTCGTGATCACGCGTACACGGACCCCTGCCCGTTCGGCGACTACGACACCATCGGCGACGCGCTGCTCGAACCCACGCGACTGTACACACACCTGCTGGCTCCGATGCGGGCACACGGCGTCCGTGCCGCCGCCCACGTCACCGGCGGCGGGTGGACGAACCTCGAACGGATGGGCGAGCACCGCTACGTTGTCGACGACGCATTCGACCCCCAGCCGGTTTTCGAGTTCGTCCAGTCGTTGGGCGACGTCGCGGACGCGGAGATGCACCGGACGTTCAATATGGGCACGGGGTTCGTCTGTGCGCTCGACCCCAACGATGCCGCGGCACTCGCTGCCGACACCGACGGCCGGGTGATCGGCCGCGTCGAGTCCGGCAGCGGCGTCTCGATCCGCGGGGTCGAACTCTGAACCGGACTCAGAGGTGCGCAGCCACGTCGGCTTCGGTCACGATCCCGACCGTCTCCCCGCCCTCGACGACCAGGACCGCAGCGTGGTGATCCAACGCCGTGTCGATCTCCTCTAAGGTCGCCGACGGCTCGACCGCCATCACCGACTCGCGCATCACCTCCGCCACGGGGAGGGTTCCGACGTCGGCGCCCTCTTGGGCGTGGCGGATGTCGCTGTTCGAGATGATGCCGACGGGGCGGCCGTCGCGGATGACCGGCAACTGGGAGAACCCCTCGTCGAGCATCAGGTCGCGGGCGGCCCGCACAGAATCGTCGGGCGCGACGCTCACGACGTCCTCGTTCATCAGGTCGGCCGCGCGGACGATGCTCCCCTCGGCCTCCTCTAAGGCGTTGACGATCCGCCGGAGCGTCGAGAGCCGGGGGTCGACGTCGCCGCCTTCGATGCGAGCGATGAGCGGTTGGGAGACGCCCGCCTTCTCGGCGAGGCTGCTCTGGGTCAGGTCCAACTCCGTCCGGCGCTGCCGCAGGTCCTCCGGGGTCGGGAGCTCCATACGGCTAATAACCCGAAGTTATACGAAAGCCTTTCGGGCCGGCTGGACTCGCCGACCCGTCGGTCGCCGATCTACCCGTGGCTGTGTGCCTGCGTCTCCTCGTCGCCTTCCTCGTCGCCCTCACCGGTCTCGACGACCTCGATCACCGACAGCGGCACGTCCCGGAGCGCCCCGCCGACTTCGCTTTTCGCGATGCGTGAGGCGTGTTCCTCGCTGTCCGCGTTGAACACGTCGATCTCCAAGAGCAGCCCCACGAGGGCGGTGTCGGCCGCGATGAACGCGGAGTCGAACGGCTCCCCGCAGGCGGGACACGGCGTCGCACCCACCTCGACCTCCACGTACTCCTTGTCCTGATCGTTAAGCCGCTTCCCGGCTTCGCTGACCGCGACGCCGATCGCGTCGTCGATGTCGTCGACGTCGCGGACCAGCCACGCGGCCTCCATCGCGACGAGGTAATTACTCATACCAGGTTCACGTGGCCCGGGGTCTCGTGTCTTGTGGTTCGTCCCGACGGCACGTCCGGCACCCGGCTGTCGGGGTGCGGATGCGACTCCGATCCATCGCATAAGTTATGCCAACGAACGGGACCGCTAACGCACCGCCTACGTCGCGGCGGGCGCCGTGACGGCAACGCGCTGGCAGCGAGCCGCGTTCGGAGAACCGCACGACAGCGACGGGTCACACCGACCCACGCTATGAATAGGTTTATATACGCCCGGTACCGGGCACACGCCACGACGATGTTGGACGACCTTCGACGCGGCGCGACCTTCCTGCTGTACCAGATAGCCCTCGCCGTCGGGATCGTGGCGATGCCGGTGGCGCTGGGAGCGCGACGGCTCGGACTCACGCTCCCGATCGGGCGACTGGTCGAGACCGCCGAACGCGCCTACCGTAGCGCGTCGCCCTGATCCGGTCGCGACACCTCAGTCGCGGCCTGTCTCCGTTGACTCCCCTCGTGAGCGGCGGGATCGGCCGTCTAGCCGGGACGACGGCCCGGGATGAGACCGACCGTGCGGCGACTGCCGGTACGGGCAACAGCGGTGGGAAGGGTGGCATTTATCAGCGGCGGGCCGCAACGGCAGGTAATGCGTACACCTACGAGCGACGATCTCTCGACCGGTTTCGACTCCCCCAACGGTGACCACTCCGGCGTGTTCTCCCCCGAGATCGGCGAGTTCCCCGAAGCCGAGCGCCGCGCGGAGGGGATGGGCGACAAGGAAACCAAAACCGGCACCACGACGGTCGGGCTGAAGACCGCCGACGGCGTCGTCCTCGCGACCGATATGCGCGCGAGCCTCGGCCGGATGGTCTCCTCGAAGAACGTCCAGAAGGTCGAGGAGATCCACCCCACCGGCGCGCTCACCATCGCCGGATCGGTCTCGGCCGCGCAGTCGCTCATCTCCTCGATCCGCGCGGAGGTCCGACTCTACGAGGCCCGCCGCGGCGAGGACATGAGTATGCAGGCGCTGTCAACGCTTCTCGGAAACTTCCTCCGGTCGGGTGCGTTCTTCATCGTCCAGCCGATCCTCGGCGGCGTCGACGAGGATGGGCCCCACATCTACAGCATCGACCCCGCGGGTTCGATCCTCGAAGAGGAGTACACCGTCACGGGATCGGGCAGCCAGTACGCGCTGGGCGTGCTCGAACAGGAGTACAGCGACGACCTGAGCATCGAGGAGGCCAAGTCGGTCGCCACCCACGCGATCGACAGCGCGGTCGAGCGCGACCTCGCGTCCGGTAACGGCATCAATATGTGTACCGTCACCGACGAGGGCGTCGAGGTCACCCAGCACAAGGACTTCGAGGAGCTCCTGTAGCTCGGTCCGGGTCGCGGTCTTCGCTCAGAGCCAGTCCGCGAACGACCCGTCCAGCAGCGTCTCCTCCTGTCTCCGCACGTAGTCGCGTTGCATCCGCGTCACGGCGTCGGCGAACTCGTCGCCGTCGGCCAAGTACTCCCGCACCCGCGAGACCTTCCAGTCGGCGGGGGTCGTCCCGTGATCGACGCGCGCCCGCAACGGCGCCACGTACCGTTCGGCCTCCGACTCCGAGCAGCCGGCAGTGGTGAGTCCGTCGACCGCGTGGGCGAGGATGTCGTCGTAGACCGCCTCGACCTCGATGGTCTCGGCGCCGTCGTTGCAGATCCACCGCTGGCCGCTGTCGAGGCCCGCTCTGACCGCGTCGTAGAAGTTCCCCCGGGCGGTCGACCACTGCTGGTCGGTCGCGGGGTGTCGCCGGCGCGGGAGGCTCTCCATCAGCCCCGCGAACGTCGCCTGAAACGCCAGCGAGTCCCGGACCGTCGGCTGGGCCGGGATCGGCCGGAACTCGATCCGTGCGTTGGCCGCCGACCGCGACGCGCCGTCGAACACCGGCCGGACCCACCGCCAGTAGGTGCCGTGCTTCCGGCGGAGCGTGGCGAACTCGTCGTCGAACCGGTTGCCTTCCGGGACCGGCATCGGAACAGCCGTGGCGTCGGCGGCGACCCGGTCGACCGCCTGCTCGACGGTGGTGAGGTCCTCGGGGAACGCGACCTTCTTCGCGTCGGGCGTGTTGAGCACCGACTCGAAGACGCCGATCCGGTTCTCGAGGTGACACTCCTCGAGGACCTTCCCCGCACCGACGTCGTCGTAGAGATCCGGCGGGAAAAAGGGGGAGTTGACCCCGAGCGCCAGGAGCGGCCCGGCCAACCTGAGCGCGTAATTGAACCGCGTTGGGAGGTCGTCGGCGTGGGCCACCTGGTAGTGGGGCTGGATCGAGGTAATCAGCGACTCCGGCATCACCGTCCGCGCGGAGAGGCTCACGTTCGGCGCGTCGACCGCGGTCTCCTCCGGAAGCGTCGGGCTGTTCGCCATCGCGTGGTACCGGACCGACCCGCTCATGTTCGTCGCGATCCTGACGCCCTCGGCCTCGACGCTGCCGGTGAGGTATTCGCGGGCGGTCTCGCCGGCCGGCGGGATGGTCCACATCCCGTCGCTGACGAGCCGGATCCCCTCGGCGGCGGTGCACTCCTGGGCGGCGGCCAGCCGCGCCCGCACTTCCGCCGCCTGAGCTCGGAGCCCGTCGGCGTTCAGCGGCTGTGGGCTGGTGGTCATCTCGGCGTTGTGGAGCCCGAGTTCCTTCTCGAAGCCGATCAGTTCCAAGAGTCGGCGGGGGACGCGCATCAGGCCGTAGGCGCCGGCCTCCTTGGAGGCTTCCCACCGGCCGTCGGCGACGGCGTAGAACTCGTACTCGAGGCCGACGATGGACTGGTGGTTGTCGAAGGTCCCCTCCCGGAGTTCGGATTTCACCACTTCCGCCTCCGTCCGTGCCTGCGCCTCGAACTCCTCGGGATCGACGGCGAGGGCGTCCCGAACCGAAGCGGCCAACTCCTCGGTCATAGCCGCCCGTGGTCGGGCGAGGGGTTTCAATCCCGCGCTTTCCCGGGTCGCGGCGACGACGCCCGCCCGGAGTCGGCGGACTCTTGTCCTACGAGCCGGTACGCGGGGTCGATGCAGTTTGCCGACTTCGCTCGTCGCGCCGCGGAACTGGAGGCGGAACCGGGCGACCACGCCACCGTCGCGGGCGCCTGCCGCCTCCTCGCGGAGGCGGGCGCGGACCTCCCGACCGTGGTCCGGTTCCTCCAGGGGCGGGTCTACCCCGCCTGGGACGGCCGGACGCTCGACGTCGGCCCCGCGCTCCTCCGGGAGTCGATCGCCTGCGCGGCGGGCCCGAACGTCGACGCCGACGACGTGGAGGACAGACTCGCCGATCTCGGCGAGATCGGGGCGGTCGCGGCGGCGTACGACTTCGGTGGCCAGCAGGGGTTGTCCGCCTTCGGCGGCGGCACCGCGGGTTCGCTCACGGTCGCCGAGGTCGACGAGCGGCTCCGCGAGGTCGCGGCCGCCGACGGCGAGGGAAGCCAGGAACGCCGTATTGAGACGCTGTTCGGGCTGTTCAACCGCGCCTCGCCGGAGGAAGCGACGTTTCTCGCGCGACTGGTTCTCGGCACGATGCGGATCGGGGTCGGCGAGGGGACGGTGCGGGACGCCATCGCGGCCGCGTTCATCGAACCCTTGCCGGACGAGGAGGTGGTAGACGACGACGGTGCAGCCGACGAAGTCGGCGAGGGAACTGCTGATCCCGCCACCGACGGGACCGCTGACGCTGGCGCTGAGGGGACAGCCGACGCCGAGTCCGCGGACGACGCCGCCGACACGGACGACTGCTCGGCGACTGCGCCCTCGGAGGCGGCGGTCGCGGCGGTCGAACGCGCGCTCCAGGTCTCGAACGACTACGGACGGGTCGCGGTCGTCGCCCGCGAGGAGGGACGGGCGGGGCTGGACGCGATGGGACTCGACGTCGGCCGTCCGGTACAGACGATGCTGGCGCAGGCCGGGACCGCGGCCGACGGGATCGACGCCTGGGGGGAGGCGATCGTCGGGACAAAGTTCGACGGCGCGCGGGTCCAAGTCCACTACGACGGGACAGAACCCCGGATCTTCTCCCGGAACATGGAGGACGTCACCGATCCCCTGCCGGAGGTCGTGGAGTTCGTCGAGCGCGAACTCGACGTTCCAGTTGTTCTCGACGGCGAGGTCGTTGCGGTCGACGACGACGGCGCCCCGCTACCCTTCCAGGAGGTGCTCCGCCGGTTCCGCCGGAAGCACGACGTCGAGCGGATGCGCGAGGAGGTCCGAGTGGAGCTGCGGGCGTTCGACTGTCTCCACGCCGACGGGACGGATCTGCTCGACGCCCCGCTCCTCGACCGCCGGGATCGGCTCGACGACCTGCTGGGCGACACCGACGTAGTCGAGGAGGTCGTCCGGACGACCGACCCCGATGCGGTCGCCGCCGCCGAGCGGACGGCGCTGGAAGCGGGCCACGAGGGCGTGATGCTGAAGGATCCCGACTCGGCGTACGAACCGGGAAAGCGCGGCCGGAACTGGCTGAAGCGGAAGCCGGACGTCGAGACGCTGGATCTCGTCGTGACCGGCGCCGAGTGGGGCGAGGGCCGGCGGGCGAACCTCCTCGGGACGTTTCTCCTGTCGGCGCGCGTCGAGGACGCTGCCCCGATCGACGGCGCCAACACGGGGGACGACGGGGCCTACGCCACGATCGGGAAGGTCGCAACCGGAATCACCGACGCAAAGCTCGAATCGCTGACGGACCTGCTCGAACCGCACGTCGACCGCGAGGACGGCCAGGCTGTCTCGATCGAGCCCGCGGTCGTCTTCGAGGTCGGCTACGAGGGGATTCAACCGTCGCCGACGTACGAATCGGGCTATGCGCTCCGGTTCCCGCGGTTCGTGGGCGTCCGGTCGGACAACTCACCCGGCGACGCCGACACGGTCGCCCGGGTCGAGCGGCTGGCCGACGAGCAGTAGCCAGGTCCCCAGCCTGCGGGTTCCCGGACTACAGCACGCCCATCGCGTCGAGCCGTTCGGGGAGGTACGTCTCGGTGACGAAATCGAGCCCCCGGGCCGCAAGCGACTGCTGTTCGGCCTTCTTCTCGATGTCGAGCTGGAGTTCGATCTGTTCGGTCCAGTAGTCGGTCTCGAACCGCGGGTCCTCCAACTCCGATTCCAGGGCGTTGACATCCGAATCCGCGAGCGGATCGGTCGGGAGGTCGTACTCCACGATGTCCTCCGGCTGAATTCCCACGAACCGCGCCTGCGGCGTCGCGAGGTACTCCGAGAGGTGCGCGGACTTGATCGACCCGTACGCCACCGACCCGTAGATCCGGTAGGACCACGGGTCGCCGTCGGTAAAGACCACGACCGGGAGGTCGAGTTCGTCGTGGAGTCGCTTGGTGATCCGGCGGGTCGCCCGCGCGGGCTGGCCCTTCAGGTGGACCACGAGGCAGTTGTACTCCTCGTCGAAGCCGTTCTCGACGAGCCGGTCGCGCATCCCGCCCGTCTCGACGCAGAGGACGAAGTCGATGTCGTGATCGAGGAAGTCGATGGTGTCGGGGTTGTTCGGGATCTGGTAGCCGCCCTCGCCGACGTCCTTCTGGCAGTGGATCTCCCGCTCGCCGCGGCGGGTCTGCTCGCGGAGCTCCAGCGGCCCCATCAGGGTCGCCCCCGATTCCTCGGGGCGCATGTGGAAGTCCTCGCGGGTCACCTCCGCGACGATCTCCAAATCCTCGATCAGCTGGTTCGACTCGTCCTGGCTCGAGAACTGCGCCTCCTCGTTGTCCCACGATTCCGAGAGGTAGTACAGTTCACGCAGCGTCGAGGAGCGACCCTCCTCCAGTTGGTTCACCAGAAACTCGATGGCGTACGACGCCTTCAGGAGTTTCCGCGCGCCGCGGACGCTGTTGGCCGACCTGGTGGAGGTGCGGTCGCCGTAGACCCACACCTTCGAGTCCTCGTCGAAGACGATGTTCGACTTCGTCCGCGTGGGGATCTCCATTCGCGGCACCTCGCCGGCCGCGAACTGGTCGTAAAACTCCGCGGCGAGGTCGATGAGGCGTTCCTGTGCGAGTTCGTCGTCCTGTTTCGTGCTCATTGTGGTTGGGGTGGGTGTTTTCGAGTGCCCGCTCACGCGTCGATGGTCAGCTTCTCCGCCTTGATCCCGTCGACGTCGACGTCGAAGGTGGCGTCCGCGTCGACGGTGTACGTCAGCGTCGCCGACTCGCCCGCCGGCACCGACGGGGTCCAGGTGACGAACCACTCGCCGTCGAGGTCGACGACGCTCGCATCGTCGGGGAGATCCGAAGGCGCCGCCGACACGATCTCGGTGATCTCCGGTTTTTCGGCCCGGTCGGAGAAGTTCTCGACGGTCAGGGTGACCGACCCGTCGTCGATCTCGCGGTCCACGCTGACGTTGTTCATGATCCGCGCCAAGGCGCCGTCGATGTTCGGTCGCTCTCTGCCCGTCACCTCCGAGAGCTTGTCCGCCATCTCCGGGAGGATCCGGCCGAGGACGTCCTGTTTCTCCCGGCGCTTCCGCATCGACCGCCGCTTTTTCAGGTAGGATTTGAGTTCGCGGGCCGCCTCCCGCACGGCGAGTTCGATCTCGTCTTCGATCGCGGGAATGTTCGCGATGGCGTCCTTCGACTCGCTCGTGAACGGCACGTTCGTGGAGGCCACGTGGATCATCACCACCACGGGGCCGCTCGGCATCCCCGATCCCCCGGGCTGGTCCAGCCCGTAGTTCCGCCACCCGATCCGCTTGACGACGTCGGTCGTCGCACACGCGCCCCGCTGGTAGACCAGCGGCACGCGGTTGGCGAACCGGAGCAGGCCGACGGTGCCGTCCTCCAACTCGCCGCCGTAGACGATTCCGGCCTCCACGATGAAGGGGTCGCCGCCGTGGACCTCGGCGTCGCGGGTCGCCGCCGCGTAGAAGTCGGCGTCGTACTCCTTCCGCAGCCCGGCCTCCACGAGTTCGGCGGTGATCGGCGAGAGGCAGTTCGTCGGCGGCGCCAGGATGTCGGTCTCCCGCATCGCCTCCAGAAGTTCGGAGGCGGCGTCGCGGTCGTCGGCGACGCTCCGCACCTTCGGTAACTCGTCGGGGACCGTCCGCATCGCGTTCCAGACCGCCTCGACGACGTTCTCGCGGGCTGTCTCGCCGAAGGAGACCTCCTCGGAGACCAGTCGGTCCGCGGAGCGGTCGACGTAGGCTTCGAGTTCCGACCGGGTCGCACGGTGGGCCCCGCCGGCCTCGCGGAACTTGTCGGCGAGCCGATCGGCCAACCCGGAGACGGTCGCGTCGTCCTTCCGGGTGCTTGTGGCCTCGTCGACCAACTCGTAGAGATCCGTGTCGATGTCGGTGGTAAGCGCGTCCCAGGCCGCTTCGACGGCGTTCGCCCGAACCGTACTGCCGAAGGTCGCCCCGAACTCCTCGCCGACGTCCTCGCCGACCGTGTCGACGATCTCCCGGAGCTTCGAGCGGGTCGTCCGCTCCCTGGTCGAGAGGGTGTCTGCGACCCGGGCCGCGAACGCGGCTGTCGCCTCCTTGCCCTTGTTCGCGACGGCGTCCTCGACCGCGGCTTCGAGATCGGCGTCGGCGCTCCCCGGGACCGACCACCCCATCTCGCGGCCGAAGTGTCGATCGCGGAAGTTGTCCAGCACCTTGTCCGCGGTCTTCGATCCGACACGGGTGAACTCGCCCTGGAGGAACCCCGACACCGAGTACGATTCGGTCCCCTCCAGCATCGTTATGAGCGTCCCGAGTTCGACCCCGTGTGGGTGCGGCCGGATCTCCTCGGTCTCGGCCGGCAGCTCCGCGCCCTCGACGCGCTCGTAGCGCCGCGGTTCGTCGAGCCGGGGTTCGTCGAGGACCAACCGCGCGTGGGGGTTCACCACCGCGGTGTGTTGGACGTAGTCGTGGAGCTGCTGGCGCGCCCGCATGTTCGCCTCCATCTCCAGCTCGATCCGGGTGCCGTGGGTGGGCGAAAGGTCCGACTCGCCGGGGGCGCGCTCCTCCTCGACGGAGATCTCCGGCTCGTTGGTGTCGGTGTCGATTATCAGCTCGAAATACTGCGCACGGTCGGAGTTCTGGGTCCGGGACGTGATCTTCGCCGGTTTGCCTGACGTCTTCTGTGCGTACAGGACAGCCGCTGAAATCCCGATTCCTTGCTGGCCGCGGTGCTGCTCACGCGCGTGAAAACGAGACCCATACAGGAGCTTCCCGAAAACCTTCGGGATCTGCTCGCGGGTGATCCCGGGGCCGTTGTCCTCGACGACGAGCTTGTAGTAGTCGCCGGATTCGGTGATCTCGACCGATATGTCCGGTTTGATCCCCGCCTCCTCCGTGGCGTCGAGGGCGTTGTCGACCGCCTCCTTGACCGCAGTGACGAGCCCCCGGGCGCCGGAGTCGAAGCCGAGCATCTGCTTGTTCTTGTCGAAG
Organism: Halobellus ruber; assembly: GCF_014212355.1. Lineage (NCBI taxonomy): Archaea > Methanobacteriati > Methanobacteriota > Halobacteria > Halobacteriales > Haloferacaceae > Halobellus > Halobellus ruber. The sequence goes on from NZ_JACKXD010000001.1 coordinate 813,737, forward strand.
AACTCGGCGATCGAGATGGCGCGCTGGCCCTCCGCCAGGTCGGCGGCGACCTCCCCGCGGGTATCGGCGTCGTCGTCGCTGTCGTCGCTTTCGCCGTCGTCATCCTCGTCGTCGAGTGTCGACTGAAACGAAGTCATTCCCTGCGGGGCCGTACCTCCCCAACGGTTAAGAAGTGTTGGGGAGCGTCCCGAAAGTGAAACGGACCGGGAAACCGGCTGCAACGCGTCGGTCGACGACCGCTATTCGACGTCGAGGGACTCGATCTCGATCTCCCGCATCGGCTTGTCGTTTCTGTCGGTCGGGACCGTCCCGATCTCCTCGACGACGTCCATCCCGTCGACGACGTGACCGAAGACCGCGTGCCGGCCGTCGAGGCGCGGCTGCGGGCCGAGCGTGATGAAGAACTGCGAGCCGTTGGTGTCGGGACCGCGGTTCGCCATCGAGAGGATCCCCGCCTCGTCGTGGTTGAGGTCCTCGTGAAATTCGTCGTCGAAGGTGTAGCCGGGGCCGCCCTCGCCGGTCCCCTCGGGATCGCCACCCTGGATCATAAAGTCGCCGATGACGCGGTGGAAGATGGTGCCCTCGTACAGCGAGTCGGTTCGCGTCTCGCCGGTCTCGGGGTCGGACCACTCGATGTCGCCGGTCGCAAGCCCCAGGAAGTTCTCGACGGTCCGCGGGGCGCGCTGCTCGAATAGTTCGAGCGTGATGTCGCCTTTCGTGGTGTGCAGCGTGACCGCGGGGTTGTCGGGATCCTCGAAGTCGGAGTCGTCTCCCATACCTCGATCGTGGCGTGACGCACACAAAACGGTGTTCACTCCCGGGCGACCGGGGTTCCGGCGGTCCGATCCGACCTCAGAACGCCCGCAGGTCGTCGAGCACGGCCTCGGCGGCCCCGCTCTCGATGCTGTCACGGGCGAGTTCGAGGCCCTCCTCCAGGGTGTCGGCGTCGTCGCGGGCGTAGATCCGGAACGCGGCGTTGAGCGCGACCGCGTCCGCGAAGTGGTCCTCGCGGTCGCCTGCGATGATCTCCTCGGTCAGCGCCGCGGAGTCGCCGGCGACGTCGTCGGGGTCGACCTCTAAGTCCTCGGATTCGAAGTCCATCCCGTACTCCGGCGTCTCGATCTCGTAGTCGGTGAACTCGCCGTCGCGCCACTCGCCGACCTTCGTGTACCCGGGCCGGATGTCGTCGTACCCTTCCATCCCCTGGAACATCACGACGCGCCCGGGGCTTTGGGACGCCATCAGACCGAACGTGTCGGTGATCTTCTTCGCGAACGCGAGGTGGTAGAAGGAGCCGAGATGGACGTCCGCTCCCGCGGGGTTCAGCAGCGTCTCGACGGTGTTTACGAACGTCCGCACGCCCATCTGGTCCCGGCGGCCCTCGAGGCCGTCGACGTGCGGCGCGAAGGCGGGCTGGTAGTAGAAGCCGAACCCCGTCTCGTCGACCATCGCGGCGCTCTCCGCGGGGTCGAGTTCGGTCCGCACTCCGAGGTCGTCGAGGACGTGCTTATAGGCGTCCTGCTTCTGGGTGGGGACCCGGTCGCCGGAGTGTGTCACCACCGGCGTGCCCGCGCCGGCGGCGACGAGCCCCGCCGCCGCCCCCAGGATCGCGGTGTCGCCCTTGCCGTCGTAGTTGGCGCCGCAGTCGACCGGGTCGGCGTCGGGTTCGGCGGAGACGACGTCCTCGGCGAGCACGTCGGTGTAGGCCGCCAACTCCTCGGCGACGTTGTGCTTCCAGCGGTTCGCGAGCCAGAACGCCCCGAGGGTGGTGGGATCGGGCTCGCCGGCGAGAATCCGCCGCATCGCGTCGGTCGCCTGTTCACGGGTCATATCCTCCGCGGACTTGATCCCCGAGCCGACGACCTCCGTCATCAGTCGCTTCAACGGCCACTCCCCGAACCCGGCGGGCTCCGGCGCTTGTGCCATACTATTCCGTTGTGGTGCGAGCATCAAAAGTTGCCCGCTCGCTCCCGGGGAGTGTGACGCTCTCCGGTCGGTTCTTCACCATCGACCGGGGCCGAAATAGGTACGTTCGTCCGGCCCGAAGCGGGCGTAATGAGCGCACTGGACGACGATTGGCGTGCTGATCTCGACGCGGTCGACGCCGCCCTGATCGACGAGTACCAGAGCGGCTTCCCCGTCGTCGAGCGGCCCTTCCGCGTCGTCGCCGACGAACTCGGCACCGGGGAAGACGAGGCGCTGGACCGCGTCCGGCGCCTCCGCGAACGCGGGATCTTCCGCCGGTTCGGCGCGGTGCTGAACCCGCCCGTTATCGGGAGTTCCACGCTCGCGGCCGTCTCGGCGCCCGAAGCGCGGTTCGACGGGATAGCAGAGGTGATCAACGGGTACCGACAGGTGAACCACAACTACCGGCGGGACCACGTCTGGAACATGTGGTTCGTCGTGACCGCCGCCTCCCGGGAGAAACGCGACGCGATCCTCGCGGAGATCGAGGCCGAAACCGGGTGTGAGGTGCTGGCGCTTCCGATGCTCACCGACTACTACATCGATCTCGAGTTCCCGGTCGTCAACGACGACGCGTTCGCCCGCGAGAGCGTGGCTGCGACCGACGCGTCGGCGACGCGGATCTCCGAGGACGCGGCCGCGGGGCTCTCCGACCTCGACGCCGCCTTGCTGGTGGAGATCCAGGACGGCTTCCCCCTCTCTGCGACGCCGTACCGTGACGTCGCCGACGCGATCGGCGCCGACGTCGACGAGGTCGTCGGCGCGGTCGGCCGCCTGCTTGCGGACGGCTGCATCAAGCGGGTCGGCTGCGTCGTCAACCACGTCGTCACGGGGTTCGACGCCAACTGTATGGTCGTCTGGGATGTCCCCGACGACCGACTCGACGCCCGCGGTGAGGCCGTGGGGGAACTGCCCTACGTCACGCTGTGTTACCACCGCCCGCGACGCCCCGACCAGGGGTGGGAGTACAACCTCTTCACGATGATCCACGGCCGGGAGACCGACGCCGTCAACCAAAAGGTCGACGAGCTCGCGGCCGAGCACCTCCCGTTCGACCACGAGCGGCTCTACTCGACTGCGACGCTGAAACAGACCGGCGCGCGGTACGACGACCTCGTGAGCGCCGGCCCGGAGTGAGCTGCCCGCTTCCCGCGGCTACACCGAGATCGGCGCGAGCCGATACAGCGTCCGTGCGGCCCCGACGACGCCGGTCTTCGCCAAGGCACCGCTCCGGATCGCGCTGTATTTGGCGTAGTACCGGCTCCTTCTGGCGCCCGCGCCGGCGTAGTGTCGAGCGGAGATCGGGATCGGCGTCCGCCGCCCTTCGACCCGGATCGCGCCGTCGCCGATCGCCTCCACGATCACGTCGGCCGTGAGGTCCGCGCGGTCGACGCCTCCGATGTCGATCTCGGTGTACGCGCGGCCGACGTAGCCGACCTTGTGGGCGTCGCTGCCGGCGACGCCGGGATAGGCGTGCGCCCGCGCGTACCGCCGCGCCCGACGGTTCTTCCACCCGGTGAACGCCCAGGAGTTGTACACTTCGATCGCGTCGGGGTCGACGCCGCGGAGCCGGCGTTTCCGGACGCCGTGGCGGCTCCGCTGAAACGGGTGCGGCACGATCGCGATCCCGCCGCGGCCCTGGATCCACGCCGTGGTCTCTGCCATCGGCGCGCGCCGCGGCGGCATCTCCTCGACGCCGATCGCGAGCAGGTGGCCGTCCGCCGTCGACACTTCGACTCCGGGGATCCCCACCAGCCCGTATTTCGGCGCCAGTTCCGCCGCGCGGACGGACTCGTGGATCACGTCGTGGTCGGTGATCACGACCGCGTCGAGCCCGATCTCCGCGGCCTGCTCTAAGATCAACTCGGGAGGGTCCGTTCCGTCGTAGGAGGCCTCGGAGTGGACGTGCGGGTCGATTCTGACGGTGAGCGACACATTCGTTGTTCGCGGGCACGGGTATAAAAACTACCCGCGCAGGGGGGCGGTATCCGGATCTCTGGACGTACCGTCGGTCACTCCTCGTTGGCGCCGACGGCGCCGTCGGCGACGATCACCACAGGCGCGTCCCGGCCGGACAGCCGCCGGTACACTCTCTCACCGCCGTCCGACCGGTGTCGTCCACGTGGCGCCGATCGCCGGGGTGGTTACCGGCCTTCGTTTCAGGCTTCCGCGAGGACGCCCTGGGTGATCAGGTCGGCGGCTCGCTCGCCGATGGCGACGGCGGGCGCGTGGGTGTTCCCGCTGGTTATTTTCGGCATAATGGAGGTGTCAGCGACGCGAAGCCCGTCGACACCTCTCACCCTTAGCCGGGGATCAACGACCGCCATCTCATCGCCCGCCGGTCCCATCTTGCAGGTTCCGACGGGATGGTACACCGTGTGGCACGTCTCCCGGACGTGCTCTTCGATCTCGGCATCGGTCCGGACGTCCGCCCCGGGCCAGATCTCCCGGCCGCGAATCCCGTCGAGGGGTTCGGCCTGGGCGATCTCGCGGGCCTTCTTGATGCCTTCTCGAAGTACCCGTAGGTCGGGTTCCGCGCTGAGGTACTGTGGATCTATGACGGGATCGTTCGTGGGATCCGCTGATCCCAACTCGACGGTCCCGACGCTCTCCGGGCGGAGTTGCGTTGATCCGATCGAGAAGCCCAGCCCCTCGGGGTTGGCGAAGCCGTGGTCCATATAGTACACTGGACAGAAGTGAAACTGGAGGTCCGGGGCCGGTTCGTTCTCGTTGACGTACGTGTAGCCTGCGCCCTCGCCGATGTTCGAGGTTGGAGCGGGGCCCGCTTCGTCGGTTCGTTCGTAGACCACGAACGTAAACAGGTGGTCCTGGAGGTTTCGGCCGACGCCCGGAAGATCAACGTGAACGTCGATGCCGTGCTCGGCGAGGTGTTCGGCCGGCCCGATCCCGGAGAGCATCAGTAACTGCGGGGAGTTATATGCCCCACCACACACGACGACTTCCCCGGCCGCATCGGGGGTGTGTTCCCCGCCCGCTTGCTCGTATGTCACCCCGACGGCCCGGTCGCCCTCGAAGCGGATCCCGGTGACATGTGCCCGCGTCTCGACGGTGAGGTTCGGCCGATCGAGGATCGGCTTGATGTACGCGGCAGCGCTGCTGCAGCGCTCACCGTCGCGCTGTGTAACGTGATACAGCCCGGCGCCCGTCTGGGACTCGCCGTTGAAATCGGGATTGCGGTCGAGACCGCAGGTCTCTGCGGCCTCGATGTACCGCTCCGTGGCCGGGTTGGGATCGACGAGATCGCTCACGACGACGGGCCCGCCGGTGCCGTGGTACTCCGACTGTCCGGTCCCTCTAAACTCCTCGGCGCGCTTGAATACGTCGAGCATTTCTTCGAACGACCAGCCGTCGTTGCCGAGGGCCGCCCAGTTGTCGTAGTCCCACGGACACCCACGGTTGTATATCTGCGCGTTCAGCGAACTCGATCCGCCCAGCGTCTTTCCCCGCGGATGGTACAGCCGCCGATCGTTCAGTTCGGACTGGGGTTCGGTGTAATACTCCCAGTCGGCGTCGGATTTGAAGAGGTGCGGAAACATCGATGGGGTGTAGATCTCCTCCTGGTACTCCTCGTCCGGGGCACCCGCTTCAAGAAGCAAGACCTCGGTTTCCGGGTCCTCCGAGAGCCGGTGCGCGACCGCACATCCTGCCGATCCGGCGCCGACGACGATGTGGTCGAACTCCGTCATATCAGTATGAAATATGATATAGTATACATCATAATAAATCGATTGGACCGAGCAACGAGCTCCGTCCCCGGTCCCGACCGGGTGCGACTCCCGAACGCTCGATTACGTCGGACGGCGTCGCCGGACCGCGGTGCGGGACCATCGGGTTCGTCTATCCAGCCTTTGTGGTCGGTAGTTCCGAAACACACGCGAAAGGCCTCCTGTCCGGTTACTCGCCCGCTTGCTCGCCGCGGATCCGCTCGCCGGCCTCGTACCCGTTCCGGAGCGCCGCCGCCACCCGTCCCTCGCCGGCCACCCAGTCGCCGGCGACGTAGAGCCCGGCGGCCTCGACGGCCCGCAACGGCTCGGTCTCGGCCCCCGACTCCGGCAGCGCGTACCGCCACCCCTGATCGTCGACCCAGTCGGGGTCGCGGTACCGGTCGTCGCCGAGGAGGTCAGCCGCGTGGTCCGCTGCCGCCGCCGCGGCGTCGTCGAGCGGGTCGTCGTAGTGGGCCTCGGACCACGCGGGGCTCATCTGGACGACGAGCAGGCTCTCGCCGTCGGGGACGTGGCCCGACTTGCACTCCTCGCGGGAGAGCCACCCGACCGCGTGGTCCTTGTCGACGTTCACCAGGCCGTACCACGGGTACGACTCCCGGAACGGGTAATGCAGGACGAGAGTCCGGATCGTCCGGTAGGAAACGGCGTCGACGGCGTCGATCAGCGGCTCCAACCGGTCGTCGTCCCAGTCGGTCGCCCCGAGCAGGTCGGCGGTCTGGGGCGCCGGCGGGGTCAGGAGGACAACGTCGAACGGGCCGTAGTCGGCGCCGTCGGTGTCGGTGAGGTGCCACGTCCCGCCCGCCCGGTCGATCGCCTCCACCCGGGTCCGACGGTGGACGGCGGCGTCGGTCCGCGCGAGCAGCCGCTTTGCGAGTTGGGTGATCCCCTCGCTCCAGGTCCACTTCCGTCCGTCGTCGCCGTGGCCCTCGGCGACCTCGCCGTCGGCGTCGAACGTCCACACCGGTTCCTCGATGTCGACCAAGCCCTCGGTCCCCAGTTCGGGGATCAAGGAGGCGGCCAGTTCGTCGTCGTCCTTGACGTAGTTGGCGCCGTGGTCGTAGCGGCAGCCCTCCCGCCGCCGGGTCGCCGCCCGTCCGCAGACGCCGCCGCTCTTCTCTACGATCGTCACCGTCGCGCCGGCGTCGCGAAGCGCGTACGCGGCAGCCGCCCCCGCCGCGCCCGCGCCGACGACGCCGACGCGGATCGGTTCGGTCGACTCCCGGTCTCGGCTCCCTGCGGGACCGTCTCGGTGGCTCATATCCGGACCGGGGGACGCGACGCGCTTTACCCTTCTGGCGGCTCGGCCTCCGACCCCGCAGCCGGCGTTACGCTGCGTGAGAATCGCCCGGAACCGTTATGAGTCGGGATCGTGAGAAGCCGCGTATGCGGATACCGAGTGGGGTCAGCGGCTTCGATCACCTCGTCCAGGGCGGGTTCCTCCCGGAGCGGCTGTACGTCCTCTCGGGACCCCCGGGCAGCGGGAAGACCACGTTCACCGCGCAGTTCGTCGCCGAGGGGCTCAGAAACGGGGAGAACTGCCTGTACGTCACGATGCACGAGTCCCGCGAGGAGCTCGTCGAGGACATGTCCAGCTACGACTTCGGGTTCGAAACGCTCGCGACCTCCGATCAGTTCCGGTTCGTGAACCTCACAAGCAAGCGGGCCGAGCGGCTGCTGAGCCAGTCGTCAGGGGGAAGCGGGCCGTCGAGCGTCCAGGCGCTGTCGGACAAGCTGGTCGCGTTCGTCAACGCCCGGGACATCGAGCGGCTGGTGATCGACTCCACGATGCTTCTGGATATGTTCTTCGCGGAGGGCGACGCCGAGATGACGCGCTTTCTCACCGCGCTGAAATCCTGCGACGCGACGACGCTGCTGATCTCGGAGATGACCGACCCCAGCGCCTACGCCGACGAGCACTTCCTGGCTCACGGCGTCGTCTTCTTCCACAACTATCTGGAGGCGACCGGGATGACCCGCGGGATCCAGGTCGTGAAGATGCGCGGGACCGACATCGACTGCGACATCCGGTCGCTGCGGTTCACCGACGAGGGGCTGGTGATCGACCCGACCAAACGCGTGGATTTCTGAGATGTACGAACGCGCATTCGACACCGACTGGGAGTCGCTCTCGGGCGAGGAGGCCAGCAGACGGATGTACGCCCTCGGAATCGCCGCCGAGCTCGGCTACGAGAACCACCCGGAGCGGGAACGGATCCGGGGGCTCGCATCGAGCGCCTACGAGCGGACCGTCCTCGATCTGGCCTACGAGGAGGGAAAGCGGACGGTACAGGACACCCGGATACACCACGACTCCGAGGAGGACGCCTGGGAGGAACTCGTCGAGACCTCCGAGGCGCCGTCGCCGGAATCGCTGTCGATCGACGGCGTCGACTCCGGGCGGCCGAGCGCGACCGATCGACCGTCGCTTCTGGACGGCTTCGACGGCGACGATCTCGGCCGGCTTCGGCTCCCGTCGCTACTCGAACGCGACGAGGAGTGATCGGCCCCGTTCGGCCGTGTCGTGGGTCTCGATGGCCACCGTCGGTGGAGCCGCAAACGCGAAGTAGCTACGTGCCCCAGTTCACCTAATCGGATCGTGGTATCCCGTGACTGACCGCGCGCCCATCCCCGCGGAGGTGTTCGCCGACGCCGTCGACCGGCTGGACCGCGACGCGCTCGCGGGGTTCGTCGCCCGCCTCGAAGCCGCAGCCGGCCGGACGGTCGACGTCGACCCGCCGGCCGTCACCGTCGGCGACGGCGCCGACCGGGAGCGACTCCTCGTCGCCCCCGAGGCCGTCGCACTCGACGACACGGATCCGATCCCGGACGCCGTCGTCGTCCCCGATGGAGTTTCGACCGCCGACGACGACGTGCCCGTCCGGACGACAGCGGACCTCCGACAGCAGCTCCTCTATTCCGTCTCGCCCGAGGCCGCGGAGTCGATCGCCGAGGAGTGGCTCGGGATGCCGGCGCGCTCGGAGTCGTACGCGCCCGAGCCGACGCCGACAGTTGAAACCGACGAGACGGGCGACGCCCCCGTCGGCGGTTCGGACCCGGGCTCGACCGCGTCGAGCGAGCAGACGGCTCCGGCGTCCGACGATGCGACGGCCACGGCAGCGACCGGGGCGACTCCGGAGCCGGCGGCCGAACCCGGTGGCTCCCCGACCTCGGACGGCGAAGACGGGTCGGACGCGGCGACGCGAAGCGGTGCGGGGCTCGTCGTCGTCGCGGTGCTCGCGGCGACGATCCTGGCGGTGACGGGCGGCGTGGTGTACGCCGCGGAGGTCTCCCCGGACGGCGACGCCGGCGCGTTCGCGGCGCCGGTCCCGGCCACCGACGGCGGGACGCTGTCGGAGGCGGAGATCCGCCGCCGGTCCCGGGCGCCAATCGACGCGAGCGGCGCGATCACCGCGACCCCGACGCCGGGTGAGGAACGCGGGGACGGGGCGCGACCGCTGGCCAACGACACCGAAGTGGAGCGTAACGTCCGCCCGGTTCCGACCTGCGAGCGATCGTTCCTCCACGTCGTCCAGATCCAGATGAACGCGCTGAAGTACAACAACAACACGACGGACGACGGCATCCGGACGGTACGCCGCTTCGCATCCCAGCGGAACCGACAGGCGATACCGACCCTCGAGGAGTTCGCTCGCATCATCAAAAACCCGACCTACAGCCCGATGCTGTCGTACGACAGCGTACAGTACACCCCGATCCAGTCCAGCGACGACTACGCGCAGGTGCAGGTGCTCACCCGCGAGGACGGGAACGTGACGGGCCAGTACTACTTCCGATTGCGCAAGATCGAGGACGGCGACTACGAGGGGTGCTGGATGACGGACGCCGTCGTCTCGATCCCCGAAACCAGCAACTTCTCGGGCAAGGTCGGCGGGCAGAGCACAGGGGCGTCCTACGCGGTCTGATCGCTTGCGGACGCACTCCGCGACCGCCGCCGGACAACCCAGACCGGCAGCGCGAGCGCCACAGCCACCGGGATCGTCCACAGGTCCGTGCTGGCATAGAGGTTCGCCGCGGGCGGCAGCCACCCCGAAACCGGGAAGAGATACGGCGGCGCGACGCCGTCGACCCGAACCACGAACAGGTCCAAGACCAGGTGGCTCAACCCGCCACAGACCAGCACCCCGAACCCGCTGCGGCGCTCCCCTGCGCTCAGTGTCAACGCTCCGGCGCCGCTCAGGACGACGACCCCGCCGAGGGTGTGCAGCCCCCACATCGAGTACGGGATCCCGAACGCCGTCCCGACGGGGACATCGAGCAACACCGACGCCTTCATCGCGTCCGGCGCGGCCGCGCCGACGAGCAGGAGCGGGAGATTCCGGTCGGGAGCGTCGGTCCACCTCACCGCGACACCGCCGACGGCGTAGGCAACGAGGACGTGCGTCAGCAAGTCGGGCATCACTCCCCCTCCCGCGGCACGAACGCCCACCGGTCGGAATCGACGCGCCACCGTCGCAGGAACGTCCCCCCGGCGAGTGCGATCCCCAGGATCGACACGAGGTACATCCGCCGGAGTTCGCCGGGCGACTGGACGTGGTAAGCGGTCGTCCGGAGCCGTCGATCGGGCCGCAACTGTCCGTACACCTGGAGTTGATCCCCGACCTCGACGTTCCCACCCGCCGGTTCGGTCACCCGCAACGAGAGGGTTCCGGCGGTGACTACGACGCCCTCGCCGTCGACTGCGGTAACCTCCCCCCAGATATGCACGCTCTCCCCGACGTGGGCGCCGTAGTCGGCGTCGATCTCCGCGGCGTCGGGGTAGGCGTCCGTCCCGTTGAACTGCGCGCCGAACCCGACGACGAGCGCAACCGCCGCGAGACAGAGCGCCACCAGAAGCACGGATCGTCGCACGCCTCCGGATTCGGGCGGTCCCGGATTATATCTGCCCCTCGCCGACGGATCGGTCCCGCGCTTGGTGTACCGCTGGCCCTCACTCGGGCGAACTGCCGGACGTCGGAACGCGTCCGCAGAACTGATACGCCGATCGGACGAACGACGGGTATGCCTCCGCTGCAGGTCTCGGCGCCGCTGTCCGTTCCGCTGTTGTTCGCGCTCGGCGTCGGCGCCGGCGCCGTCGCCACGCTGGCGATGGATGTCGTGATGGCTCGGATCGACGAGGGGACGACGCCCCCGCAGGTCGCAAGCGGCGTCCTGACGAACACGGACCCCGACCGTGCCCCGGGCGGCGTCGCGTCGGCCGTCCACTACGTCGCCGGGGTGCTTACCGGGCCACTGTTCGTGTGGCTGTACCTCGTCGCGTCCCGTGTCGTCGGCGTTGGACTTCCCGCGGTCGTCGCTGCGGCCACCGTCTGCTACCCACTGATGGTCGGGTTCTTCGCGGTGGTCGTGCTACCGCGGTCCCGCGGCCTCCCCCGCCAGCGGCTGTCGGCGATCCGGCGGGCCTGGAGCGTCGAAGCCGCGGTCTACCTGCTCGTTCTCGCGCCGCTGGTCGGCATCGCGGCACTTCTTCTCTGAGCCCGTCGAACGAGGGCCTCGCGGGCAGGAGGTCGGAGATGCCGATCTGCCACTCGCGGCCGATGGCTCCCGTCAGGAACTTCTGTCGCCGTCGGCCTCGTCGAACTCGTCGTTGATCGGGTCCATTGCGATCTCGCCCAGCTCGTCCATCGTGATCGGGCGGTCGCGGCCGCGGTCGGCCACCTCGATCGAGGCGCCGCTCGTGACGATCGACTGGATCGCTTCCTCGACGGTTATATCGATGTCGGTTATCTGATCCGCCGCGAAGTTCACCAGGAACCCGCCCATCATCGGGTTCGGGGCCAGCGGCACGAACAGCGTCTGCATCTTCAACTCCCCCGCGGAGGTCTGGATCTGCTCGGGCGTGTCGGCAGTCACGAACGCCAGCGAGTAGGCACCCTCGTGTGGGAACTCGACTAACTTCACCTCGCGGAAGGTCCGGGCGTCGCTGTCGGTCAGCATATCCCCCATCTGGCGGAACGTCCGGTACAGCTCCCCGATCCCCGGGATCCGCTCGATCGTCGTGTGGACCTTCGGCGCGTAGCTCCGCTCGGTCACGTGGGCGACGGCGCCGACGCCGACGAGGAAGGCCAAAAGTAATACCAGACTGATAAGTTGGATCACCAACCCCTCGACGACCGGCGACACGCCGGGAATGATCCGAACCAGGGTCACCGCCGGCGAGACGACGTTCAGCAGGAAGTTCAGCACCACCCCCAACACGAGAATCGTGATCACGAGCGGGATGGTCAGCGCGACGCCGGTCAGCAACCACTCCCGGAAGGTAGAGAGGTACTGCGGTGCGTGCTCTCTGGAGCCCATACGCCGGCGACTCACCTCGTCGGCAAAACTCTTGTTTCCCCGTTGGTGTTGCCACGGGCAGTCGTGAGTCACCACGAACCGATCGGCGGAACCGGTGGCACGGTTCGGGGCCGACAGACGCGTCCGGACCGCCGCCGTCGAACCCACACGTACACAAGAACTGTAGGCTTCCTCGGCCGCTCCGCCCGTGACGATGGACCGGAGCGTCGAGGGGTCGGTCGCTGATCTATCCGTTCTACGTCGTCTCGCTGGCCGGACCCGTGTCGATCCTGGCGCTGATCGTGGGTGGGCTCGACGACCTCGGGAGTGTCGCGCTGGCTGCGTTGCTCGTGGGGCCGGGGTCGTCGGGCTCTGGCGTCGGGTCGCCGGTCGGGAGGGGAGTCACCCCGGCACGGTCGAAGCCATCGCATACGACCCGTTCGCGTACCCCGGTCGCATCGCGAAACCCAGCTGGCTGAAGCCGGTCCGCCGCCTGCCCACGGAGGACAGCGAAGACGACGAGTGATCGATCGCGACGTTACGGGCCCGACCGGTGCCCGATCGGGTCTCTCATACTGTCGGCTATCGTCGCGTGACGGATTTCGACACCCCGGGGGTGTGGAAACTCTTCACGTAGTTACAGCCGACAGTATCAGCATCGCAGCCCCCGGTACGGCCGGGGAAAGGAGTCTGTGCGTGTACAGTTCGCCGTGTAGAACGGAAGTGGGACCGCTGAGAGTCGAACTCAGGTCCTACCGACCCCATCGGCAGAGGATACCACTACCCCACGGTCCCGCGTACATCAGATCGAACGCCTGGTTCACCGTTAAGTGCTTCGTTTTCCCGCCCGGGGCGGTGATCACCAGCTCAGACCAGCACCCGTTCCAGCGACACCACGGTCCCCCGGTCGGCCGAGGGCTTCCCGACCAGCCGGCCGAGACAGACCGCGGTTCCGTCGGGCGTGACACAGACCACGAGCGGGGTCTCGGCGTCGGAGTCACCTCCCTCTGCCGCGGCAGACTCCACCGCCGCGTCGGCGTCGACGACACCGGGGGCGTACACCGGCGCCCCCTCCGCGATCTGCTCGGCGGCCGAGTCGGCGACGGTGAGTTGCGGGAGGTGTCTCAGCGCGCGCTCGGCCGGAGCGACCACCTCCCGGAGCGGCTCCTCGTCGCCCTCGGCTGCGAACGCCAGCGCGTCCGTCAGGTCCGCCGTCGAGGCCAGGTTGGTGTCGTCGAAGGGGTCGGTCGCGGTCCGCCGGAGATCGCCCATATGCGCCCCGGTGCCGACCGCGAGGCCGAGATCGTGACACAGTTTCCGGACGTAGGTCCCGCTCTCACACCGGATCCGCAGGAGCGCCTGCCGCTCCGTCGTCTCTATCACGTCGAGGTCGTGGATCGTCCGGCTGCGGAGGCGTCGGGTGACAGCGCTCTTCCGCGGCGGCTTCTGGTAGATCTCGCCTTCGAACTCCGAAACCACGCTCTCGAAGTCCGCGGGCACCGGCCCGTGGAGCTCGAGTACCGCAATATACTCCTTCGTCCCTTCGAGGAAGACCTGCGCGACCCGGGTGGCATCACCCAGGAGGATCGGCAGACACCCCGTGACCTTCGGGTCGAGGGTCCCGGCGTGGGCCGCCCGGTCGACGCCAGCGGCGTCGCGAGCCCACGCCGACACCTGGTGGGCGGAGGGGCCGGCCGGCTTGTCGAGGTTCACCACCCCGAAGGCGAGCAGTTCGTCGACGGACCGCTCCCCGGGCGCGCTTCGGCGGTCGGTCACGCGCGGTTCCCTCCCATCGGCATCAGAAGTCGTAGGAGACGCCGTCGACCGGATGTTTCCCCTCGTCGGCCGCCGGATCGTACGCGTCGACCGCTGCGGTCAGGATCTCCGGAACGTCGGCTTCGCTCCATCGCGCGGTGTTCAGCGCGATGTCGTAGATCGACAGGTCCGTGATGTCGATCCCGTAGTACTCGCGGTATCGGAGCGCCTCGCTTTCCTCGCGTTCGCGGGTCTCGGTCAGCGCCGTCTCCGCGGACTTCCCCTCCCGCCCGGCGATCCGGGCCGCACGAACCTCGATCGGCGCGTCGAGCCACAATCGAAGGTCCGCGGCGTCGCCCGCGAGCCACCCCGCCAGTCGCGACTCCAGGAGAACGTCGTCGCGTTCGAGTGCGATCGTCCGAAGCCGGCGGTCGAGGTCGCGGTCGATCTGGTCGTCCTCCTCGGCGAGCCGATTGAACTCCACGGCCGTCAGCCCCCGCTCGTCGGCGAGCTCCCGAAAGATGTCGCCGCCGCTGACGTGTTCGAGGTCGAACGCGTCGGCCAGGGCGGCGACGGTCGTACTCTTTCCGGCCCCCGGGGGACCGGAGACGGTCAACAACATACCACTTCTGGGTGCAGGCGGGTAAAAGAGGTTGTCTTTGCGAGGCGTCGGTCGCCGCCGACACGTCGACGCGGTGGCCGTGACCCGTGTGTTCCGGGCGCAGCGACGCGGTCCCCCTCGGCCGACGAGCGACGTGTCCCGCGTTACCGGGGTTCGTACGTGACTGCGAGCGCGACCAGCGCCAGCGCGAGTACGATCGGCACGTCGATGCCGCGGTTGACCAGGAACACTATCACCTGGACCACAAATATAGTAGCGTTTGCAAGTCTTCGCTCACTCGATCGCACGACGGCGTGCGATCGGATGTGCAATCAGTTGCAAACGCTACGATAGAAGCAACATCGCCACCGAGCCGACGATCCGATCGTGGGTGTCGGCGCCGGAGAACTCGAACAGGAGGCTCATCCCAACGACGATCGCCGACATCGGGAAGACCGCAAACGGCTTGCAGGCAGTCCCGTCACCCTCGCCGTCCGCGTTCCAGTGGATCGCCATCGGATCCGGCAGCGACGGGTGGAGGGCGGTGCCGAGCAGACCCAGCGCGACGGCGACGCCGGCCGCGACCGTCCTCTGACGCGTGAGGAGGGCTCCGAGTCCGTTCATATCACCTCCGAACGTCGGCGACGAGAATATCGCGTGCGGATGGCTGTCCGGAGCTGTGCCCCGTCGGCAGGGGATTCGCCGTTCCGGAGCGCCCGAACGGCGGCCGAGGGGACGCGCGTCCCCGACGCCTGCCGTCTCAGGACGTCGACGGCGAGATGTCGATGTTCAGGCTCTTTCTGATGATCTGGGTGAAGCCCATCGAGCAGACGAAATACCAGACGATCCACGCCTGGATCGGCCCCAGCACTGACTCCGTCCACTCGACCCGACCCACGAGGGGAAGCACCAGGGCGTCCAGCGTCGTCTGTGCGCTGGCGTTCGCGCCGACGCCGATCGACCAGTACATCCACAGGAACACCGGGATGGTGAGGAACATGATCCACACCATCGGGCGGAACTGCTCTTTGAACATCCCGAGCTGGTCGCCCATCGCGTCCATCTGTTCCTCCTGGATCTCGTCGAGCGCCTCGTCGTCGCCGGCCTCTTTGGCCTCCTTCCGGCGCTCCTGGATCTCCTGCATCCGCTCTTGGTACTTCGACATCTTGTCCATGTCCATCAGGTTCGCCTGCAGGAGCGTCGAATAGAGCCCGGTGGCCAGCGCCAGGACCATCACGACCGCGTAGAACGGCAACATCTCCTCGAGCGGGCTCAGCGGGACGTCCATCACCGTCCCGATGACGTCTCTGAGCGGCTTCCACGAGTAGCCGACGAACAGCGCCAGCGTCACGACCGCCGCGCCCTTGTCGTACATCGACCACGACGATCCGTCGTCGTCCGCGACGTCGCCGCCGCCTCCGGAGTCGTCGTCGGTTGTTGCGGGTCCGAGGCCGGCCTGCGTCGCCTCCGCGTCGGCCAACGTGAACCCTTCTTCGCCCTCGACGAGGATTCCCTTCTCGATGAGGCGGCCCCACTGCCCCGAGGAGAGCTCACCCTTCACGTCGAGCCACTTGACGTCGCCGTCGTCGGCCCGGTCGAGGACCGTTTCGACGGCGTCCCGCATCTCCCGGTCGCCGTCGACCAGCGTGCGGACCTTCGATTCGATTTGCGGCATCTACAATCCAGTAGCTGTCCACCCGTAATGAACCTTTTACTCTGAATACGCCACCGGGTGCCACACGGAGCCGACCGGAGAGTGCCGTCGATCAGGACTCGACGGCGTCGACGACGGCGTCGAACACCTCGTCGGGCGGTGCCTCGCCGTCGACCTCGGTCAACGCGCCCGCCTCGCGGTAGTGTTCGACCACGGGCGCGGTGTTCTCCTCGTAGACCCGCAGGCGTTCGCGGGCGGTCTCCTCGGTGTCGTCATCCCGCTGCACTAAGTCGCCGCCGCACTCGTCGCAGACGCCCGGCTCCTCGGGCGGCTCGAACTCGACGTGGAAGTTCTCGCCGCAGTTCTCGCAGACGCGCCGGCCGGTCAGCCGCGAGACCAGCACCTCCTCGTCGACCGCGAGGTAGACGACGGCGTCGAGGTCGGTGATCTCCGAGAGGAACTCCGCCTGATCGAGGTTCCGGGGGTACCCGTCGAGCACGTAGCCGTCGGCGGTCGAAAGCGCCTCCTCGACGATGGCGTTGACGACCTTGTCGGGGACGAGCTCCCCGGCGTCCATGTACTCGCCCGGGGAGTCGTACTCGGTGTCCATATCGCCGATGTCCATCCCCTTGTTGGCGCGGAGCGCGTCGCCGGTCGTCACGTGTTCGATGCCGAACTCCGCGGCGAGCCGTTTCGACTGCGTTCCCTTGCCGGCACCCGGCGGGCCCAAGAGCAGAATGTGCTTGCCCATACCTGCAGGTCCCACCCCGTCCGTATAACGTTGAAGAAAACTGTCGGCGTGTGCGTCGGCTCCGGTACTCCGCCACGCGGTGACGTGTGCCGCCGAACCTTTTCACGGGCGCGGCCGGAGAGACGAGTATGACCAGGTTCGACGCCGACGACCCCAGGGAGCGCCGGAAGCTGTTCGCGGAAGCCATCGCCGCCCACCGCACCCGCGCCAGCTCGTTCGTTACGCTCGAAGCCGACGCCGAGGACGACGACGCGCCCCGGCCGTGGCTCCAGTTCGGCGACAACACGTTCAACGTCGACGTGACCGACGCCGAACTCGACGACCTGAAGACGCTGGTCGGGGAGTTCCCGGAGTTCCGGGTCGAACAGCTCGAGTCGCCGGAGACGGCCGAGGGGACGAACGCCCGCATCACTGCCCGCTCGGACCCGAACCGGCTCGCGACGTTCGCAGACCGGGTCTTTCTCGACGTCTACGACCGGCCGGAGACGTACCGGGCGTGGGTCGCCGAGGTCTGATTCATACTGTCGGTTATAATTACGTGAAGATTTTCGACACCCGGGGTGTCGAAATCCGTCACGCGACTATCGCCGACAGTATCAGCCGCCGGCCGTTTCGCGTGTCGCCGGCGGCTCGAAACCGCCCGTTGCGACCGGCTCGGACGGCGCCCGACGCGTGTCGTTGCTATGAGAACCCATATACACGATGCCGACGAACCTCTGTTCCGTGACCGTCATTCGTGTTCGTGGCTGGCCGCCGGTGACCCCGGAGGACGACGCCCGGGTCGCGACGCACTGCTCGGGGAGTGAGCAGGCGTGAGCGGGGAGGAGGGGGAACTCGCGAAGGATCTCGGTCCGCTCGCGGCGCTCACCATCGGCGTCGGGACGATGATCGGGGCTGGAATCTTCGTGCTGCCCGGGGAGGCCGTCCTCCGGGCCGGGTCGTTCGCGTCGGTCGCGTTCGTCCTCGGCGGCGTCATCGCGATGTTCACCGCGCTGTCGGCCAGCGAACTCGGGACCGCGATGCCGCGCTCTGGCGGCGCGTACTACTACGTCAACCACGCGCTGGGGCCGCTGCTCGGCTCCGTCACCGGCTGGGCGAACTGGCTCGGCCTCGCCTTCGCCAGCGCGTTCTATATGGTCGGGTTCGGCCGGTACATCTCCCGGATCTTCGGCGTCAGCGGCCGGATCGGGATCGGGGCCGTCGGCCTCGACGCGGTGACCATCGCCGCGCTGCTTGGCGGCGCGTTCTTCGTCCTCGTCAACTACGTCGGCGCGAAGGAGACCGGGCGGCTCCAGAACGTCATCGTGGTCGTGCTCGTCGGCATCCTCGCGGTGTTCACGCTCCTGGGGACGCTCCAGGCCGACCCGGCGAACCTCCCGGCGACAAGCACGGTAACCGAGACGCTCGGCACGACCGGGTTCATCTTCGTCTCCTACCTCGGCTTCGTCCAGATCACGAGCGTCGCCGAGGAGATCAAAGAGCCCGGGAAGAACCTCCCGCGGGCGGTCATCGGCAGCGTCGTCCTCGTGACGGTGATCTACGCCCTCGTGCTCGTAGTGATGAGTGCGGCCGTCCCCCAGGGGTTCATCGCCGATCTGGTGACCGATGTCGCGCCCGGGGAGACCCGGCGGATCGCCGTCGTCGAGGTCGGCCGCCAGATCCAGGGTGCGGTGATGGGTGGAGCGCTGCTGTTCGGGGGGCTGCTCGCGACCGCCTCCAGCGCGAACGCCTCGATCCTGGCCTCCTCGCGTATCAACTTCGCGATGGGGCGGGACCGGATCGTCACGCCCTCGCTCAACGAGATCCACCCCCGATTCGGCACGCCCTACCGGTCGATCGCCATCACCGGCGGGCTGATCCTCGTGTTCATCCTCGTGGCCGACATCAACCTCCTCTCGGGGGCCGCCTCGGGGCTCCATCTCGTCATCTACGGCCTCCTGAACGTCGCACTCATCGCGATGCGGTACATCGACCCCGAGGACTACCAGCCGGACTTCACGGTGCCGCTGTTCCCGGTGGTGCCGATCCTGGGGACCGTCCTCTCGTTTGCGCTTCTCATCTACGTCGAACCGGACGCGCGGCTCCTCTCTTTCGTCGTCGCGGCCGCGGCCATCGTCTGGTACTTGGTCTACGCCCGCAGCCGGGCGACCAAACAGGGTATCCTCGGGAAGTACATCCTCAGCCGGTCGGAGGAACTGCCCGAGGCGGCCGTGTCGGCCGCGACGTCGGTCCAGCCGGACGGCGGCGACTACCGGGTGATGGTCCCGCTCGCGAACCCCGAAAGCGAGACCGCCCTGATCACGCTGGGCAGCGCGATCGCGAAGCAACACGACGGCACCCTGGTGGCGGTCCACATCGAGCAGGTGCCCGACCAGACCGCACTGGAGTCCGCCCGCGAGAAGATGGATTTCTCCGAGTCGCAGGCGCTGCTCGACCGCGCCAGGGAGGACGCGGCGGCGTTCGACGTGCCGGTGGAGACGCATACGGTGCTCTCACACCGCGGGTTCGAGGAGATATTTGACGCTGCGGGCACGTACGACGCCGACCTGACGGTGATGGGGTGGGGGCCGAGCTCCCACGGCGCGCCCGGGCGGGCCGAGAGCGCGATCGACGAACTCGCGTCGTTGCTGCCGTGTGACTTCCTCGTGATGAAGGACCGCGGCTTCGACCCCTCGCGGATCCTGCTCCCGACCGCCGGCGGCCCCGACTCGGAGCTGTCGGCGAGCGTCGCCGCGGCGCTCACAGCCGAGTACGACGCGGAGGTATCGTTACTCCACGTCGCCGACGACATCGAGACCGGCGAGGCGTTCCTCGCGGAGTGGGCGGCCGACAACGGCCTCCCGGACGCGAACCGCATCGTCGAGACCGGCGACATCGAGGCCGCAATCGAGCGTCACGCCGAGGACGCGTCGCTGCTTGCAGTGGGGGCGACCGAGCGCGGGTTGCTCTCGCGGCTCGTTTCCGGGACGCTCGTGCTCGACGTGCTCAACGAGGTCGAGTGTACGGTTCTGCTCGCGGAGCGCGCCCGCGACCGGTCGATCCTCGAACGCCTGCTCGGCCGGCGCTAACGCCCGAGCTTACGCCTCGCTCCCCTCGTAGAACCAGTAGCCGTTCGCCCGCATCGCCCGCCCCACCGCCTTGTGGAACTCCACGAAGTCCTCGAACTCCTCTGTGTCGACCCCCTCGAAGATGTCGGCGACCGAGACCACCCGCTCGTCGTCGAGCCGGACGGGATGGTCGCCGTATTGCTCGACGTAGGCGTCCCGGGAGAGCGGGAAGTCCGTCTCCTCGTCGACCTTCTTCGCGAGCACCGCGTGGCCGTACTTGCGCCGGCCCTCGGAGCCGAGCTCGCCGTCGGGGTCGTGTGGCCAGTCCATACTCGTACGTTAGCCGGCCGCGGCAAAGCCGTTACGAATCGGCGGACAGCGCTGTCTCCGCTTCAAGCCCGCCGACTCCGCGACAGTGCTCGCGATCGTCCACTCCGAGAATCGGTGGGACTGGGATTTGAACCCAGGAGGCCTTCCGGCCACCTGCTCTCAAGGCAGGCGCGTTAGTCCACTCCGCCATCCCACCACATCCGATGAGTCCGTGAGTCGGCAACTAAGAACTATCGATTCACACACACAGGGTCTCATACTGTCGGCGATAGTCGCGTGACGGATTTCGGAACCCCGGGGGTGTGGAAACTCTTCACGTAGTTATAGCCGACAGTACCAGAAGCCCGATCCCGAAACCCGTCAGGTGCGCCGAGTCGGACTGCGACTGCGGTCACAGTGGTTCGAGGAGAGGGCCAACGGCTTTAGCCGTGGGATGAATCCGACACCGCCCGAACCGACTACAACAGTTCGTGTTGTAGATTGTGCTGCCGAGTCTCGGGTAAGGATATGCACCCCTTGCGGGGGTAGATGAAGCCCGCTATCCGAGCAGGGGGCCGCACTGGCACGGCCCACAACCCCACCGTGCGGTGCCACGAGTGGGGAACCTCCCGGCGTGGGACGCCCGGTCTGTGACCGGGAACCCCACGACTTCACTCGTGGGAGGATGTCAGACGGTATAGTAGCGGTTGCACATCCGATCGCACGCCGTCGGGCGATCGAGTGAGCAGACCTGCAAACGCTACTACGTTTGATCTTCACCGCGAGGACTGGATTTCTCACTGAGTCCCTCAGAAGCCGACAGGAGTGCTGTACCGGATGTAGAGGATCCACTCAGTACAGTACCACGCGATGTTTTCGGTCACTATATTGTCCGCAAATTTCTTATCATCGCCTAGAAAAACCGTTCAGTTATGCTTCTGAATGATCGATCGCAAATCCACGTTCTCCAGATTGATGATGACCCAGAATTTGCTGAGTTAACCAAGACGTTTCTCGAACGCGAGGACGACCGGTTTACCGTCGAGAGTGTCACCAGCGCCAGCGAAGGATTACAACACCTCACCGACCGCCCCCCGGATTGCGTCGTCTCGGATTACGATATGCCGGGTATAGATGGGCTTGAATTCTTGCGGACCGTTCGGGAGGAACACGCTGATCTCCCGTTTATACTCTTTACTGGCAAAGGTAGTGAGGAACTCGCTAGTGACGCCATTTCTGCCGGCGTCACCGATTATCTACAAAAACAAGCTGGTACCGAACAGTACGAACTGTTGGCTAACCGAATAAAAAATGCTGTTCAGGCGCGACGCGAGGCACGACGAGCCGAGAGGCAGGAGGAGTTGATGCGCCTCACTGAGTCTGCTGGCGACACCGGGGGCTGGGAACTCGATGTTGCCACCGACGAACTGGCATTAACCCCTGGGGGACGACAACTCTTGGGGGTAGCGCGCCAGCGGATGCCGTTTGAGCGGTTTCAGGAGTTTTGGTACCCTGATGACAGGGGCGAGATCCGTGCAGCGGCGGATGCCGTTATCGAGACGCAGGAGCAAGTGGAGGGAGTATGGCGGTTACACTCTGCTGCTGACACTCATCGGCACGTCGATATCACGATGACGCCCGTCATAGCCGACGGCGGGGTAACAAAGGTCAGAGGCGCAATTACTGATATTACCGAGTATAAACAACGCGAACGGCAGCTTAGCCAGTACAGGGACTTGGTTGAAAGCATCAACGATGCGGTTTTCGTAGTAGATCAGGATCTGAAGATCGTTTATGCGAACGAGAAATCGCTCAACAACGTTGGCCTCACAGCCCGGGAAGTTGACGGCGAACCCATTATGCCGTTTGTCGAGCAGTACGCTGCCGACCACTCCGGTGTCGCGGAGTTCGAACAGGCGCTTGCTACGGCACTAAACGACCGCGAGGAAGAGGAGCCGGATCCAGTCGAACTGACGGTGACTGCTGGCGGTTCGGAATCGGTCTTTGAGCACCGATTCTCACGCGTTTCGCCGAGTCAGAACTCCCTGGACGAGACCGTGAGCAAGGCCGTGGCCATCGTTGCGCGTGACGTTACCGACCGCAAACAACGCGAGCGGGAACTGAAACAAACCCAGGATCTGATGGCTGAGATGGAGCGGCTGGCCGAGATCGGTGCGTGGGAATACGACCCACAAAAGGACAAGGCAACGCACACTGCTGGCGAGCTCCGAATATACGGTCTTGATCCCGAATTCGATCTTCAGTTAGAGGAAGCGCTTGAATTTTATCATCCAGAAGATAGGGACGAACTCAGAACGCAGTTTGAAGCGTGTCTCGAAACCGGTGAGCCGTACACCACGGACGTGCGAGTGACCAGAGCAGATGGGGAAAAGCGGTGGGTCACCGCACACGGTCAGCGTGTCCAACAGCAGGATACGGAGGTAGTGCGCGGATACGTACAGGACATCACAGATCAAAAAGAGCGAATTAATACCCTTACGCAAACCGAGACGTTGTTCGAGAACGCGCAAGACATGTTATTCATTATCGAGCACTCGGACGACGAATTCATCGTCAAGCGGGTGAACCAGGCGTTCGAGTCGGCAACTGGTCTCTCAAACGATGATCTCCGGGGGAAGACACCGCAGGAACTCTTCGGTGAGGCTCGTGGACAAAGGATCGAGGATAAGTATCGTAAGTGTATCGAAACACAAGAGTCACTCAGTTACGAGGAGACGCTCGCCGAGGAGCAAGTTCCGAACAGGGACTCACCGACCGACGACGGACTTGTCCATTGGAAAACACATATCACACCGGTCAAAGTGGACGGGGATGTAGACTGGATTGTCGGTTCCACTCGCGACATCAACGAACGAAAACGTCGGGAGCAGGAGCTTAAACGTCGGAACAAGCGTCTGGATGAGTTTACCAGTATCATCAGTCACGACATTCGAAATCCATTGAATGTCGCAGAGGGACGGTTAGAATTGGCCCATGACGACTGCGACAGCGAGCACCTCGCCGACGCGGCTGACGCAGTTGACCGATGTCAAACGCTGGTTGATGACACATTGACGCTGGCACGACAGGGTGAGCAGATCGGTGAGACGGACTCGGTAGTGCTATCACACGTGGCTGAGCGGAGTTGGCGAACTGTTATGACCGGATCGGCCGAATTGAATACTGAAAGCGGGCTAACCATCCGTGCCGATAGCAGTAGCCTCCAGCGGTTGTTCGAGAACCTGTTCCGTAATGCCGTTGAACACGGCGGTAATGACGTGGCTGTTCTCGTCGGAGAGGTGGACGACGGCTTCTTCGTGGCAGATACTGGGCCCGGAATCCCCGAGTCCGACCGCGAGGACATATTCGAGGCGGGTTACTCGACTACGGAAGATGGAACCGGGTTCGGCCTGCGAATAGTTAAGGAGATCGCTGACGCTCACGGCTGGGAAATTACCGTGACCGAGAGCCAGCAGGGTGGAGCACGGTTTGAAATCAAAGGCGTCGAAAGGGAAGTGTGACCGATACACGCTGTGTATTCATACTGTCGGCTATAACTACGTGAAGATTTGCCACACCCCCGGGGTGTCGAAATCCGTCACGCGACTATCGCCGACAGTATGAAACCTACTCCTGAACGTTCAGGGGGACATCACTCAAACGCGCCTTTGACCGTTGAAATTGTTTATTGATTGGTAGTTGTAGCATACAAGGTATAGTAGGGTTTGCAACTGGTTGCAAACGCTACTATAGTTGCGGTGCTTCTCGGTGCTGACGTGGTGGTTCCATACGCTCGGATCAGTGATTACATCTTCACATTCGGTGTCTCGCTGTTTCTGGCTGGTGCACTGGAAGAATTGGGCTGGCGTGGCTTCCTACAGCCCCGTCTCCAGCAGCGATTCAGTGCGCTCCACGCAAGTTTAGTGATTGGCGTCGTCTGGGGGCTTTGGCACGTCCCGATGATCCTCACCGGAACCGGCGGTTTCACCGTTTTCCGGGAATATATGCTGAGTGTCACAGTTATGTCGGTCATTCTCGGCTGGCTGTACAACAACACCGAGGGGGCGTTGCCGGTCGTGATGGTCGCCCACGCGTCCCACAATATGCCCCGCATCGAGGATGTTGCTGGAGACGTGCCCGCTGTATTCAATACCATATCGGGAGACGCGACATTCTATCTGCTCTGCGCGTCGCTCATCGCGCTGTACGCCGGATCACAGACGTTGACGCGGGATGGAAGCCTGCCCAACATCCCCGGCCAACTCAGCGAGCTGTCGTCTGGTGGGCAAACCCACGCTGACTAACTGGTCGCGCTCAAACGAATAGAGAACGTGCCTCTCCAGTGTACCGCTGCTGGGGCGTTTCGCTAAGTCAGCGCGTTATAGAGACGTTCCCAACCCCTCCGGGGTTCGGGGAGTTCTCAGTACAGATCCTTCACGGATGGCCCGGTACGGTCCGAATTCATATTTACTGATGCGGTTCTATGTGTGACGTATGCCCTCCGAGATCAAATCCAGGCCGGGAGATTTCCGGGTATTACTTTTTGCGGTTCTCAGTGTGGTTTGTGGTGCACTTACTGTCCGGGCGGTAGTGCGTGGACACGACGAGCTACAGACTTTGCTTCTCGGGATGCTGACTGTATACGCGTTAAGTATCGCGTTGAACACCATCGTACGGATCTCTCACCTCAAACGCTACGCTGCTATCCCGCTTGGTGTAACTGGTACTGTGGTGTACGTTGTCGGGGTGCCTACGGATCTCCCGATCCTGTTTATGATCTTAGGTACCGGTGCTGTTATCGATCTCATCTGGGATCCAACCGGCACCGTGTACAACGATCAATCCGGTAGCGGCTGACTACCTGATATACACGCTCACCGAGAAACCGTTCGCTACATTTGGGCGAGATCAATGCTCCGAGAACAAGTCCACGACAGGCTCTGAAACGACTTCACCACATACGCAGTCAATACGCAGGCCTACTGATACTGTTGGCTATAACTACGTGAAGATTTTCGACACCCCGGGGTGTCGAAATCCGTCACGGGACTATAGCCGACAGTATGAACAGCCGATTCAGTGAGAAGCTATCGAGGGACGATCATCCCGACGCGTCGTCGTTTACTGCGTCGGGTGGTTGCGGCGACTCTCGACGGTGTCCGCCAGCCACGTCCCGATCCGGACGCCTACCTCGCCGACAACCGCGGCGATCCCAAACCCGACGACGGTAAATGCGATCAGGAACAGGCCCTGTGCGAGCGTGACCCATTCCGGCTGGGTGAACCCCGTTACCGCGACATACGTGTCGAATACGGCCCAGAGAATCGGAAGCCCACCGACGATCCCGACCTGGATCCCTGCGCGAGTTGTGTCGCTGTTCGACCGACCGAGTACGTACCCGGTCAGGAGTCCGCCGAACACCACCGCTCCCAGCGAGACCTCGGACCCGGTCTGCCAATAGCTGAACGCAGTACACGGAAGAGCCACTCCTCCACCGATAAGCCCGTATTTCCATTGCAGCAATCTCTTCGGAACCCGGTGACTGAGACCCGACATTATCCTTGGAGACCACTCACGGCGGCACCCAAGTAAACACCCGGATGAATAAAACTGACATTGTATCCATACCCGGTCACCCACGCGCCTCTCACACACTACGTCTCCGGAGTTGATCAGGTCGGGTCGGTCAGTACAGGGTACTCGGTTACCAGTCTCAGGATAGAATTTAACATAGATAGACCCAATATTTCGGTAATATGGGACGTTTCGATGACATTAAAGACAAAGCAAGTGAGGCAAAAGAGAAAGTATCAGAGGCGAAAAAGAAAGCAGATGAAAAAAGGGCCAACTCGATCTCGACTGCCCTCGGGAAGGTAGATGAGACAAAGACAAAATTCAAGAAACCACTTGCAGAGCCAGAAACGCGCAAGGAAGCCACCCTGACAAGTGAGAAAAGGTTCTTTATATGTGGAAACTGCGGGACGGAACTTGGGCCTCTCGAAGAAAAGCAGTATTCCAAGCTCATTAAACCGGCTCTGAAAGGTAGTAAAGCCGTCATTGGCGCTGCTACAGGAAACCCTGTTATGGCCGTCTCTAATGCGGCAGGGGCAGCAAAAGGAGCGTCTGATGCGAGTAGCGTTGACGATGGTGGGCTGGTGAAGCTACCTCATTCACGAATTAAAGAAATTAAGCAAAATCGCAATGAGGGGGAAGAGTTCCTCACGCAATGCGATGGCTGTGCCGAGTGGGTTTGTATGGACTGCTGGAATGTAAATAAAGAGGTCTGTACAGACTGTGGATAGACAGGGGAAATTCCTGTATAGATAGAAATGACATAGATTACACAGTAAGCAGGCAGGGTCTTGTGGCTAATTCGGCCGTGAACTCCCGGAATAAACATCATCCCGCTTAGCCTCCATAACGGATAATCAATCTGTCTTGGATTAGCTCGAGGCCACACTCCCGGGGATCTGATCCGCCGAATCAACAGAGATGAAGCGTACCCGCAGTACGGGCGACTCGACAGTTCCCTGCAGTGCCACGGAATCGAAAGACGGCGCGGAGATGAAGCGTCTGTCGTGAGACGCCTTCCGGCCACCCGCTCTCAAGCCAGGCGCGTCAGTCCACTCCGCCATCCCACCACACAAAATCCTTCGCCCCCGCGCCTACGAGCCTGTGGTGGTTCGACGCGCGGTGCCGGCTGCTGTCAGTCCCGCACGACCGTCGGACTGCCGTCGCCGTCGTCGACGGCCGTGAGCCCGTTGTCGACGACGAACCGCGCGGTGTGTTCGGGGACGACGCGTCCGGCCTGCCACCGCGCCCGAATCGTGGACACGAGGGTCGCGAGATCCGCACCGGTCCGGACCGTCGGCTGCATCGCCAGAAACTCGGTGTCGTGGCCGGCGTCGTTGGCGCCGTCGACGAGCGTCTCCAGTTCGGGCGTCGCGAACGCCGCCTCGAAGTCGACTGGGGCGGTGAAGCCGGCGAAGTAGACCCGGCCGTCGGTCGACGGCCCGAGCACGACCTCGTTGGTCCGGAGGTTCATCGCCGCCGAGTCGATCGTCGACCGCTTGAGCAGGGGGGCGTCCCCGCGGACCGCCGCCGCCGACTGCACTCCTTCCCTGTCGAGCAGGTGGGTGATCGTGTTACCGGCCCGCGCCGAAAATGTCGACCCGACCTGCACCTCGAAGCGGGCGGAATCGGGGTCCTCGAGTGCGGCCTCGGCGAGCGCGCGGAGCGACTCCGACGCGGATTCGTCGGGGTCGACGTGGCGGTCAGGAAGCAGGTCGTCCGGGCGGTAATTCACCAGCAGATCGCCGCCGGAGGCCTCGACCGCCCGGAGGGTGTCCTTCAGCATCGCCGCCGAGAGCGACGCCGCCTCCGCCGCCGACAGCGGGCTCGTGTCGGCGAGCCGGGGAAGTGCGAGTCCGGGACGCGGCGGGTCGGCGAGAACGGCGACGACGGTCATATCCCCCAATCGGCGACCGGCGGTCTTGAACCCGGCGTTTCGGGGCGTGAGGCCCGCGGACGCTCGCGACGCCGGTCTGCCACCCGCGGGGCCCGCGCGCCCGGCGGGGAAGCTATTATTTCGCGCCACGAGCACGTTCGGGTATGGCTGGGTCGGGGTCGGCGTGGTGCGGGTACGAGTGGCCGGCGGACTGTGAGCGGGTGGAAGGAACGGATGAGCCGATTGCCCAGTCCTGTTGCGTCCGAGAGCCCGTCGCGGACGCCGGGCGGTGCGTGTGGCACGCGGATCCGGAGGCGACCGACGAGAAGACGGTCGAGGCCCTGGCCGAGGCGCGCGTGCCGGACGACATCGCCGACCGGACCTCGCCGGCGGGGGAACTGCTCGACGGCGCGATCCTTCGCGGGCGTTCGCTGGAGGATGCCGTCGATTTTGCGGGTGCCATTCTGCGTGGCGCTGATCTCGGAGACGCGGACCTCGAAAGCGCCGACCTCACCGACGCGATCCTCTACCGCGCCGACCTCACCGACGCGTACCTCCGCTCTGCCGACCTCACCGACGCGTACCTCCGCTCTGCCGACCTCACCGACGCGTCCCTCCCTGGGGCCGACCTCACCGACGCGTACCTCCGCTCTGCCGACCTCACCGACGCGTACCTCCGCTCTGCCGACCTCACCGACGCGTCCCTCCCTGGGGCCGACCTCACCGACGCGGACCTCCGCCGGGCCGACCTCACCGACGCGGACCTCCGCCGGGCCGACCTCACCGACGCGGACCTCTGGGATGCCGACCTCACCGACGCGGACCTCCGCCGGGCCGACCTCACCGACGCGGACCTCCGGGATGCCGACCTCACCGACGCGGACCTCTGGGATGCCGACCTCACCGACGCGGACCTCTGGGATGCCGACCTCACCGACGCGGACCTCTCCGAAGCCGACCTCACCGACGCGGACCTCTTCGATGCCGCCCTCACCGACGCGGACCTCTCCGAAGCCGACCTCACCGACGCGGACCTCCGAGAGGCGGTCCTGAACGGCGTCGACGCCCGGCAGGCGGACCTGAGCGACGTCGACGCCAGGGACGCCGAGTTCACCGACCCGCCGCGCACGACTATCCCACTCGGACGCCGGCACGCCGCCGGTGGCTCGCGAGCGGGTTCCCTGCTGCCGTCGGTCCTGCCGGACCCCGATCCCGACCTCGCGGTCGATCCCGCCGCCATCGACCCGGGTCTCCTCACCTCACGCGATATCCTCACGCCCGCGGATCGCCGCCCGGAGGGCGCGAACCTCGAAGACGCCGTGCTGGAGCACGCCGACCTGCGCGGCGCCGACTTCCGCGACGCGCGGCTCTACCAGACCGACCTCACGGACACCCGGATCAACGCCGAGACCACATTCGACTCGACGACGCTGTACGAGCGGCGCCCCGACCTCGACGGCTGGTTCGCGAACACCACCGAAAGCACCCACGAGGCCGGCGCGTGGGTCCACCGCCGGCTGGAGCGCCTCCACGAGGACAACGCCCTCTCGGAGGACGCCCGGCGGTTCCACGTCCGGAAGCAGGAGGCCGAGCGGTCCCACTACGCCCGGCTGACCCTGGCGGCGGACACGCTCGCGTCCGCCCTCGGATACGGCGGCCGGTGGTGCGTGCTGACCGCGTCCGGCGCCCTGACCCGCCACGGCGAGAGCGTCCGGCGCGTCGTCGCCCTCTCGGTGGGCGTGATCCTGCTGTCGGCCCTGCTGTACCCCTTCGTCGGCGGGTTCGCGTCCGGTGCCCCCGGAGACGGTGTCGAGACCTTCCGGCTGACCGTGGGCGACCTCACCGGGGGCGACCTCGCCGCGGGCGAGGTGGCGTCGACGCTCGCCCGGAGCCTCTATTTCAGCGTCATCACGTTCAGCACGATCGGCTACGGCGACCTGTTCCCGACGGGCACCGGGTCGCGGATCCTCGTCGGCCTGGAGTCGCTCGCCGGGGCGGTGTTGATCGCGCTCCTCATCTTCGTCCTCGGCCGGCGGACGGCCCGGTGAGGCGCTCCGCGGCGGCCCGCGAGTCGGTCGGGAGACCGGTGAGCCTACGCGGCACGTCGCCGACCCCGACCGCGGGCCACGACGCCGCCGCGACCTACCGTCCGCGCCGCCCCTTCGTCTGGCGGTAGTCCCGGGAGAACACGTTCTCTAAGAGGTGGTCGACGAACGCCTCGGTCTGAGCGTCAGTCTGCTCTTCCAGTGCGACCATCGGCACCAACTCGAATCCCCGGCCCCGCACGGTGGTCGCGTGCGCCTCAGCGACGTCGACGTCGCCCGGTTGGTTCGTGGTGTAGTCGGTCGCTAAGGCGTCGAGGGTCCGCTGGCCGATCGGAACGATGATCTCGGGGTTGATCATCCGGAGTTCGGCGTTCAGATACGGCTCGCACGTCCGGATCTCCGCGTCGGTGGGTTGGCGGTCGGGGTGACGGCACCGGGTGAGATACGTCAGAAAGACGTTCTGGAGGTCCGGCTCCGCGGCGTCGGGGTCGGAGCGTGCAAAGCCCAACTCCCCGAGAATCCGCTGGAGCCGGCGGCCCGCGTCGTCGCCGGTGAACGGGACGCCGGTCCGGTCCGCGCCGGAGTGGGGGCGCTCGGCGACGAAACAGAACTCCGCGCCGACGTCGCCGTAGCCGTGGACGACGTTCGTTCGGACGTCACAGAGCGCCTCACAGTTCCGACACTCCGCGTCCATACTGAACGGGTTCGCGAGGGAGTCCTGGGAGGCGTCCACGGCCTATGTACCGGGCGCGCGGACAAAAACCGTCGGATCCGACGGTCGTTATCGGCGACTCGACGCCGTCCGCCGCCGCACCGCACCGACCATATCCGCGGTGTTCTCGGTCATCACGCGGAACGCGTCGCCGGTGTCGCCCGTGTCAAGGACCACCGGTCGCCCCCCGTCGCCGCCGGTCCGGACCGACGGATCGAGCGGGAGCGACCCCAGGAACGGCAGGTCGTTGTCGGCGGCGAACGCCTCCCCGCCACCGGTTCCGAAGATGTCGTGGGTCGACCCGCAGTCCGGACACCGGAACGACGACATGTTCTCCACGATCCCGAGCACCGTGGTGTCGTGTTTGCCGAACATCTCTAGGCCCTTCCGGGCGTCGTCGATCGCGACCTCCTGGGGCGTCGTGACGATCACCGCGCCCGTGAGCGGGAGGGTCTGCAACACAGTCAGCTGAGTGTCGCCGGTGCCGGGCGGGAGATCGAGCACGAGGTAATCGAGTTCCCCCCACTGGACGTCCTCGACCAGTTGTGTCAGGAGCTGATGAACCATCGGCCCCCGCCAGATCACGGGGTCGTCCTCGCCGACGAGGAAGGCCATCGACATCAGCTTGACCCCGTACTGCTCCGGCGGCACGATGGTCTGGTCGTCGGTAGTCTCGGGGGCCTCGTCGGCCGCGACCATCCGCGGGACGTTCGGCCCGTAGACGTCCGCGTCGAACAGGCCAACCCGGGCGCCCAGCTTCGCCAGCCCGGCGGCGAGGTTGACCGCGACCGTCGACTTTCCGACGCCACCCTTCCCGCTGGCGACGGCGATCACGTTCTCGACGCCGGGCAGGACGTCCTCCTCGGGGTCGACCTCGGCGGGGACCCCCGCCGAGAGGTCGACATCGTAGCCGGTATCGTCGAGGACCTCGCGGACCCGCGATCCCATCTCGGTCTCGACCGGGGAGTACGGGGCGCCCAGCGCGAGCGAGATCCGGATGGTCCCGGCGTCGTCGTCGACTTCGACGGCGTTGACCAGTCCGAGCGAGACGATGTCGTCGCCGAGTTCCGGGTCCGTGACCGACCGGAGGCGCTCGCGGACGGCGTCGTCGTTCATACCCCCGAGTGGGCGCGAGCGGGCGATAAGACTTTTGAACGGCCGGGCGCGCTTGAACACATCCGGTATCTCTTTCCTCGAAACTCGGACCAGTGTAACCGTAAACGATTACATATTCCCCGACAATGACACCGGATTTATATCCGTCGGCGAGAACTCTCGCGTAATGCTCGAAGACGATTTCGGTCGCGAAGTGTCCGGGGTCCGGGTCTCGCTGACGGACCGCTGTAACTTCGACTGCGTCTACTGCCACAACGAGGGGCTCGGCGACACCCGTGGTCCGATGGACCCGCAGGACGACGAGATGACCGCCGACGAGGTGGTCCGGTTTCTGGAGGTCGTCTCCGAGTTCGGGGTGCGGAAGGTGAAGTTCACCGGCGGGGAGCCGATGCTCAGAGGCGACTTAGCGGAGATCATCCGGCGCGTGCCCGACGGGATGGAGGCGTCGATGACGACGAACGGGACCTTCCTCCCCGGCCGCGCCGAGGACCTGAAGGAGGCCGGACTCGAACGGGTGAACGTCTCCCAGGACGCGATCGATCCCGACGCGTTCGCGGAGATCACCAAGTCCGGCGCCTACGAGAAGGTCATCGAGGGCGTCGAGGCCGCCCTGGAGGCGGGACTCGAACCGGTGAAGCTGAACATGGTCGTCTTCGAGCACACTGCGGGCTACGTCGAGGGGATGGTCGATCACGTCGCCGAGAACCCCGGGCTCCAACTCCAGCTCATCGAGTATATGCCCGAGTTGACGGGAAAGCCCGAGTGGAACATCGACATCGGCCGGGTCCACGACTGGCTCGAGGGGAAGGCCGACCGGGTGGAGACCCGCGAGATGCACAATCGCCGGCGGTACTACGTCGGCGGCGACCCCGCCGACGACGGCTCCGACCCCGGGATGGTCGAGATCGTCGATCCCGTCGAGAACCCCAACTTCTGTGCGAACTGCCACCGCGTGCGAGTCACCCACGAGGGGTACCTGAAGGGCTGTCTCAACCGCAACGACGACCTGCGGTCGATGGGCGAGATGACCCGCGAGGAGATCCGCGAGACGTTCAGGGAGACCGTCGCGAACCGCGTGCCGTACTACGGCGAGTATATGATCCAGGAGGACGGCGAGTGGGTCGTCAACGACAAGTACATCGACGCGCCGGTCGCGACGTCCGACTGAGACGCTCGGTCCGCCGAACGCCTCTATTCACTCCCCCCAGTTCCCGTTTCCGCCAGGAACGCGTCGATCGCGTCGCCGCCCTGGAACCCCTCGGCAAGCCGTCCGACGACGGCGCCGTCTCGGAAGTGTACGAGCGTCGGCACACTGGTGATTCCGAACCGCTCGATCGACGCCGGATCGTCCCGCGGGTTGATCGTCGCCACCGCGAGGTCCCCGTGTGCGCGGGCGACGTTGCCGAGGACCGGTTCGAGTCCGGCACACAGCGAACACCCCTCCGTGTAGAAGTCGACGAGCACCCGGTCGTGAGCGTCGACGAAGCGGTCGAGGTCGGCTTCGGAGTCGAGTTCGACCGGGCGATCGGGCGCCGATTCGGATGGGATGTCGGTCTGCATATCTCCTCTTTGGCGCTGGGAACCCATATACTGTCGGCGGTCTGGCGGCGTGCACTCCCGGTCGCCTCCGGACTGCCCGTGGACGGGACCGGACGCGATACGTCGCCGTCGGCGTGTGAGAGCGACGCATACCCCCGTGTACACGGCTCACACCCGCTCGTCCTATCGTGACCCTTAAGTAGCGTACCCGGCTTGTTCCGACTGCAATACGCTGTAGGGAGGTCGACTCCCGAGTCCGCAAGGGCGACAGTGCGAGACCGCGCGTTGCGGTAGCCAAGCCTGGCCCAAGGCGCAGGGTTGCTAACTCTGTGGCGTTCACGCCTCCGGGGTTCGAATCCCCGCCGCAACGTCACCGGACATCCAAAAGCTATGAGTGCAGAAGAACCACAGGACGCCGCCGACGAGGAGGACGATGACCTCCGATACTTCGTCAGGATCGGGACCACCGATCTGGACGGGACGAAGAGCGTCGAGCGGAGTCTCAGAGAGATGAAGGGAATCGGCAAGCGCACGGCGCGCATCGTCACCGACGCCGCCGGCGTCGATCGACAAGCGACGTTCGGTCTGCTCGAGGACGACGAGATCGACGCGGTCGTCGACGCCGTCGAGAACCTCGAAGACTACATCCCCGAGTGGATGGCAAACCGGCGGAACGACTTCTTCTCCGGCGAGACCAGCCACAAGACCGGGTCCGACCTCGAGGAGAAACGACGCCACGACATCAACCGGATGAAGATGATCGACTCCTACAAGGGCGTGCGTCACAAGCGCGGCCAGAAGGTCCGCGGCCAGCGGACGAAGTCCACCGGCCGGACCGAGGGGACGATCGGCGTCAACGTCGAGGCGATCAAGGAGGAGGCGGCCGAGGAGGCCGCAGACGAGGACGAATAACCGATGGCGACCGGAAACAACACAAAGCGGTACGAGACGCCGAACCACCCGTATCAGGGCGAGCGGATCGCCCAGGAGGGAGACCTGCTCGGCCGCTACGGACTGAAGAACAAAGAGGAGCTGTGGCGCGCACAGTCGGAGCTCCGGAACTACCGGCGGGAGGCCCGACGCCTCATCGGCGAGGCACAGGGCGACCTGGAGGCCGCGGAGGCGGCCGGCGAGGAGTTCCTCGCCCGGCTCCGCCGCTACGGCATCCTCTCGGAGGGCGACGACATCAGTCGCGTCCTCGGGCTCGACGTCACCGACATCCTGGAGCGTCGGCTCCAGACCGTCGTCTACCGCGCCGGCCTGGCGAGTACGCCGGAGCAGGCGCGGCAGTTCGTCGTCCACGGCCACGTCACCGTCGACGGCGCCCGCGTCACGCGGCCGTCGAAGATGGTCGAGGTCGCGGAGGAAGACGCGATCGAGTTCGACGACACCAGCCCGCTCGCGGACGAGCTTCATCCCGAGCGCGCGGAGGGACAAGAGTAATGAGCGAATCAGAGACTTCCAGGGACAAGTGGGGAATCGCCCACGTGCACGCGTCGTTCAACAACACCCTCATCACGGTCACCGACCTGACGGGCGCGGAGACGATCGTCAAGTCCTCGGGCGGCGCAGTGGTGAAGCAGAACCGCGACGAGGCGTCGCCGTACGCCGCCATGCAGATGGCGGAGTCGGTCGCAGAAGAGATCAAGGCCGCCGGCATCGAGGGCCTGCACGTCCGCGTGCGTGGCCCCGGCGGCAACGACATCAAGAGCCCGGGTCCGGGCGCGCAGGCGACGATCCGTGCGCTGGCCCGCGCCGGGCTCGAGATCGGCCGTATCGAGGACGTCACACCGATCCCGCACGACGGGACGCGCGCACCGAAGAACCGCCGACTGTGAGGGGCTCCAGATGACGAACGACTTCGAGGTCGAGTTCATCGAATCCGGCGACCGGTCCGCCAGGTTCCTGGTCCGGGGCGTCTCGCCGGCCGTCGCAAACGGCATCCGCCGGGCGATGGTCGCCGACGTGCCGACGTTCAGTATCGATTCCGTCCGGTTCGTCGAGAACTCCTCGGTGATGTTCGACGAGATGATCGGGCTCCGGCTGGGGCTGGTTCCGCTTTCGACCCCCCTCGGCGACTTCGAGGCGGGCGACGTCGTCACCCTCGCTTTGGACGTCGAAGGGCCGGCGACCGCCTACTCCGGGGATCTGGAATCCGCGGACGCGATGGTCCAGCCAGCCGACGAGAACGTTCCGATCATCGAGCTCAAGGAGGGCCAACACCTCGAACTGGAGGCCGACGCGGTGCTCGATTCCGGGAAGTCCCACGCCAAACACCAGGGCGGCGTGTCGGTCGGTTACCGCCACCTCCAGCGCGTGGAGGTCGTCGGCGACGCCGGCGAGTTCGAAGAGCAGGAGTCGAACATCCTCCGTGGCGTGATCGAGGAGGCCGCGGCCGAACACGCCGACGCCGACGCCACGAACGGCGACCTCGTCCCCACGGACGAGTTCGACAACGACCTCACGAACCGGTATCCGGGCAAGGAGGTCGCGGTCCACGACGTGCCGGAGGCGTTCGTCTTCCACGTCGAGACCGACGGCTCGTTCGGCGTCGAGGAGCTGGTGCTCCGCGCCGCCGAGACGCTGGGGGACCGCGCCGCGGAACTCGAATCGAAAGTCGCGATATAGCACAATGACTGTCCCTTCACTCACCCGACGCCCGCACGCCCCGCCGCGATCGGCGGCCAGCCGCTGTTTCGCCGGCTCTACGGCCGGGGCTTCGACCCGCGGGCGTTGCCAGACCGAAAGGAGTTTGAAGGGCCACGCAGTAGCACGAAGTGCGAGCAGGGATAGCCAAGTCTGGCCAACGGCGCAGCGTTCAGGGCGCTGTCCCATAGGGGTCCGCAGGTTCAAATCCTGCTCCCTGCACTTCTGTGCTCGAACGACAGTGAGAGCTACGAGTGCATACAGGAGATTTGAACCACGGGAGTCGCAACGGCGGAGCGGAGCGAGGCCGACCGTCTCCGGGCGGTTCAAATCCTGCTCCCTGCACTTCTGTGCTCGACCGAACGGGAGAGCGACGGGTGTAGACGGTGGATCCGACCCACCGCGAATCGCGTCCGCACTTCGGAACTTCACAGGATGTACATTATGAGTAAGACGAATCCGAGACTCAACAGTCTCATCGCCGAGCTGAAGTCGGTGTCGCGCGAGTCAGGCGCCAACGTCTGGCAGGACGTCGCGGACCGGCTGGAGAAGCCACGGCGCACCCACGCGGAGGTCAACCTCGGGCGTATCGAACGGTACGCTCGCGAAGAGGAGACCGTCGTCGTACCCGGCAAGGTGCTGGGAAGCGGTGTGCTGCAGAAGGACGTTACAGTCGCGGCGGTCGACTTCTCGTCGTCCGCTCGAACCAAGATCGAACAGGTCGGGGAGACGGTGGCGCTCGAGGATCTGGTCGCCGAGAACCCCGACGGCAGCAACGTGCGGGTGATCCGATGAGCCTCGCCGAATTCGACGCCGACGTCGTCGTCGACGCGCGGAACTGCATTGTCGGCCGCGTCGCCAGCAAGGTCGCACAGCGCGCCCTCGACGGCGAGCGGATCGCGATCGTCAACGCCGAGGACGCCGTCGTCACCGGCCGCGAGGAGAGCGTGATGGACAAGTACCGGACGCGGACGGAGCAGGGCTCCGACCGCGGGCCGTACTACCCGACCCGACCCGACGGGATCTTCAAGCGCGCGGTGCGCGGGATGCTCCCGTACAAGACCGACCGCGGTCGTGAGGCCTTCGAGAACGTCCGCGTCTACGTGGGCAACCCCTTCGACGAGGACGGCGACGCCCTCGACGGCACGACGCTGGATCGGCTCTCGAACATCAAGTTCCTCTCGCTCGGAGAGGTATCCGCGAACCTGGGTGCGAACGTCACATGGTAACCAACACGTCGGGAAAGAAGAAGACGGCAATCGCCCGCGCCACCGTGCGCGACGGCGAGGGCCGCGTCCGTATCGACTCCCAGCCGGTCGAGCTGTTCGAGCCGGAGACCGCCCGCCTGAAAATGCTGGAGCCGTTCCGCATCGCGGGCGAGGACCTCCGCTCGCAGGTCGACATCGACGTCAGCGTCTCCGGCGGCGGGTTCGCCGGCCAGGCTGACGCCGCGCGCACCGCGATCGCCCGCGGGCTGGTGCAGTATCTCAACGACGCGGAGCTCCGCGACGCCTATATGGACTTCGACCGCTCGCTGCTGGTCAACGACGTCCGGCAGTCCGAACCGAAGAAGTGGGGCGGCCCCGGCGCGCGGGCCCGCTACCAGAAGTCCTACCGCTGAGGTGATCCAGCCATGATGATCCCCGTCCGGTGTTTCACGTGCGGCAACGTGATCGGCGAACACTGGGACGAGTTCAAGCAGCGGGCCCGCGACGGCGACGAGGACCCCGCGACGGTCCTCGACGAGCTGGGCGTCGAGCGGCACTGCTGCCGGCGGATGATGGTCTCTCATAAGGACCTCGTCGACGTGGTCGCCCCCTACCAATGAGCGGACGCACGCAGTACAACCGATACGAGAAGGCGCGGATCCTGGGCGCGCGAGCGCTGCAGGTGTCCTACGGCGCGCCGGTGCTCATCGAGACCGACCAGACCGAGCCGATCCTGGTGGCCGCCGAGGAGTACGACGCCGGCGTCCTGCCGTTCACCGTCAAACGCGAGGGCAACTGAGATGACGCTGATCTCGAGTATCGCGCTCCGCCGGGTGCTGGACTCCCGGGGCAACGCCACCGTCGAGGCGGACGTCCTGACCGAGTCCGGCGGGTTCGGCCGCGCCGCCGCCCCCAGCGGGGCGAGCACGGGCGAACACGAGGCGATCGAACTCCCGGCGGGGGAAGCCATCGCTGCCGCCCGGGAGCACGCGGTCCCCCGCCTGGTCGGCGAGGTCTACGCCGGTAACCAGCGGGCGGTCGACGCCGCGCTGCAGGCCGCCGACGGCACCGGGAACTTCTCGGAGATCGGCGCCAACAGCGCGGTCGCGATCTCGATGGCCGCAGCGAAGGCCGGCGCCGACGTGCTGGGCGCGCCGCTGTACCAACACCTCGGCGGGACCTTCCGCGGCGAGTCGTTCCCGGTTCCGCTCGGCAACGTCGTCGGCGGCGGCGAACACGCCAAGGAGGCCACCCACATCCAGGAGTTCCTGGCCGCGCCCGTCGGCGCGCCGAGCGTCTCCGAGGCCGTCTTCGCCAACGCCGCGGTCCACGCCCGGATCTCCGAGCTCCTCGACGACCGCGGGATCCCCGCGGCGAAGGGCGACGAGGGGGCGTGGGCGCCGCCGATCTCCGACGCGGAGGCGTTCGCGGTCGTCGGCGAGGCGGTCGACGACGTCGCCTCGGACCTCGGCTTCGAGATCCGATTCGGCCTGGATATGGCCGCCGCGGAGCTGTACGATTCCGAGGCCGACGCCTACGTCTACGGCGACCAGACCCGCTCGACGGCCGAACAGGTCGACTACGTGGCCGAGATGGTCGACGAGTACGACCTCGTCTACGTCGAGGACCCCCTCGACGAGAACGACTACGAGGGCTTTGCGGAACTGACCGAACGGGTCGGCGGCGGGGCTTCAGCCCCGGGCGCGAGCGGGCGAGGCCCGCGAGCCGACCGGACCCTGATCTGTGGCGACGACCTGTTCGTGACGAACGTCGACCGCCTCCGGGACGGGATCGACGCGGGCGCCGGCAACGCGATCCTGATCAAGCCGAATCAGATCGGGACGCTCTCGGACGCCTTCGACGCCATCGAACTCGCAACCGAGAACGGCTACGAGACGGTGGTCTCCCACCGTTCCGGCGAGACCGAGGACGCCACGATCGCACACCTCGCCGTCGCCACCGACGCCGGGTTCATCAAGACCGGCACGGTGGGCGGCGAGCGAACCGCCAAACTCAACGAACTGGTCCGCATCGCGGACGACGCAGTATGACAGACAACGACAACGACGCGGTCGAAGTCGTCGACGACGAGTCCGACCCGGAGGCGACCGGGGACGACGCCGGCGCGACGGCCGAGGCCACTTCCGACCAGACCGAACCGGTCGCCGACGCCGCCGACGGGGCCCCCGAGGCCGCCGCGGCCGCCGAGGCAGAAAACCCCGAAGACGAGGGCCCGACGTTTGACGAGGACGTGATGCCCGACGAGGAGGCCGACCTCCTGATCCCCGTCGAGGACTACCTCGCGGCGGGCGTCCACATCGGGACCCAACAGAAGACCCAGGACATGGAGCGGTTCATCCACCGCGTCCGCGACGACGGGCTGTACGTCTTAGACGTCAGCCAGACCGACTCGCGGATCCGGACCGCCGCCGACTTCCTCGCGAACTACGATCCGGAGCGCATTCTGGTGACGAGTTCGCGGCAGTACGGCCGCTTCCCGGCCACGAAGTTCGCCGACGCGGTCGGCGCCCGTGCCCGGACCGGCCGGTTCATCCCGGGCACGCTGACCAACCCCGACTACGACGGGTACATCGAGCCAGACGTGGTCGTCGTCACCGACCCGATCGGCGACGCCCAAGCGGTCAAGGAGGCCATCACTGTCGGCATCCCCGTCATCGCGATGTGTGACTCCAACAACCAGACCGGCAACGTCGACCTCGTCGTCCCCACCAACAACAAGGGGCGGCGCGCGCTGTCGGTGGTCTACTGGCTCCTGGCGAACGAGACGCTCGACCGCCGCGGCAGCGACACCGTCTACGCCCTCGAGGACTTCGAGGACGAGATCTGAGCGGCGACCGGGTTTTGGCGCGTCTTTTGCGGATTCACACCTCCCGAGCCGCGGGTGCGGCGTCGGCGGAGCGCCCGACTGCCGGGGGTCGCTGACGCGTCCCCGCGGTCGGTTTCGACGCAACAAGGGTTTTGCCCGCCCATCCCTTCCGGTCGGTATGGATCTGCAGCGGAGCGTTCGGGCGGTTGCGACCGCGTCCGGCGACGGGTCGGGCGGGATCGACTGGGAGGCGGTCGCGACGGCCGCCAAATCCGCGACCGACGCCGGTTCGCTCGCGTTGACCGACGCCGAGCGGGCCGGCTACGCCGCCGATGTCCGCGACGCACGCGACCGGCTACGCGCCGTCGGGGGTCTCGAGTTCGACGTCCCAGCGGCGGTGGAAGTCCAGAACCGCCACCACTGGATCGACGCCAACGTGGCGACGTTCCGGCGGGTGATGCGGCCCGTCGAGTCCGAGGTGAACATCGCGTTTCCGACGGTTGTGAGCGTGTTCAACACCGGGTCGATGGCGGCGGTGCTCTCGTTCCTTGCGTCGCACGTGCTCGGCCAGTACGACCCCCTCCTGCTTGCGGACGGCGACGACCACGAACTCTACTTCGTCCACCCCAACATCGTCGACGCCGCGGCGGACCTCGGGGTCGATTACCCCCGGTTCCGCCGGTGGATCGCGTTCCACGAGGTCACCCACGCCGCCGAGTTCGGCGCGGCTCCGTGGCTCTCCGACCACCTGGAAACGCGGATGGAAGGAGCCTTGGAGACGCTGTCGGAGGGCGGGTTCGACCGCGACGCGTTCCGCGAGCTCGACGCCACGATGACCGCCGTCGAGGGGTACGCGGAACTGCTGATGGACCGGGCGTTCGACGCGGAGTACGCCGACCTGCGGCGGAAGCTGGACGCCCGACGCCGTGGCGGCAGTCCGGTGACCAGGGTCGCGCGCAGGCTGCTCGGGCTGGGGATGAAGCGCCGCCAGTACGAACGCGGCGCGGATTTCTTCCGTGCAATCGCGGACCAGCGGGGCGTCGCGGCCGCCGCCGCGGTGTGGGAGGACCCGGTGAACCTCCCGACCGACGCCGAGTTCGACGACCCCGCGCGGTGGCTGGCGCGGGTGGATCCCTGAGTTCGCGGCGGCCGCAACCGTCATACTCTTTCTGTCCGGGGATGTAATGATTGGTATGCGCGTCAGAGACTGGCAGGACATCCTCGCGGACGTGACAGAGTCCGACGCCGACCCCGACGGGTGGCGGGCCATCGCGGGCGACCGCCAAGACGGGCTGGGCGAGGACCTCTTTTTCGGTCACCCCGACGAGGGGGTGTACGCGTTGAAGACGTACACGAAGAACCCCACGGAGCTCCGGGGTGTCGGCGGCCGCGTCGCACGCCGGATCGACGACGACCTCGATCCGCTGTTCCCCCGACGGGACCGCGACGACGCCGGCCGGTTCGGCGTCCAGTCGCCGCCGGAGGACGAGGCGGACGCCGAGACGATGGCCAAACGGCTGGAGGAGGCGGTGAAGGTCCACGCCGAGGCACCCACCGAACCCGACGACTTCTTCACCGACGTGATGGACGCCCTCGACAGCCCGGCGTTCGGCCCGATGGAGTACGAGTTCGACGGGCGGCCAGACCGGCTCGACGACCTCAAAGAGGAGTTCGGCCACGCCGACGAGTTGCTCTCGAAGGACCTCGACCAGCTCGTCGAGGAGGACGGCGTCGGCCGCGGGTTCCAGTGACGCCGGCGACGCCGGCCGCCCGGGCGGCGAACCGACGCGGGTCCGGAGGGCCCCCGTGGTCGGACCGAGCCTGACCGACGAGGAGCGCGACCTCGCCAGCCGCCGGCTCAAACTCGGATTCGTCGGCCTGGTTGCGGCGTCGGGGGCGCTCACCGCCGTCTGGGCCGGCGGGTCGCTGCCGTTCGTTGCCGCGGGGTTCGTCGGCGGCGCGGTCCTGGGGACGGTGCTGCTTTGGTTCGTCCTCCGGTGGTGGGCGGAGTTTCTGCCCTCCGCCGAGCGGGCGCGAAACCGGGGTCGACGGTGAGACGGGGGCGCCGTTGACCGGCACTGATACCGGCGACCGATAGCGTCTTACCGCGCGGTAGGTATGTACGTGACGTGAAACTGCGTGGCCGTCTCGTCGACGTCGGCGCGGAACGCGAGGTCGACACGGAGTACGGGTCGCGGTCGCTTGCGGAGGTGACGGTCCGCGCCGACGACGGGAGCGGCGACTCCGCGGACGGGCCGGCCACGGGCGATACCGCCCGGCTCACCCTCTGGGGGAAGTGGACACACACCGTCGAGCACGCCGACCCTGGAATGGAACTGCTGGCGACGGAGCTCGAGACCTCGGAGTACCGCGGCGAGACGGGCTACGCGACGACCGGCGACTCGCGGGTGGTGCTCGAACCCGGCTTCCTAGTCGACGTGACCGACATCCGGTCGTGGGTGCAGTGCCCGCGGATGTACTACCTGAACAAGCTCTCGGGGATTCCACTCAACTACCCCGTTGTGAAGGGAACCATCGTCCACGAGGTGTTCGGCGACCTCCTCCGGGATCGCGACCTCGAGGACGCGATCGATGAACGGGTCGAGGAGGCGGGGCTGGAACTCGGACTCCTCGGTCGCGAGGCCGGGGAGGTCCGCGACGAAGTCCGCCGGAACGCTGCCGCCATCGAGGGGTGGCTCGCGCAGGGCACGCTCACCGAGGAGGACGCCTGGCGCTCCGAATACACGCTGATCTCGCCGACGTTCGGCATCAAAGGCCGGGCGGACGCGCTCAGACGCGGGATGCCGGTGGAACTCAAAACGGGGAAGAACACCAGCCGGGAGCCGCGCTTCCACGACAAGATCCAGGCGGCGGCGTACGCTTTGGTGCTCGCCGAGCGCGGCGTTCCCGCCGACACGGGGACGTTACTGTACACGAAGAACACGGCCCTGGAGCGCACCGAGGAGACGGGCGACCTCTCGCCCGCCAAGGAGTTCTCGATCGGCGACGGCC
Organism: Halobellus ruber; assembly: GCF_014212355.1. Taxonomy (NCBI): domain Archaea; kingdom Methanobacteriati; phylum Methanobacteriota; class Halobacteria; order Halobacteriales; family Haloferacaceae; genus Halobellus; species Halobellus ruber. Next base: position 856,411 of record NZ_JACKXD010000001.1, read on the forward strand.
TGCTCGATTTCGTGGTCCGGACGCGAAACGAGATCGCCGCGATGGAGTTCGATACCAGTGTCCCGACCGGCTACGAGGCCGACGCCCGGTGTGAGTACTGCTTCGAGCAGGACACGTGTATGGTGGTGTCCGGACGGCTCGACCAGGAGTCGAAGGCGGGGCAGATCGGGGAGGCCGTGCCCGAGGGGGAGCGCGAGTACTTCGAGCGGTTCTACGACGCCATCGAGGCCGAGCGTAGCCAGGTCCACGCGGAGTACCGGAAGCTGTGGGAGCAGTCCGCGGAGGACCGCGCCGCCGACGACCGGGCGCTGATCGGGCTGGAGCCCATAGATCGGACCCGGCGCGACGACGGCCGCTGGGAGATGCGGGCGCGGAAGCCCGACGACGCGGTCTCGAAGCTCCGGGACGGCGACGTCGCGCTGGCGAGCGACGGCGACCCCGTGGCCGGCCACGCCGAACTCTGTCGGATCGTCGAGTTGGGGGACACTGTCGTCGTCACTGCCGACGAGCCGCTCGACCTCGCACGGCTCGACGTCTACCCCTCGGAGATCGGCGTCGACCGGATGCTGACCGCGCTCCACGACTTCGTGCTGAAAGGCGACCCCGACCGGAAGGACGTCCTGTTCGGCCGCCGGGACCCGACCTTCGCCGATCGGTCACTCGGTCCCGACGGCGACCCCGAAACCTTCGTCGCCAACAACGCTGCCCAGGACGAGGCCGTCCGGCTCGCGGTCGACGCCGACGACTTCGCGCTGATCCACGGCCCGCCGGGGACCGGCAAGACCCATACCATCGCCCGGATCGTGGAGGCGCTGCTCGACGAGGGCGAGGACGTGTTGCTGTCGGCGTTCACCAACCGCGCGGTCGACAACGCGCTGGATGCGATCCGCGAGCGGGGTGTCGCGGACGTCGTCCGCGTCGGGACCGAACACGGCGTCCGCGAGGATATGCTCGACGTCCGGTTGGAGCAGGGCGGCGAGCCGAACGAGCGGGCCGCCGCGCTCCGGGCGGCCCCGGTCGTCGCCGCCACCACCGCCACCTGCGGGTCGCGGGTGCTGCGCGAGCAGTCCTTCGACGTGGCGCTGATCGACGAGGCCTCGCAGTTGACCGAACCCGGGACGCTCGCGGCGGTCTCCCGCGCCGACCGGTTCGTCCTGGTCGGCGATCACGAGCAGCTTCCACCAGTGGTTCGCGCGGAGAACGACCTCCGGACGTCGCTGTTCGAGCGGCTGATCGAGACTTCTCCGGAGGCGTCGGTGTTGCTCGACCGCCAGTACCGGATGGCCCAGCGGATCCAGGCGTTCCCCTCCCGGGAGTTCTACGACGGCGCGCTCCGGCCGGCGGACGGGGCGGTCGCCACACAGCGCCTCTCGGATCTCGGCGTCGACGAGTCAACCTTGCCGGAGGCCCTCCGGGATCGGGTCGCGTTCGTCGATCCCGACGGCGAGCGCGTCGGCAACACCAACCCGAGGGAGGCCGCCCGGGTCGCGGACGTGGTCGATTCCTACCTCGCGGCGGGGGTCGACCCCGACGACGTCGGCGTGATCGCGCCGTTCCGCGCGCAGGTCGCCGAGATCGACCGCCGGACCGAGGTGGCGGTCGACACCGTCGACCGGTTCCAGGGGTCGGCCAAGGAGGTGATCGTGGTCTCCCTCGTCGCGACCGGATCGCTGGAGGGCCCGATCTTCGAGGACCACCGCAGGGTGAACGTCGCGCTCACCCGGGCCCGGAAGGCGCTCGCCCTGGTTGGCGACGCCGACGCGCTGGCGACGGACCCGTTCTACGCCAGGATGCTTTCGTGGGCGCGGCAGTAGCGGTCACGACTCCCCGACCGCGACGTCCTCGCCGTCGCCCTCGCTTTCGCCCTCGATCGACTCCAGGACCCGATCGTGGAACTCCTGCAGCACCGCACTTTCGTCCTCGGCGAGGACGACATCGCTGGCGAGCAGGGTCGCCAGCCCGAACGCCCGCGGGGTCGGCGAGTCGAGTTCCGTGGTCACGACCTCGACCTCCCCGCGACCCAGCGCCGCGAGCACCTCCTCGATCGCCGCGACGTTGAGTTTGTCCTCGATTATCTCCCGGTAGGTCTCGTCGATCACCGCGAAGTCCTCGAGGTCCTCCGCGAACGACAGCAGCATCTCCGCGGACACCTGCTGTTCGGCCGCCGACTTCTCGTAGCCCTTGTACCGTTTCAGGATCATCAGCGAGCGGGTGGCGTTGATCCGGAAGTACCGTTGCAGGAGGTCGGTGCCGTCGAGGGCGTCCCGGAGGTCGGTGCGAACCCGCGCGGGGTCGAGGTCGCGGAGCACCGCCCCGATGTCGACCTTGCGGTTCAGCGGCATCGACAGCGAAAAGCCGTTGTCCGCGACCGCGACCTGGACGTTCGCGTTCGAGCGGCGCGCACACCGGGCGGCCACGAGCCGGGAGAGTCCGTCGTTGAACCGTCGGCCGTACGTCGAATGCACGTAGAAGTGCCGGCGGTACTCCTCGCGGTCGAGCACCTCCTCGACCACGAACCGGTCGTGGGTGGCGACGCTTTCGGGACCGGCGTACCGGCGCTGCTCGTCGAACAGCCGGGTGATCGCGCGGACCGAGTTCTCGTCGACCGGGAAGGTTCGCAGCCACTCCCGGACCGCCGGCGCCCCCTCGGCCTCCAGGCGGTCGAGCAACTCCCGCTGGAAGGCGGCGATCTCCCGGCCCAGGTCGTACGACAGCGGGAGCCGTTCGGAGAACCACGACGGCACCGTCGGCTGGGCGGCGGTCCGGTCGACGTACACCTTCGAGCCGCGTCGGTACCGGTACTCGAAGCGGTCGCCGCCGAGCACGAACACGTCACCCTTCTCCAAGGTGTCGAGGTAGTCCTCGTCGAGTTGGCCGACCCACTCGTCGGTCCGGCGGGTCTGGACGTCGCAGGTGAAGGAGTCGGGGATGGTCCCGATGTTGGTCATGTAGATGACGCGGGCCATCCGGCCGCGCTTGCCGATCAGCGGCGCGCCGACGTCGAACTCCGGGTGGTGGTGTTCCCCGTCGGGCGGGTCGTTCTCGTCGCGCCAGACCTTCGCGTAGACGTTCTTCTCCTCCATCCCGTCGTAGTCGGCGGTGAGATACGTCAGGAGGCGTTCCCACTCCGCGTCGTCGTAGTTCCGGTAGGGGTACGCACGGCGGAGCGTCCGCAGGATCTCGCCCTCCCGCCGCACGGCGTTGATCGCCATCCCGTAGACGTGCTGGGCGGCGACGTCTTGGGCGTTCTCGGGCACGAACACCCGGTCGACGAACCCCGACTCGGCCTTTTCGAGCATCACTGCACACTCCACGAGTTCGTCGCGGTCTAAGGCGATCACCCGTCCCTCGACGGTCTGCCCGAGGCTGTGGCCCGCGCGGCCGACCCGCTGGAGCAGGGCGGCGACGGACTTCGGGGAGCCGACCTGGACCACCAGATCCAGGTGCGGCATATCGATCCCCAGCTCCAGGCTGGTGGAGGTGGTGACGACGTCCAAGGAGCCGTCCTTCAACCCCTCCTCGACGGCGGTGCGGCGCTCCTTCGAGAGGCTGCCGTGGTGACACCCCGAGTTGGCGTCGTCGTAGGCGTCGAACCGCTCCCGGAGGTTCTCCAGGACACGCTCTGCACCCGATCGGGTGTTGGTGAACACCAGGGTGTTGTCGTGGGAGGCGATCAGTTCGTGGAGCCGATCGTAGAAGCCCGACTGCACCGCCGATCGCGGCGTGTTGATCAGGTCGTCCGTGGGGCACTCAAGCCGGAGGTCGAAGTCGCGGACGAACCGCGTGTCGACGATCTCGTACTCCCTGACCGCGCCGGCGTCGTCGCGGCCAACCAGAAACTCCGCCATCGTCTCTAAGGGTTCGACCGTCGCCGAACAGCCGATCCGGGTCGGCGACGTCTCGACGAGGTTCTCCAGCCGTTCGAGGGAGACCGACAGGTGGGTGCCGCGTTTGTTCTCCGCGAGGCTGTGGATCTCGTCGACGATCACGTACTCCACGGATCGAAGCTTCTCCCGGAACTTCGGGGCGTTCAACAGGATCGCCAGCGTCTCCGGCGTGGTGTTGAGGATGTGCGGCGTCTCCTCAAGCATACGCTGGCGTTCGGCCGTGTCGGTGTCGCCGTGGCGGATCGCGTGGCGGACCTCGACGTCCTCGCCGCGGTCGTCCAACCGCTCGCGGATCCCCTCCAGCGGGACTTCGAGGTTCCGGTGGATGTCGTTCGCCAGCGACTTCAGCGGCGAGATGTACAGACAGTAGACGGCGTTGTCGAGGCCGTCGTCGGACTCGCGGGCCCGCCCGAACAGGTCGTTCAGGATCGCGGTAAAGGAGGCGAGCGTCTTGCCGCTGCCGGTCGGCGCACAGACGAGGGGGTTGGTCCCCTCGTCGACCAGCGGGATCGCCTCCCGCTGCGGCGGCGTGAAGAAGCCGCCGTTCTGCGCCACGTACCGCCCGAACTCGTCGACCCACCACTCCCGGACCGCGGGTTCGAGGCGTTCGAGCACCTCCGCGTCCGCGAGGTCCACCTCGTCGGGGTCGAACGGGAACGCCCCCGCGTCGCTGTCGTCGCCGGCGGTGTCGCCGCCGTCGTTCTCCGCTCGCCCGGCGGCACGCCGGAGGAGGTCGCGCCCGGTCTCGGCCATCGGTTATGGGTTGGCTGCCACGGGTAAGTGGGTTGTGGCACGTCACGGCCGGGAACCTCGGGGTTTCGGCCGGACACTCCCGACCGCGGCCCCAGTCGGGACCCCTTCGCCCGGCCGTCCGCAGCCGGTTTTATGACCGGATGCCCGTAACCGGGCCTCACGGATCGAACATGGCACACATCGATATCGCGGTGCTCCGTCGCGGGACCCACGGGCTGCCGGCGAGCGAGTACGTCTCGGAACTCCGGGAGCGACTCCCCGACCGACGGATCGAACTGGCCGAGACGCCGAGCGAGGAACGGGACCTCACCGCCGACGCGCGCGTCATCTCAGCGGTGGACATCGACCGCGACCTGCTCGAACACGCCGACCGACTGGAACTGTTCGCGGGCGCCGCGGCGGGCCACGATCACCTCCCCATCGACATCTTCACCGACCGCGGGGTCGTCGTCACGAACGCGGCCGGGGTTCACGCGCCGACCGTCGCCGAACAGGTCCTCGGCTACGTCATCCACCACGCCCGCGATTTCGGCACCGGCCGACGGAGACAACGACGGCGCCAGTGGCAGCATTACCGACCCGGCGAGGTCAACGGTAGCACGGTCACGATCGTCGGACTCGGCGCGATCGGCCGGGCGATAGCCGACCGGGTTTCGGCGTTCGGCGTCGAGACCATCGGGGTCCGATACACGCCCGCAAAGGGCGGCCCGACCGACGAGGTGATCGGGTTCGACGAGGAGCAGTTCCACCGCGCGCTTGCCGACACGGACTATCTGATCGTCGCGTCGCCGCTGACCGACACGACCCGGGGGCTCATCGATGCGGACGCGTTCAGGACGCTCCCGTCGGACGCGTACCTCGTGAACGTCGGCCGGGGGGCGATCGTGGACACCGATGCGCTCGTCGACGCGCTCCGATCCAACCACATCGGCGGTGCCGGCCTCGACGTAACCGATCCGGAACCGCTGCCGGAGAGCCACCCCCTCTGGAAGCTCGAAAACGTCACCATCACCCCGCACAACGCCGGCTACACGCCGCAGTACTGGGCCCGGTTGGCCGACATCGTCGCCGACAACGTCGAACGCCTCGACCGCGGCGACGACCTGGACCGCTGGCGGAACGTCGTCGCGTCGCCGTGAGGCCCTCCCCCGTCCCGAACGACTTTGCCGACGCCCGCCGTGGGTTCGACGATGCGACTCACGTTCCTCGGAACCGGCAGCGCGATGCCGGTTCCCGACCGGGTACAGACGGGGCTCCTGTTGGAGTCCGACGGCCGGAGGTTGCTCGTCGACTGCGGCAGCGGCGTCCTCCACCGACTCGCCGGCACCGACGCGGGCTACGAGGGGGTCTCGTCGGTGCTTCTGACCCACCACCACCTCGACCACGTCGCCGACCTGCTTCCGCTGCTGAAGGCGCGGTGGCTGGCGGGCGAAGACCACCTCGAAGTCGTCGGGCCGGCGGGGACGAAGTCACTCCTCGACGGCCTGCTCGGCGTCCACGACTACCTCGAGGGCCGCGTGGATCTGGCCGTCAGGGAGGTCGGGACGACCGAGTTCTCGGTCGCGGGGGTCGACGTCTCGGCCACCGGGATGGAGCACTCGATGGATTGTCTCGCCTACCGCTTTGGGGGCGACGACGGCGACGTGGTCTACTCCGGCGACGGCGAGGCCGCGGCGTCGTTGGCGTCGTTCGCCGACGGCGCCGCCGTGCTGGCCCACGACTGTTCGTTCCCCGACGACGTCGACGTCTCGAACCACCCGACGCCGTCGCAACTGGGCGAGGTCCTCTCGGGTCACGACTTCGGCCGCGTGTACCTCACCCACCTCTACCCGCACACCGAGGGGCGCCACGACGAGATGCTCGCGTCGATCGGGCGAGCGTACGACGGCGAGGTTCGGGTCGCCCGGGACGGACTGCGGGTCGAGGTCTGACATCCTCCCACGACTTCAGTCGTGGGGTTCCCGGTCACAGACCGGGCGTCCCACGCCGGGAGGTTCCCCACTCGTGGCACCGCACGGTGGGGTTGTGGGCCGTGCCAGTGCGGCCCCCGACTCGGATAGCGGGCTTCATCTACCCCCGCAAGGGGTGCATATCCTTACCCGAGACTCGGCAGCACGACCTACAACACGAACCGTCGTAGTCGGTTCGGGCGGTGTCGGATTCATCCCACGGCTAAAGCCGTCGGCTTTCTCCTCGAACCACTGTGACCATCCCCGACGCGGCAACTGTTTACTCCCTCCGCGTCGTTGGACCCGGTATGAGCGAGGTCATCTCCGGCATCGAGGGCGAGCTCCGGTCCAACGCCGTCGACGTGGAGTCGATCGAGTGGACCGACGACGCGGTGGACCTGGTCTACCTCACGGCGTTTCCCGGCGCCTCAGTGAACCACCAGGAGATGGGGCGAGCGCTCCGAACGTTCGTTAATGCCGCCGAGCACAACGAGTGGGAGCCAACCCGGGTCGAGGCTACGGTCCTCCGACACCAGGAGGACGTCCTGGGTACCTGGTACGCCGAGGCCGAGTGGTTCCGGCAGTACCTGGACTACGACATCAGCGGCGAGGAGTTCTCCGAGCGCGTCATCGGGACCCTTTCGGAGGACAGCCAGTGACGAGGTCCCGAACCGCAGTCCGGTCGGGGAGCGGATCCGAGAGCCGACCGTCGCGGTACGAGTTCTCCACCGTCCGGCTGACGTTCCGGAGCGGCGGCGACCGGTGCGTGGGCCGGCTTTACCGCCCGGATCGGCCGTCGAACCCGCCGCTCGTCGTCCTCGCCGGCGGCCCCGTCGGGTCGGGCGGCCGACCGCTCGCGCCGTACGCTGAGCGGCTCGCGGCGGCCGGCTATACGGCCTTCTACTTCGACTTCCGACACGCCGGCGACAGCGGGGGCGAGCCCCGGAACCTGGTGTCGCCGGCACGGCAACGCACGGACTGGGAGGCGGCGCTCGCGGGGCTCCGCGGCCGCGGGGACGTCGCGACCGAGGACACCGTGTTGTGGGGTGTCGGCCTCGCGGCCGAGGGTGCCGTCGCCGTCGCCGCCGCCGACCCCCGGATTGCCGGCGTCGTCGCGGGGACGCCGATCCTCTCGGGACGGGCGTTCCTCCGGGAGCGGGGGCTGGGCTTCCTCGCGGGCGGCCTCCTCGCGGGCGCTCGCGACCGGCTCGGATCCTTCGTGGGTCGCCCGTATTCCCTCCCCGTGGCCGCGGGCGGCGCCGACGACGCCGGACGGTTCGCGCTGGTGTCGACGCCGAGCGCCTCCCGGGGGTACCGACGCCTGGCCGACGAGGGGTGGGACAACCGGCTACCGGGCCGGTCGATCCCCGCGCTGTGGCGACACACCGGGAGCGACGACCGGTCCCGACCCACCTGTCCGGTGCTCCTCGTCGGCGGCACGCGCGACGACGTCGCCGGCACCGACGCGGCCGCCGAGGCCGCCGAATCGCTGCCGGACGCGACGCTGGTCCGGCTGCCGGCGGGACACTTCGACATCTACGACGGCGAGGGGTTCGAGCGGTGTCTCCGCCACGGGCTCGCGTTCGTAGACGCCACGGTGCGTCGGTGAGCGGTTCGGCGCGATACAGTCCACACAGTCGAGCGGCTACTCCGCCGACAGCGGCACCGTCACGACCGGCCGGTCCGTCCGCCGGAGGATCCGCTGGGCGGTGCTGCCGAACACCATACGAGCGGCGGGGCCCCGCTGGCGGATCCCAATCACGAGTTCGTCGGCGTCGACCTCCTCGGCGACTCCGAGCACGTCCTCGACGGGCTCGTTCCCGCGGACGAGCTGTCGGGTTTCGACCGTCGCGAATCCCCCGAGCCGGGAGAAGATCACGCTCAGCGCCTCCTCGCCGTCCCTGACGTCCCGGCTGTCGGTCTCGTCCTCGCCGGGCAGGGAGTTGACGGCGTGGAGTTCGTCCGCCCCGTCGACCCGGTCGAACAGGTAATCGCAGAGCCGGGCGCTCGTGTCGACGTGGTCGGTGGCGACGACGAAAGTGGTCATATCCGAACCTCAGTCGGCGCGGACAAAAACCCACCCGTGAAGCCAAATCGGCTCCGGCCCGGACTAGGCCGGTGGACGTACCTGCGGTGGGACCCCGACAGCGTCGGCTACTCGCTCTACATGTCCCGATCGAAATCGGATCCCCTATCAGGACCGCTGCGCCCTCCACCCCTCTGCCCGCCCTCCCGCCGCAGCAACAGCGCCGCCGGTATCGACAGGAGCACGCCGGCGACGAACGGTGACCAGTAGAGCAGGGTGCAGGCCGCCGCCGCGAGCGGCGGGTTGATCGTCCGCCCGAGGCTTCCGGCGCCCTGGGTCGCCCCGGACGCCGAGCCCTGTCGGCTCCCTCCGAGACGATCGCCGCGAGCCCGAAGACGATCCAGGCGACGCCCGCGACGCCAACCGACACCATCAGGACCGGCCGCCGACCCCGTTCCTCCGAGAGCCGGCCGAGCACCGGCGCGGCCCCGAACTGCGCAAGCGCGTACGACGCGGCCAACAGCCCGATGAACGCGTCGCTGACGCCGAACGACCGGACGTAGAAGGGGAGAATCGGAATGACGATCCCGAACCCGACCGGGTCGATGAACACGATCGCCGCGACGACGCCGGACCCGCGTCCCGACTCGTCGCCGCTTCAGCGGACGCCACTGCTGTGCTCTACCGATCCGGGACGGTTTACGGGCGTCGGGTCGGATCGGCGATCCGGTTGTGTCCGGCTCGGCTCCAGGCTGTGGACTTCCAACACTCAGACGATCACGAGCCACGCCAGCAGGACGGCCAGCCCCCCGATCGACGTAGAGGCGACCGCGTGGAGGCGGAGCCGGTCGAGGAGGGCGTGGGCGTCCCCGGAGACGGAGAGCAGGTCGTGGACCTCGCTCCCGATCTCGCATCGGGGCAGGAAGTCCATCGCGACGTGGAGGAAGACGCCGGCGGCGAACCCGAACACGAGCCCGCGGACCGGGCCCGCAGCCGGCAGCGCGATCAGCGAGGAGGCGATCCCCGCGATCCCGACGCCCGTCGCGGGTACCAGGAGCACCGACGGCCGCCGACCGGCGTCGACGAGGCGTCGCGCGGCGGCATAGCCCGCCGGCCCCTTGTGGGAGACGATCGCGAGCCCCAACAACACGCCAAGCTCCGGCATGTTCCCGTAGATGATCCCGATGATCGCGCCGGCCGAAAAGGCGTGTGCGGTCAGTTCGGCGACGGTCCGGTCCATCGGGAGGTCCATATGCGCGAGCCGGTGGCCGATCGAGTGGGACGCAAACCCGGCCAGAAGTCCGAACGCGATCCCAAATCCGCCCCACCGTGGGTGCTGGCCGATGGCCTGCGGGATCAAGAAGACGGCCGCGCTCGTCACCATCGCACCCGCGGCCAACCCGTAGCCCCACACCAACCCGCCGGCGCTTCGCTCCCCGGTCCGGGCGCCGAGCGGCACCGCAGCCGCCATCGCGAGGAACGCGATCCACGAGATCCCCACCAGCTTCTCCCCGCCGGTCGTCCCCGTGACGACGGCGAAGACCGACAGCGCCGCGAGCACGAGCGTCGCGACCACGCCGATCCGTGAGATCCCCGTGATAGTATGAACATATCCGCCTCGATTAATAACGCTCACGTTAACATCGAATCGGGTGATTTTAATAAATCCATCGGAGCGTCGGCCGGGACGGTGCAGAGAACGGCCGACTCACCGGGATCGCGTCGCGCGCTTCCAGGTCCGGAGGTCCACGCGCTCGCCGTCGATCCCCTCGGCATCGGCCTCGCTCGCCGCCCAGACGAACATCGGCGCGACGTCTTCGGGGTCGCGGCCGCCGGGGCCGCTGAGGTCGCTTTCGACCATCCCGGGGTCGACGACTGCCGCCGTCTGGGGCACGTCGACCGAGAACTGCCTGACCAGCCCCTCGACGGCCGCCTTCGAGACGGCGTAGGCGCCCATCCCCGCCTTGGGGTCGTTCGCGATCGACCCCGACGGGACCAGAAGCCGCCCCGAATCGGGCATCACGCCGTGGGCCTCCTTCGCGACCGCGAAGACGCCCCGGAGGTTGGTTGCGAGCGTATCGTCGAACCGTTCGTAGGGCTCGTTTTCGATCGGCATCTTGCCGGGCGTGCCGTGGTTGACGCCGGCGTTTGCGACCACGATGTCGATGGCGTCGCGGTCGCCCGCCCGGATCGCGGCGTCGACTACGTCCACGACTTCGCGTTCCGACTGCACGTCGGCGACCACGCCCTCGACGTGGCCGTCGGCGTCTGCGTTCGCTTCGGATACGGCCGCATCGAGCGCTTCCTCGTCGCGGGCACAGCCCACGACCGTCGCGCCCTCCGCGGCGAAGCCAGCAAGCAGCGCGCGCCCGATTCCGCGGCTCGTCCCCGTCACGAGGACCGTCGCGTCGGTGAGTTCCATACCCGCGGTAGGGAGCGATCACGGGTAAATATTCTCGCCGTTCGATCTCCGGGCTCCACCCCGCTCGCCGGTCAGTCGTTTTATACCGATCACGTCCCAAGCCGACGTATGAACTCCCTCTCTGACCTCCGATCGCTCGACGGGTCGGACGTCGTCGTGATCGGCGGCGGCTTCGGCGGCCTCTCGACTGCCTGCTATCTGGCCGATGCGGGTGCGGACGTGACGCTTCTGGAGAAAAACGAGCAGCTGGGGGGCCGGGCGAGCCGCCTCGAAGTCGACGGGTTCCGGTTCGATATGGGGCCGTCGTGGTACCTGATGCCGGACGTCTTCGAGCGGTTCTTCGGGCACTTCGGCCGCGAGCCCTCGGAGTACTACGAACTCACGCGGCTCGACCCCCACTACCGGATCTTCTTCAAGGACGGCGACCGCGTGGATATGGTCCCCGACCTCGAGGCCAACAGGGAGACCTTCGAGTCCTACGAGCCGGGGGCCGGCGAGCGGTTCGACGAGTACCTGGAGAAGTCGAAACAGAACTACGAGGTGGGAATGGAACATTTCGTCTACGAGGACCGAAACTCCATTACGGACTTCCTCGACTGGAACGTCGCCAAGAACGCCCGGGGGCTGTCGCTGATCGGGTCGATGCAGGACCACGTCGAGAAGTACTTCGATCACCCGAAACTCCAGCAGATCATGCAGTACACGCTGGTGTTCCTCGGCGGTGCGCCGAACAACACGCCCGCGCTGTACAACCTGATGAGCCACGTCGATTTCAATATGGGCGTCTACTACCCCGAAAACGGGCTGGGCGGCGTCGTCGACGGCGTGGTCGAACTCGGCGAGGAACTCGGCGTCGACTTCCGGACCGACGCCCCCGCCGCCGAAATCAAGGGCCGGGAGGGCGCGTTCGTCACCCGGACCGAGGACGGCGAGGAATTCTACTCCGATTACGTCGTCAGCAACGCCGACTACCGCCACACCGAGATGGAGTTGCTCCCGCCCGAGAAACGGCAGTACGACGCCGACTACTGGGGCTCCCGCACCTACGCCCCCTCGGCGTTTCTCCTGTATCTCGGCGTTGAGGGCGACGTCGACCCGCTTGCACACCACTCGCTGGTGCTTCCCACCGACTGGGACGACCACTTCGAGACCATCTTCGAGGACCCCGCCTGGCCTGATGACCCCGCGTACTACCTGTGTGTCCCGTCCCAGACCGACGACGAGGTCGCACCCGACGGCCACTCGAACCTCTTTGCCCTCGTGCCGGTCGCGGCCGGCCTGGAGGACACCCCCGAACTCCGCCAGACGTACCGTGATCTCGTGTTGGACGACATCGCGGCGAACACCGGCGTCGACCTCCGCGATCGGATCGTCGTCGAGGAGCGGTTCTGCGTGAACGACTTCGCCGACCGGTACAACAGCACCCAAGGCACCGCCCTCGGCCTCGCGCACACCCTCAGACAGACCGCGCTGTTCCGGCCGTCGCACCGCTCGTCGGCCGTCGACGGGCTCTACTTCACCGGGGCGTTCACGACGCCGGGGATCGGCGTGCCGATGTGTCTGATCAGCGGCCAACTGACGGCCGAGGCGATGGCCGAAAGCGTCGCGTAAGGGATGCTCGGGCGACTCCGGTATCTCCTAACGCTGTCGCGGCCGCGATTCTGGCTCTACCTCGCCGGCCCCATCGCCGTCGCGGTGCCGTTCGGCGTGAGCTCCCCGGACGGCCTGTTCTCCCCGGTCACGCTCCCGCTTTTCGCGTACTTCCTGCTCCCCGCGAACGTCTTCCTCTACGGCATCAACGACGTCTTCGACGCCGACGTCGACGTCGAGAACCCCAAGAAGGACGACCGGGAGGCGCGGTGGCAGGGGGACCCGCTGGTGAGCGCCCTCATCGTCGCCTCGGGGCTCCTCGGCCTCGCGACGTTCGCGCTGACGCCACGGGTTTCGTGGCCGTACCTCGCGGGCTTCTTCTTTCTCGCCGCCCAGTACTCCGCGCCGCCGTTGCGGTTCAAGACGACGCCCGTCGCCGACTCGGTCTCGAACGGACTGTACATCCTGCCTGGGGCCGCGGCCTACGCGGCGGTCTCCGGGACCCATCCGCCGCTCGCGGCGCTTGCGGGCGCGTGGCTCTGGACGATGGGGATGCACACCTTCTCGGCGATTCCGGACATCGAGCCGGACCGGGAGGCGGGCATCCGGACGACTGCGACCGTCCTAGGGGAGCGGCTGACCTACGGCTACTGTCTGCTGTGTTGGCTCGCCGCCGCGGCCGTGTTCGCCGTCGTCGACGTCCGGATCGGGCTGTTGCTGGTGGCGTACCCGGTCGTCGTGTTCGCGGTCTTTCGCTCGGACGTCGACGTCGAACGGGCGTACTGGTGGTACCCCGCGATCAACACCGCCGTGGGAACGCTTTTGACGCTCGGCGCGCTCTGGAGGCTGCTCTATGCGTGAGACGGGCGTCGCGGCGCTGGCCGACCGGGTCCCGGAGAGCCGCGCGGAGTGGGAGGCGCGACTGGAGCGACTCGTCAGGGAGAACCGGTTCACCATCTCGGTGTTCTTCCCGCTGAACGGGATCGTCCTGCTGCTCGCAAGCGCGGAAGGTCTGCTCCCACCCCCGCTCGCGTTCAACGGGCTGTTGATCCTGCTGGGGACCGCCGTGATGCGGTCGCCGCTCGTGGCGGGGTTGCTCCGCGCCACCGACCGGCGGGCGGCCGCGGGGGTCGGACTCCTGATCCTCTACTCCTACGCCGTCGAGTACGCCGGCGTTCACACCGGTGTTCCCTACGGGGAGTTCTTCTACGGCGTCGACCTCGGGCCGACCGTTCTCGGCGTCCCGCTGGGGCTCCCGATCTTCTTCGTCCCGATCGTGATGAACGCGTACCTGCTGTGTCTCCTCTTGCTCGGCGACCGCGCCCGGGTCGCAGCCGTCAGGCTGCTCGCGGTGATCGCGACGGTGGTGACGATGGACGTGGTCTTGGATCCCGGCGCGGTCGCGCTGGGCTTCTGGGTGTACCCGAACGGCGGCGTCTTCTACGGCGTGCCGCTCTCGAACTACGCCGGGTGGATCCTCTCGGCGACCGTCGCGGTTCTCGCCTTGGATTGGGGGTACGACCACGACGCGCTCGTCGACCGGCTCGATGCGTGTGAGTTCCTGCTGGACGATCTGGTCTCGTTCGTCATCCTGTGGGGGGGAATCAACGCGTGGTTCGGTAACTGGATCGCGGTCGCCGTCGCAGGGTTGTTCGCAGCAGGACTGATCAAAGCTGACCGGTTCGACGCGCCGACCCGGGGGGCGCCGTGGCGCGGGGGCTCGGACCGGCAACGGTAGGCCGGCTACTCGCTTCTCGTGAAGCTGCGGAGCCACCCCGTCACACGCCCGCCGACGCGGCCCGCGCCGAACCACGAGGTCCGGCCGCGTGAAGGGCCGGAGTGGCCCGGATCCCGTGTGGTGTCGCCGTCCTCGGGGTACGGGACCACGCTCACCCGCCGGAACACCGCGACGGGGTCGCGTTCGAACGCCCAGTACAGCCGGGTCTTTGCGACCAGAAACAGCTTCCGCGGCGTCGACAGCGACGGCGTCGTCGCGAGCACGTCGCAGTCCCGTTTCCGGATCTCGCGGTGGTGATCGGCGTACAGCACCGCCGCGAGCAACACCGCGAACTGGCAGTCCTCGGGGAGGTATTTGATCCCCTCGACGCCCTCGCGGTAGAGCGCCTCCGCCCGGTGGAGTTCCTCCTCCATCGCCGCGCGGAACCGCTCGTCGTACTCGAAGTTCAGCACCTGTTCCTCGGTCACGCCGTGTTTTCGCAGCGTCTCGAGTGGCAGGTAGATGCGGTCCCGTTCGACCACGTCCTCCCGGACGTCCCGGAGGAAGTTCGAGAGCTGGAACGCCTCCCCGAGGGCGGTCGCGTGCGGCATCGCCTCCGCCGCCCGCGGCGTCTCCATAATCTCGGTCATCATCCGGCCGACCGCGGCGGCCGACCCGTCCATGTACGCCTCCAAGTCCTCGTAGGTCTCATAGCGGTCGGTGTCGACGTCTTCGAGCATCGCGTCGATGAACGCGTCGACGTCCTCGCGGGGGATGTCGTGGGCCTCCCGGAGTTCGGCGAAGGCGTCTAAAACGGGGTCGTCGGTCGCCTCCTCCCCGAGCGCCTGCAGGCGGAGCTCTTCGAGCCGGCGCCGCTGCTCCGGCGGCGGGGCGGTGTCGGCGGCGTCGACGACCTCGTCGGCCACACGGAAGAACGCGTACAGCACGTACGTCGCGTGCCGAACGCGCTCGGGGAGTACCCGGGTCGCGAGGTGGAAGGTCTTCCCGGTGCGGCGCTGGATCGCCTTGCTCCTTCGGATCTGGTCCTGTTCGACCATCGTTAGCGGTTACACGTCAGGGCGGCTACTCGCCGTCGCATCCGACCACGCATCTATCGTTCGTAGTTCGGACTGAATTCATATAACCCTTCGTGCCGAGGAACGACCGGACCGCAGTACTGCGGCCACCAGATTTATAAGTGGTTTCGGGTTCGGTTGTCGGATCACCAAAACGTATCACTGCAGTCGTACACGACCCCGTGTTCGGGGCAGACGTACTTACAATGCCGGTGGGCCATCGGCCGGTCACAGATCGGACAGGGGCGTCCCGGCGCGACCGTCGTGGAGTCGTTCGATCCGCTCACTGGTGTACAGGGCGTGGCAACCGACAAGAAGGTTCGCGTCCCGGGCTGCTACCGGGCCGTCGCGCTCAGCACTCCGACCAGCCGCAGGACTCGCAGGTCTTGCAGCCCTCGGAGTAGTACAGCGACATACTCCCGCACTCGGGGCACTCGGGGCTCTCGCCCGCTTCGAGCAGGTCATCGGCGGCGTCGGAGCCGCCCGCGTCGGGCAGGTCGGCGCCGCCCACGTCGGCGTCGCTCACGTCGACCGCGGCGCCGCCGTCGGTCTCGCGGCCGAGCTGCGGCGGCGCGTCGCCGCCGGCCTCCTCGGAGACCTCCGAGAGGTTCTGCTGCTGTGGGTAGCCCTTCTCGATCTCGCCGTCGAGGTAGCGGCGCATCGCCGTCCCGATGGCGTCGGGGATGGAGTTGATCTGTTCGCCTTTGTCCCAGGCGACCTTCGGGCTCCGGATGCCCTGGAGTTCGCTCGCGATCTCGGCGGGATCGACCCCGGAGCGCAACGCCGTCGAGATGGTCTTCGCCAGCGCCTCGGTGAAGGAAGCGGTGAACCCGCCGGAGTTGCCGATGTTCGCGAACAGCTCGAAGGGGCGGCCCTCGCTGTCTTCGTTGATGTTGACGTAGAGCTTCCCGTAGCCCGTGTCGATCCGCTGGGTGACGCCGTAGAGGACGTCCGGACGCGGGCGCTTCTTCCCGAGGTCGGTCTGCTCGCCGTCGGCCGCCGACAGCAGCCGCTCGACCTCCTCGTCGAGTGCGGCCTGGACCGCCTCGTTGTCGAGGAACCCGTCGATCCCGCCGAAGACCTCCTCGATCTGTTCGACGAGCGCCTCGGCGGCCTCGCTCTCGTCGGCGAAGTCGGTGTTCTGCGCGCGGGTGGTGAGGACCTGCTTCGAGCGGGTGCCGTCGCGGTAGACGGTCACGCCCTTCCCGCCGTTCTCGTAGATGTAGCGGTAGACCTCGTCCATGTCCTCCTTGGTCGCGGCGTTCGGGAAGTTGCAGGTCTTCGAGATCGCGGAGTCGACGCCCTCCTGGGTGGCACACTGGACCGCGGCGTGTTGTTTGCCCGAGAGGTCGCCGGTGACCACGAACAGCTCCGAGATCGCCGCCGGCACGGTCGACAGCGAGGAGACGCCGTCGAACTCGTTTTCGGCCATCTGGTCTTGGGCCTCCTTTTTGACCGACTCGACGTCGATGTCGTTGGCCTCCAGGGTGCGAAGGAAGTAGTCGTCGAACTCCACGAGCATCTCGTCGCCCTGGACGTCGCCGGAGACGTTCTTGTAGAAGGCGACGTTGTAGATCGGCTCGATCCCGCCCGTGGTGTTGCCGATCATCGAGGTGGTGCCCGTCGGCGCCACGGTCGTGGTGTTGTGGTTCCGGATCGGGAACCCGTCGTCCCACTCGTCGGCGTCGAGGCCGGTGTGGTGCTCGAACCACTCGCGGTACTCGGTGGGGTCGGCGTACTTCGACTCCTCGAAGTCGGCGAAGGTGCCGCGCTCCTCCGCGAGGCGGTGGCTGGTCCACTTCGACTCGTGGTTGATGTGGGTCATCAGCTGGCGGGCGACCTCGTTGCCCGCCTCGGTGCCGTACTGGATGCCGAGTTGGATGTACAGTTGCGCCAGCCCCATCACGCCGAGGCCGATCTTCCGCATCTGCCGGACGGTCTCCTCGATCTTCGGCACCGGGAAGTCCGACATCGTGACCACGTTCTCGAGGAACTGCGTCCCGCGGTCGATCCGGTAGTCGAACTCCTCCCAGTCGATGGCCTCCGCAAGGAACGCCTCGACCGCCTCGGCGAAGTCGTCGTACTCGTCGCCGTGGGCGTCGTACCAGACGCGCCAGTCGGGCGCGTCGAGGTCGACGAGCGTCGAGAGGTTGATGTGGCCGAGGTTACAGGCCTCGTACTCCTCGAGCGGCTGCTCGCCGCAGTTGTGAACATTGATCGCCTTCTCGCCGTCCGCGCTGACGAAGAAATTGTGAGTTTCCTCGACCGTTAGATCATAGACATCCTCACTGCCGTCGGACTCAATGCTCGCAACCGTCTCAGTGCGGACTTCGGTTTCGGTTCCGTGACGCGTGGCGAGCGGTGCAGACAGGCTTACGATCTCTACGCCGGCGGAGAGATCCGCCGCCTCAACCCACTCGCCGTCGTCGGTCCGAATCTCGTGATCGGGGGTGGCGCGGATCGATGTCCCCGACTCGGTCGTGATACGTAGAACCTTGGCGCCCTCTTTCGTCTGGAACGCACTCGCGGGACGGTTCACAACGCGATTCTGGGCGTCAAGCGTCCGAACACTCACGCGATCGTCCGTTTCCGCGAGTTCGCCGATCGGACGTGTCGAACCGTCGGACAGCCGGACATCCATATCCCCCGTCACGCACGGGTTCGTCGCCAGGATCTGGTGGTCCGGATGCTCCTCGACGTCGAAGGAGTGCTGTTTGTTGACGCGTTCGAGGTAGATCACCCCGGGTTCGCCGTTCTGGTGGGCGCCGTCGACGATGTGGTTCCAGAGCTTCTCGGCGGGGACCGACAGCTCCTCGCCGACCTCGACGTGCTCGCCGAGGTCGAACATATCGTACAGTTCCTTCGTCTCCTCGGTCGCGACGTGCGGCTCCCCCGTCCGGGGGTTGGTGAAGGTGAACTCCTCGCCCTCGTAGACCGCGTCCATGAAGTCGTCGGTGATCCCCACGGAGATGTTGAAGTTCGAGAGGTGGCCCTCGACCGCGTTCCGGAGGTGCTTCGGCACCCGGCCCTCGTCGTCGATCAGTTCGCGGGCCTCCTCCAAGGCGTCGGCGAAGGAGTTGTGCGTGAAGTCGTCGGGGTCGTTCAGCCGCAGGGTGTGCGCAAGCGAGACGTCCTTGTTCTTCGCGTGGATGAACTGGACGACGTCCGGGTGGGAGACTCGCATCACGCCCATCTGGGCGCCGCGGCGCGCCCCGCCCTGCGCGATCGTCTCACACAGCTGGTCGTAGGTCCGCATAAACGTGATCGGGCCCGACGCGATCCCGCCGGTCGAGCCGACCGGGTCGCCGTACGGACGGAGGCGCCAGAAGGCATAGCCCATCCCGCCGCCGCTGTTGTGCGAGACGACGCCGTTGGCGACGTACTCGTGGTTGCCAGCGACAGTGACGTCGTAGACGGTTTCGGGTTCGGCGTCCTCGACTGCGAGGACCTCCTGCTCCCAGGTGTGGCCGTCGACGACAGTGCCGCACTGGGTCGGCCCCGGCGGCGTCTCCGAGAGCGACGCCGACAGTTCGGTCGAACGGGTGTCGACGTAGCCAACGTCGCCCGCGAAGCGTTCGAGGCCGACCGAGTCGGTCGGCGCGACACTGAAGTACTCCCGATCGTCGTTCTCCCACTCCCACTTCGTCGCCGGGATGCCGACGCCCAGAAGCAGCTGCAGCGTGCCCTCGATGAGCGCCTCCGACGCGCTATAGAGCCGCGGGTACCGCCCCTTCGTGAGCGTCCCGTCGGTCGAAAACAGCCCGCGGAGGAACGCACAGACGCGTTCGTGGTCCGTCTGCCGGACCAGGTCGGGAACGCTCGCGGACGCCGAGGACGGCTTGGCGTCGCCGAAGTTCCGGAGCCAGAAGCGCTTGACCTCGTGGCTGTGGATCACCGCTTCGTAGCAGCCGTCGGACCAGGTGTAATCGATTCCGGTGTCGAAGAGCTCCCGCGAGAGCGTGTCGATGTGGTTGAGCACGTCGTCGCGGTTGACGTGGAATCGGATCCCGTCCCGGTGGACCGACCCGTCGCCGATCCAGATTCCGAGCAGCTCCGCGAGGTCGGCGGTCAGTTCCTCGGGTTGCGTTACCGTCTTGACCGGCTGCCCGTTCGCTTCCAGGCCCCGGGCGCTCCGGTGTTGCTGGATCGTCGCGGGGCTGACATCGAGCGCTGTCGCGATCTCGCCGTCCGAGTGCCCCTCGCCGTACAGCGTGTCGAAGGCGTCCTCGTCGAAGCTCGCGCCGGCGGGGCGACCGCCGGTTCCGTTCGCCGGGAGTTCGAGTTCGTTCGCGCGGCGGCGCTGGACGGTCGACGGCGAGCAGTCGAGCGCCGCGGCGATCTCGTAGTCGCTGTGTCCGTCGGCGTGGAGCTCCGCGATCGCCTCGTTCGAGACGGTCCGGGCGCTGTCCCACTGACCGCCGGCCGCGACGGTCTCCAACGGGGCTGTTTCGTCCTCGTCCGTGAGCCAGCCGAGTCTGAGCGAGACCGTCTCTCCGGGTTCGACGTCGCCGATTTCGCGCCACTCGCCGTCGACGAGGAGCCGGTGGTTCGGCGTCCCGCGGACCGAGACGCCGCTCTCCGTGACGAGCCGTTTCGTCGGCGCGTCGTCGTAGGCGTGTACCTCGTCGACGGTTCGGGCGCGGTGGCCGTCGTCGTCGCGCTGAACGATCCGGTCACCGGGCTCGACGTCGGCGATCGAGACGGTACCCTTCCCCTCGACTGCGACTGTGGCGTCCGCAGTCAGACACTGGAAGACCTGTGCGGCCTCCTTTGCGGTCTGGTGGATGTCGTCGATGTCGTCCTCCGGGGAGTCGACGAAACACGCCGACAGCTGCTGGAGCTCGTCGCCGGCGTTCATGAGCGTCGGCGAGTTCGGCATAAACGACAGCGAATCCATCAGCGACTCGAACTCCTCGCGCTTCTCGACGACCTGCTCGCGGACGTCGTCGGGGAGTTCGGGCACGATGGTGTCGTACGCGAACTTGTTGACGTTGTAGACCGACAGCGTCGTCTCAGCGTCGTCCTCGGCGGTGACACCCTTCCCGAAGACCTCCGCGGCGAGTTCGTTGCGCCGAGGGTGATCGGGCTTCAGCTGATCGGGCGTGACGGTGATCTCGACGCCCCGGCTGTCGGCCTCGAAGACCGCCTCCGCGAGTGCGACGTTCTTGGCGACGCGGGGGAACAGCTCCTCTTGGGACTCCCGAGGGTTGCCTTCGGGGTCCTTCCGGAGGTACCGCGCGGGGAGGATGTTGTGGTAGGCGTTGGCCGTGAGCCGGTCCTCCAGGGTCTCGCCCTCTGTCCGCTTGACGGGGAGCTTCAGCTCGTCGGCGCCTGCGGGTCGGTTGCTCATCTACTGTACCTCCGGGCCGGCGGTTCCACACCGGGCCGCATCCGTTCGGGTGACTGGTTCGACTACGATCATTTGTGACGGTGGGTTGGAGTGACGCGGGTCGGTTAAGGCTTCGGTATCCCGGCAGCGACGCGGGAAATATCAGGTACGCAACCTGGCCCCATCCCCGACCCTGCCACGCGATCGACGTGACGACACGACGTTTGATCCGACGGGGTATCAAAATAACCAGACCGAAGTGAAAGTGAAATTCGAGGCTGACGGACCCGACGCTGTACTGCGATAATCCAGGCGAACTGAGGGGGTCACAGCGGCCGCCGAACCGACGGACGCTGTGATCCGGTCGGCGGGGAATCCCCGCCGAGGGTCGTCGATATGCCGGCACTCCCCCGACACGTACCCGTTCGCTTATGTGTCCGCGACCGAGGTGCGGCTGTTCCCCCGCGCCGCCGGTTTCGCGGTTCCCACAGACTTATTCGGGTACCGGCGAGAGGTGGGCGTATGACTCACGGACTCGCGACCCTGCCGCTCCAACTCGGCGGCCTGCTGGGGAACCCGCTCGGACAGGCGCTCGCCGTCATCGTGGCGATCGCGGTCGTGGTCCTCGTCGGACGGATCGCGTTGAAGATCGCCTGGCGACTGGTCACGATCGCCGCGGTCGTGGTCGGGGGGCTGCTCGTGCTCTCCTTTTTCGGCGTCACCGTCCTGTAATCCGGACCTCCCTCGGCGCCCCCGAACCGGGGCTCCGCTCCTGGGCGGTCCTACGCCTCTGTCGGCCTGCCACCGGCCCGCGACCGCACGCACTCGTCGACGAAGTTCCGGACGACGTCGTGACCGACGCCGGTGAGCACCGACTCGGGGTGGAACTGGACGGCCTCGATTGGATACTCCCGGTGGCGGATCCCCATCACGAGTTCGTCGTCGGCGTGGGTCGTCGTCGCCGTCACCGCGAAACACTCCGGGATCGCGGTCGCGATCAGCGAGTGGTACCGCCCGGCCTGAAACCCCTGATCGAGGCCGGCGAACACCCCGCGGCCGTCGTGGTCCACCGGGAACGCCTTCCCGTGGATCGGTTCGGGCGCGTGGCCGACCTCCCCGCCGTACGCGTAGACCGCGGCCTCGAGCCCCAGGCAAACGCCGAGGGTCGGGATCGAGTGCGACAGCGTGGTCAACACCTCGTTGGTCACGCCGACGTCGCGGTCGTTCTCCGGGTGGCCCGGCCCGGGACTGATAACGATAGCGTCGGGGGAAAGCGCCCGGAGTTCTGAGAGGGACGCGGTGTTCTTCCTGACGACCACTTCGACGCGCTCGCCGTCGACCCGCTGCTCGGAGAAGTACTCTACCAGGTTGTACGTGAACGAATCGAAGTTGTCGACGACGAGAAGCCGGAGGGTCACCGGACCACCTCCCCGGCGTCGGCTTCGGCGTCCGGGTCCCGCTCGATCCGGTCGATCGCGGCCAACACCCCGTCCATCTTCTGTTCGGTTTCGGCGTACTCGGCGGCGGGGTCGCTGTCGGCGACGATCCCCGCGCCCGCCCGGACGGAGATCACGTCCTCGTCGCCGCCGGCGTCGACGGTCGCGGTCCGGATCACGATCGCGAAGTCGGCGTCGCCGGACCACGAGTAGTAGCCCACGCCGCCGCCGTAGACGCCTCTGGGAGTTGCTTCGAGGTCGTCGACGATCTCCATCGCCCGCACCTTCGGCGCGCCGGTCAGCGTCCCCGCGGGGAACGTCGCGCGGGTGGCGTCGAAGGCGTCGGCGGCGCGGCCCGCCCGGTCCGCCTCGGTGCGGTCGTCGGCCGACGCGAGCGTCCCCGTCACGGTCGATTCGATGTGCTGGACGTGGCTGTACTTCAGGACGTTCATGAACTCCTCGACGCGGACGCTCCCGGGTTCGGCGACCCGGCGGACGTCGTTGCGCGCGAGGTCGACGAGCATCGTGTGCTCGGCGCGCTCCTTGCCGTCGGCCAGCATCTCCCCGGCGAGGCGCCGGTCCTCCACGGGGCTGCTCCCGCGGGCGCAGGTGCCGGCGATGGGGTTCGACACCACCCGGGCGCCGGTGACAGACACCAGCGTCTCGGGGCTGGCGCCCACGATGTGGCGGTCGTCGTGCCGCAGCAGGTACATATACGGCGAGGGGTTGACCGCCCGGAGCGCCTCGTAGAGCCCGACGGGATCGACCTCCCCGCGGAGCTCCCGGGTCCGGGAGATCACCCCTTGGTAGACGTCGCCGTCGAGAACGTGGCGTTTGGTCTCCCGCACCGCCGCCTCGTAGTCGGCTTTCGCGCCGGCGGTCTCCCCGGACCGGACGAAGCCGCCGGGATCGGGGTCCTCGGCCGCGGCGAGCGCGTCGGCAACCCGCTCGACCTCGGCCCGGAGGTCGTCGTAGACGGCGCCGGGGTCGTCGTCGGGCGCGACGACCGGCGTCAGAACCAGCGACACCGACCCCTCGGCGTGATCGACGGAGAGGGTCCTGGTCGTGACCACGAACTCCGCGTCCGGGGTGTCGGTGTCGGGGCGGTCGACGCCGACCTCCGAGAGCCACAGGTCGTAGACCGCCTCGTAGGCCAGAAAGCCAACGAGGCCGCCGCGGAGTTGCTGGCGGTCGTCGTCCGGAAAGCCCACCCGCGGGAGGTCCGGAAACGCCGCGCGGAGCCGATCCAACACGTCGGGGTCGCGTTCGACATCCCCTTCGGCGTCGACATCGAGGTCGGCTGCGGCCTCGACGTACTCCGCGGCCCGGCCGCCGAGCCGTTCGATTTCCGTCCCGCCGGGGCCGACCGTCACGACCGCGTCGGGGTCGTAGCCCACGAACGAGAACCGGGCGTGGCGGTCGGCGGTGGCGTGGTCGGGCGCGAACGCGCCGGCGGGGTCGCTCGACGGCGTCTTCTCGGCGCTTTCCAGCAGGAAGCCGTAGTCGCTCCGTCCCGACAGCGCGACGTACGCGGTCAGCGGCGTCACCTCCGGCATCGCGGCGGTCACGTGCGCCACCACCGGGCCGTCGGCCGCATCGGTCGCGGCGCCGACGGCCTCGACGAACGCCGACCGCGATTGCGAGAGGTCGGTCACGACGGGACCTCCTCGGGCTTTGTGGATCGATCCTCACCGGGATCGGCCGCGGCCGCGTTCGCAACGAACCTCCGGAGCGCCTCGCGGTCCTTCCGGCCGCCCGAGCGTTCGACGCCGCTGGCGACGTCGACGGCGAACGGCCGGACCGCCTCGACGGCCTCGGCGACGTTCTCCGGGGTCAACCCGCCGGCGAGGACGACCGGCGCGGCAACGCCCGCCGCCACCTCGGCGGTCGCCGCCCAGTCGTGGGTCTCGCCGGTGCCACCCGCCCCCGCGCCGTCGACGGAGTCCATCAGGACGGCGTCGACCGCGGGGGCAACGGCACGCGCGCGGTCGGGAGCGGCGGCGTCGACGACGGCGATCACCTTCGCGGCGACCGCCTCGCGGATCTCACGGAGTTCCGCGGCGTCGAACCCGCCGTGGATCTGGACGGCGTCCGCCCCGACGGCGTCGGCCGTCGCGATCGCCTCCGCGACGGTCTCGGGCATCGTCACGAGCGTCGTCGTGAGAAACGGGGGCGCGGCCGCCGCCAACGTCCCCGCGTCCTCGACTGTGACCTCCCGTGGGGTGTCGACGGGCACGTCGGTGATGATCCCGACCGCGTCCGCGCCGGCGCGTTCGACAGCCTGTAGATCCGCCTCGCTTGTCACGCCACAGATCTTCACCCGGACCATCCGGTCAGCCCTCCACCGGAGCGTCGGCCGTTCCGCACAGCGCCGCGAACGTCTCCGCGGCGTCCCCCTCGTCGATGGCCCGCGCGGCCGCCTCGACGCCCGCCTCGATGGAGTCCGTCAGGCCGGCGACGTGGATCGCGGCGCCGGCGTTCGCGAGGACGATGTCGCGCTTTGGCCCGGTCACCCGGCCGGTCACGATCCCGCGGAGGTCCGCGGCGTTCTCCTCGGGCGTGCCGCCCGCGACCGCCTCGACTGGCGCCGAGTCCAAGCCGATCTGCTCGGGCGTGACGGTGTACTCCTCAATGGTGTCGCCGTCGACTTCGGCCACGACGGTCTCGTCGTGGAGCGCGATCTCGTCCATCCCGGCGCCGTGGACCACCAGCGCCCGGTCTACGGACATCCGGGAGAGCGCGTGGGCCAACACGGGCACCAGATCGGGATCGTATACGCCGACCACCTGTGCGTCCGCGTTTGCGGGGTTCGTCAGCGGCCCGAGGATGTTGAAGATCGTCCGCATTCCCAGTTCCTTCCGCGGGCCGATGACCGCCTTCATCGCGGGGTGAAACACCGGTGCGAGCATAAACCCGATGCCGTCGCGCTCGACTGCGTCCTCCACCGCGGGCGGCTCGGCCTCGATGTCCGCACCGGCGACCTCCAGCACGTCCGCGCTCCCCGAAGTCGAGGAAACGGAGTAGTTGCCGTGCTTTGCGATCGCCACGCCCGCACCCGCCGCGACGATGGCGCTCGTCGTGGAGACGTTGATCGTGTCGTAGTCGTCGCCGCCGGTCCCGACGATGTCGACCAGCGGCTTCCGGTCGGGGTCGATGGTTCGGGCGGCGTCGCGCATCCCCTGGGCGAAGCCCGCGATCTCGGCTTCGGTCTCGCCTTTCGACCTGAGCGCCGCGAGCAGGGCGCCGATCTGGGCCTCGGTCGCCTCCTCGAAGATCAGTCGGACCGCCTCGCGGGACTCCTCTTGGGTCAGATCCTCCCCGTCGGCCGCGCGCTCGATGTATTCCTGGAGTGTCATCGTGGTCACCGATGTACGGTTTCGTGTTGTAGTGAACGAATCCGTACACCAGTATAAGACTGTCGGAGCGGGTCCACGGCCGTCCCGATACGCCGCTGTCGGGCCGCTGAGTGGGATATAGAACCGAGGCGACGCTTCGTCCTCGGGAAATCGGCAGACGGCGGACGCCGGTGTCCGAAACGAAACCTTCAATTGTATCCCCAGGAAACTTCGAGTCGCGAAGGAGTGTGCGACAACGCCTTCGACCCGGCGGGTTGGTAGTCTAGTCCGGTTATGACACCTCCTTGACATGGAGGAGGCCGGCGGTTCAAATCCGCCCCAACCCACTTTCTGATTCCTCGCAACGGCGAGCGCCAGCGAGGAGTCCGTGGAATCGGAAGTGGTTCCGGATGGATTTGAAGCAGGGAGTGAAGCGAGCACTGCGAGCGAAACGACCGTGGTTCAGAGTCCGTTCCAACCCATTCTGCTGTTCGTCCGCCGCTTCGCGTAGCCGGGGTCTCACAGCGCGGCCAACCCACCTGCCAACAACGCCGCGTCGACGCCCAGAAGCACACTCAGCACCGCCCCGCCCGTCAAATACGGCCGCACCGCTGCCAGCGCCTCGTCGGCGTCCTCCCGCGGGAATCCGCCGTCGACGCCGACCCCCTTACTCATATACGCCCCGAAGGACGGCCGAGAGCCGTCGACGGTCCGGGCGCGGTAGACGCCGAGTTCGACGACCCCGTTCAGGACGCCCCACAGCAGGAACATCCCGAGGACCAGATGCCCGCGCGGCGTGCCAATCAGCCGCGGGAGCGGGTAGAGCAGCCAGACCTGATAGAGGCCGGTGACCGGGAGCGCCACCCCGGTCCAGCGGGTGATCCACAGGAGGCGATCCAGCGTCCAGCCGAGGTCCTCGCCGTTCGCCCCCGACGCGGGGAGGTACAGCGAGGCGACGAACAGGACCGCACCGATCCACAACAGCGCCGAGAGCACGTGGACGACGTAGGAGGCCGACAGTAGCACTCCCATACCGGAACCCTGGTCGCCAGCCACCTGTGGGTTTCGGGGGCGGTCGATTGACCCGCGGCGCTGTCGCGAGCGGGGCCGCAAACAGTCTTCAGCCGCGTCCGGAGCTGCCGGCCGACCGGCAGGTCGAACGAGGAACTGGTGGTGAGCCCCGGGCCCCCACGCGCGGGAACGCGTCTCACGCAACGTTGAATCTTGTCTCTGACGAACGGGTTCCCGTGTCGACGGCGGCCACGACGTTCTGGCGGAACTGCGAGCGCTACCACGACCTCGCCGAACGCTTCGAGCGTCACGTCGAGGTCACCTGTCCGGACCGCCTGACGGGTCGGAGCGGCTACTACAGTTGTGGCTGCTCGTGGTGTGCGCAAGCGGTCACCTACTACGAGTACGCGGGGCCGCGGCTCTGAGTACGCGGGGCCGCGGCTCTGACCGGGCGGTCGGCAGTTGGCCCGTGTGGACCCCGTCCCGACGGAAAACTGAATAGATTGGCTACGAGTCACGCGCGTATGGGTGTCCAGGAAGCGGTCAAGACCGCGCTCCAGGAGGATCGTCAGGAGCTGATCCGCGTGCTGGCGGAACACCGGGTTCGACCCACGCCCGACGAACAGTCGGAGGGAACGAGCCTCGGCGGGCTGTCGGCCGCCCCGAGTTTTCGGTTCGAAACCGAAGCGGGCGGGACCGCCATCACCGACCGACAGACCCGCTCTGCGGTCGTCGACGCCCTCGGCGTTCACTCGGAGGCCGACTGCGAGGCCGTCCGCGAGGAGATCGCTGACCACGCCGCGTGGGACGGGTAGGCGCCGACTGGCCGAGCCGCCCAGTGGGCCCCGACACCGACTACGCCGCCGGCGACGAGCCGTCCTTTCCCCGAAGCCGGCCGACAGCGACGGACCGGTTCCTTTCGAGAGACCGGTCGAAGAGTTCGACGTTCTCCCGCCACCGACGGGTGTGCGACGCTGGACGGGACACGCTGAGAGGCCTGTCGCCGACCCGCGGCCGTCGGACTTAAGCGGCTTATCACCCTACCAAATATCGTGGGATCGCCGTACGACGTATTGGGGCTCGACGCCGACGCCGACGAGGACGCCGTCGTCCGAGCGTACCGCAAACGGGTGAAGGAGGTCCACCCCGACCACGGGGGGTCGGTCGCGGCGTTCAAACGCGTCCGACGGGCCTACGAACACCTCACTGCCGGTCGGGACCCCGCGGCGTTCGAGGCGGGCGAGGCCTCAGCCGGGAGCGACCGACCGGAGTCGACCGACGGACGGACCGGTTCCGCCGAGGAGGAGGTCTCATCGGCCGGTGACACCGGCGACGGGGATGGTGAACTGGGACCGACGGTCGAGTATCTCGACTACGCCGCAGTCGAGTCCTATGGGTGGAACATCACGGACGACGATCTCTTCGAGAAGGCCGAAACAGCGGATCTCGGGGTCGACACCCACGGAATCCTGGTGGTCGAGCCCCGGGAGACCCTGCTGGAAGCCGCAGAGCGGTACGGGTTCTCCTGGCCGTACGCCTGTCGCGGCGGCGCGTGTGCGAACTGCGCCGTTGCGGTAGTGGAGGGCGACCTCGAGATGCCGGTGAGTACGGTGCTGGACGACGACCTGACCGACCGCGGGGTCAGACTCTCCTGTATCGGCGAGCCGGTCACGGACGACCTGAAGATCGTGTTCAACATCGAACACCTTCCGGGGCTCGCGGAGCTACGGCTCCCAGCCGAACAGTTCGGCAGCGCCCGCGCGGACGATTAGCCCGCGTTCGGGAGGTAGACGTCGTACTCGCCGTCGCCGTCGACGCCGATCACCGCCCACTCGTAGGTGGGGTCGACGCTCCGGAGCCGGTTTCGTACGTCCCCTGTTGCGGACTTCGGCGCGACGAAGCATCGGAACCGATACTCCGTGGACGGTTCGCCGCCGTCCGCGAGCGCGCGGCGGCTACGTAGGTCTTCGCCGTCTGCGACGGCCGTGACGCGCACGGTGCGCCACTTTCGCTCGGCGACGAACTCCGGCCCGTCGCCCGAAACGCTGTAGCCCAGCCGACGGAAGATCGTCCGGGCGTCCTCCGAAGGAGGCATGCTGACAGGGGGCATGTACAACCGGGTACAACGGCCGACAGTTTAAATCTTGTCACGAACTCACATACCTGGGAACTCCGATCCCGACAGCGGAGGTCGTGGGAACGTGGCGCTCACGACCGTCCCAGTCACCCGTACACCGCCTCCCCGAGGTCGACCGTCGTCTCACGGACGTGGCAGTACTTCTCGGTGTTGCCCCCGATGACGTCGAGACCGTTCGAACAACAGCACACGTCCGTCGTCCCGCAGTTCGGACACGCGCCGAGTTCCGGCACGATCATCGCGGGAGCCGACGGCCGCCGGCCGTACAATCAGATGGACCCTGCGACGCCGTCAGCGGGGACGGCTGCCGGCGCAACCCTACCAACCCGGATCGACCCGTCCGAGTCGGATGTGAGAACGTCTGGTCGCGCCCCGGCGGCGGAGTAGCGGACGTTCGGTGCCGCTCGGACGCACGCGCTGGCGAGGCCTGTTCTTGCGACTCCGTCGTACTGGAGCGTATGACGGTACTTGTTCCGTTCGACGGGTCCGATCTCCCGAAGGCGGCGCTCCTCCGGGCAGCACAGTTCGACGGGCTGTTGAACCAGGGCGTGATCGCGGTCACGGTCATCCCGCGTGGGGACGCGAAGTACGCAAGGGAGCGAGACTGGATCGACGGGACCGACCCGCTCGCGACCGACAGTATCGTTTCGACGCTCCGGTCGATGGTCGCCGACGTCGACCCGGACACCGAGTTCCGGTAGGAGTTCGTGGATCGCTACGCGCCTTCCGGCGCCGTTGGGAGGGTACCACGCCGGTTCGCACGGGACAACGACACGAGCATCGCGTTCGTCGGCAGCGAGAACGCGGGTCGCGTCGTGACCGGGCTCACCGTCGGCTCGGTGGAGTGAGCCGAGCCTGTCCCCGTTGATGCCCCTACTGCGCCGCTCGTCGCTTCACTCGTGGGCGGCGTCCCACTCGTCGGGCTTCCGGATGTTGCCGCAGACGTTGCACTCGATCCGCCCCATCGTGTCCATCGCGTTGTCCGCGGACTCGCAGTTCGCACACCAGAACCCCCACCGGTGGTCCGCCTCGGAGGTGGTGTAGGCGACGAAAAACGGTCCCTTGGCGCCGCGCTCGGCGTCGGCCCGGTCGACGTAGACGGTCTCGCCGCGGGGGGTCTCGACGGGGTTGCGGTCGGTCGCCATCGCGGCTACCGGCCCCGGCGTGGATCGGTCACGTCCGGAACGACTCCCCGCATCCACACTCGCTGACGACGTTCGGGTTCTCGACGTGGAACCCAGCGCCCTGCAGGCCGCCCTCATATTGGAGCGTCGACCCGCCGACGTAGTTCTGGCTTGCGGGGTCGACGAACACGCGGAGGCCGTGTTGTTCGACAACCGCGTCGTCGGGTTCCGGCTCGTGATCGAACCGCATCCCGTAGGAGAGGCCCGCACAGCCGCCCTGCTGGACGAACAGCCGGAGGCCAGCCTCGTCGGTGTCGAGCCCCTCGGACTCGATGAGGGAAAGCGCCTCGGAGGCGGCTTCCTGCGTGACGGTCACGGTACCGCCGTTGCCGCCCTCGACCGTTTCGGTACTCATAGGACCCACTACCGCACGCACCGTGTTAATGTTGACGCCGGGTCGACACTGGGGCCGGCGTCCGGCGCCGGGCCGTGCTTATATGTCCGCCCCTGCCGAAGCCGGCCGTATGTACGAAACCATCCTCGTTCCGATCGACGGTAGCGACCAGGCACAGGCCGCACTCGATCACGCCGTCGCCCTCGCCGAGGAGCACAGCTCGACGGTCAACCTCCTTTACGTCGCCGATACGAACCGCGACAGCCTCACCGTCCAGGGCGGCGAGGTCGTCGACGCGTTAGAACAGGAGGGCAACCGGATCGTCTCGGAGGCCGTCGAGGGGCTCGATGCCGGCGTCGACGTCGTCGATACGGTCCTGACGGGGGATCCGGTCGAGACCATCCTCGATTACGCTGATTCCGTCGACGCCGACCTCGTCGTGATGGGGACCCACGGCCGACGCGGGCTGGACCGATACCTGCTTGGTAGCACCACCGAACGGGTCGTCCGCCTCTCGTCGACCCCGGTGCTCACGATCCGCTCCGAGGCGTGAGGCGGGCTTCGGTCCCCGTTCGCACTCGCCGACCTCGTCGCCGACGTGCGGGCGGGCCCCCACCGAGATCCGTCCGCCGACCTCGTCGCCGACGTGCGGGCGGGCCTCCACCGAGACCGGTCCGGATCAGCGGCCCGTATCCACCGGCCGCACGCCGACCCCGACGACCAGATCCGGGAGGTCGCTCTCGCCGACGACGAGCACGTCCTCGAAGCCCGCGGTCCGTAACGCCGCGGTCAGGCCGTCGACGGTGGTCGTCTCGACCCCCCGCCGCTCCGCGGTTACTGCCGTCTCGCCGGTCCGGCGGTCGGTGACCCGGTAGTCCACGCCGACGGCCCCCTCGCTCTCGACGTCGACGGCGCGTTCGAGTCGGTAGCGCGACCCGGTGAACGTCTCGACGCCGGAGTCCGCCACCCCGGAGGCGGCCGTCGGCGCGACGACGACCGCGAGCCCGCCGGGCCGGAGCGCGGCGTAGGCCCCGACACAGACGTCGACCGCCGACGCCCGGGCGGCCGCGAACTCCGCTGTACACACTCCGTCGAACACGTTCCGGACCGGTGGCGCGGTCGGACGGCCGCAGACGACTGCCCCGCCGCGGGCTGCGGCGAACCGGAGGTGTGGGCGTCTGTCGTCGATCCCGACCGCGTCGTACCGCGTGCCGAGTTGGTCCAGAAACGCTCCCACGCTGCAGCCGACTTCGAGGACGCGTTCGACGTCCGCCGGGAACCGCGCGGCGACTACACGGTCACGCCGCTCGGCCCACCCCTCCGGGATCGTCCGCGCGCGAACCGGCGCCAGCGTCGTGTCGGTCGAGTGGTCGCCGTCCGGCGCCGCGAGCACGGCCTCGCAGGCCGCAGCGAACGACGGGGGCGCAGCGCGGCGACCGGCCATCCGGTTACCCGGCGTCCCCGTCGGTCCCGGACCCGCTGGTGTGGTCGGCCTCGAACCGTGCCCGGACGCTTTCGGCGTGTGCCTCCAGCCCCTCGGCCTCGGCGAGCGTCGTGATCGGCTCCGCGAGGTCCGCCAGCCCCTCGCGGTCGAGCCGCTGGACGGTCGTCGATCTGAGGAAGGTGTCGACCGAGAGCCCGCCGTACCGCCTTGCACCGCCCGAGGTGGGCAACACGTGGTTCGTCCCCGAGGCGTAGTCGCCGGCGGCGACCGGGGTGTACGGGCCGAGGAACACGCTCCCGGCGTTCGTGATCCGGTCGAGCAGCGCCTCGTCGTCGTCGGCCTGGATGGAGAGGTGCTCGGCGGCGTACTCCTCGGCGAACAGGACCGCCTCGGACATCGACCGGGCGTGGAGGACGCCGGACGCGTCGGCGTCGAGCGCCTCCCGGATCGTCTCGGAGCGCTCGCGGCCGTCGATCCGCGCCTCGACCGCGTCGACGACGGCCGCCGCGAAGTCCGCGTCGTCGGTGACGGCGACGACGGAGGCGTTCGGGTCGTGTTCCGCCTGTGCGAGGAGGTCGGCGGCGACGAGTCCGGGATCCGCGCTCCCGTCGGCGAGCACCAGGATCTCGGAGGGCCCCGCCAGGAAGTCGATGTCGACGTCGCCGCGGACTTCGGCCTTCGCCGCCGTCGTCCACCGGTTTCCGGGGCCGACGATCTTCCGGACTGGGGTGACGGTTTCGGTGCCGTACGCCAGGGCGCCGATCGCCTGGGCGCCGCCGATGCTGTAGACCCGGTCGGCGTCCGCGACGTGGGCGGCCGCGAGGGTGACCTGGTTCATCTCCTCGGCCGGCGGCGTCACCAAGGCGACGTGTTCGACGCCCGCCACCTTCGCGGGGACCACGCCCATCACGACACTCGAGGGGTAGGCCGCTGTCCCGCCGGGCGCGTACACGCCGACCCGCTCCAGCGGGCGGAACCGCCTGCCGAGTTCGCGATGTCCCGACTCCGCGGCGCCCCCGTCGCCGCCTGCCGTCTTTCCGTCGGCCGCACCCCCACCGCTCGCTCCGCCGAAACTCGCCCGCCAGTCCTCGGGGACCTGTCGCTCGTGGAACTCACGGACGTTTTCGGCGGCGGTCTCGATGGCGTCCCGGACCTCGGCGTCGATTGCGTCGTAGGCACGCTCGGCGTCGTCAGTCACGTCGAGGTTCCCGACCTCGACGCCGTCCAGTTCGCGGCAGTACTCCCTGACGGCGACGTCGCCCTCCGTCCGAACCCGCTCTACGATCTCCCGGGCGTCGTCGCGGGCGCCCGCCACGCCGGCGTCCCGATCGAACAGGGCCGCCCGCTCGTCGGGCGGGAGTTCCGCGACGGCCCGCACTTCCAGCGTCATACCCCGCGATTCGACGCGGCCGCGTAAGGACGTTCCGGATCGGGCGGTCCCGGGGCGTTTCGGGACCGACAACCCGGCGTTCGTCCCGCTTCGATACCGATCGACTCAGTCCCTCTCCCCGGTGATCGACCGCGCGTAGACGTCCGCGCGGTCCGCCCAGACCGACTCCATCCCCTCGCGTGCCGACGCGAAGAAGTCGTACAGCGCGGCGTACTGGTCGGCGACGGCCGGCCGCGGTTCGTACCGGCGGTCGGTCGTGACCATCCGGTCGACCGCCGCCGACAGCGAGGGGTACTCATCCAGCGCGACCGCCAGGAGAACCGCCGCGCCCAACGCGCCCGGCTCCGACCCGGCCGGCACCGAGACGGGACAGTCCAGACAGTCGGCGACGAGTTGGCACCACAGCTCCGAGCGGGTGCCGCCGCCGCTTGCGACCACCTCGTCGGGGTCGCCCGGCAGGTGCTCGACGCAATCGCGGACCGCAAGCGAGAGCCCCTCGTAGACGGCGCGAACCAACGCCTCGGTCCCGTGTTCGGGGGTGAGGCCGACGAACTGCCCGCGGGCGTCGGGGTCGACGAACGGGCCGCGCTCCCCGGAGGTGCTCAGATACGGGTGGTAGACCACGCCGTTGCTCCCCGGCGGCGCCGCCGCGGCGAGATCCGCGAGATCCCCGACGTCGGCGACGTCGGCGATCGTCTCGGCGGCCCACTCCAGGCTCGGCGTCCCCGCGTTCGACCCGATGGCGTCCGTCCAACGCCCGTCGATGCCCAGGCTCATCTGGATTCCCGAGGTCTCGGGCTGTGGGCCGTTGATGAACGTCTGGTGGGTCAGCGAGGTTCCGAGCGTGATCGCGGTCGCGCCGGCGGTTGCGGCCCCGCTGCCGATCGCCGACGCCGGGACGTCGAAGACGCCGGACACGACGGGGACGCCGGCGGGGACGCCGGTCGCGTCGGTGACTTCGCCGATCACCGCCGTCGGCGCCGCCAGCCGCGGGAGCTTCGACGCCGCCCCGGGAAGGCCGACCACCTCGAACACTCCCGGGTCATAACGCTCGGTGTCCTTGTCCAGGTAGGGCACGGTCGCCTCCGTGTGATCGAGCGTGCGCTCGCCGGTCAGCTTGTACTTCAACCAGTCCTTCGCCGAGAGGACCGTGTCGATCCGATCGAAGCGATCGGGCTCCTCGCGGGCCACCCACGCCAGGATCGGCAGGCTCATTCCGGGGTACGGCGCCGACCCACAGCCCTCGACGATCCGGTCCAGACGGCCCTCGTCCGCCCACTCCTCGAGGATCCCCGCGGCGCGGCTGTCCGACCACAGCGCCGCGTTCCCTGCCGGGTTGCCGTCGTCGTCGATCGCCCAGAGCCCGTCGCCCTGCCCGGTGACGCTCACCCCGAGCGGGTCGGCGTCGGCCGGGAGCGACGCGGTCACGTCCCGGAGCGCCGCCGCCGTCCGGTTCCATACCACATTGGGGTCCTGTTCGACGTGTCCCGGCTTCGGGCGGTGCGTCTCCACGTCCCGCTTCGCCACCGCTCTCTCGGTGCCGTCGACCCCGAACGCGACCGCCTTGATCGTCGACGTGCCGGCGTCGACGGCCAGAAGAACGTCAGTCGTCATTGGATGATCTCGTGGGTCGATGTCGTGTCCGTGCGCCGATCAGAGGCTACAGCCCGTCTCCCCGCAGGGGCGAACTGCCGCCTCGCCGGGCACCTGGGTCAGCAGTTCGATGCCGGGGATCTCCCCGCCCTCGACGACCTGCCCCGTCCAGACCGGGTTGACCGCCTGGTGGTCACACTCGCGGAACGGGGTCGTCCCCAGCGCGGTCGTCACGTCGAGTCCCTCCAGGGCCTCGCTGACTTCGACGGGGTCGTTGGTTCCCGCCGCTTCGATCCCGCGGGCGGTCATCCGGACCATATCGTAGCCCACGCGGGCGAAGCTCCCGGGCACGCCGCCGTGTTCGTTCCGGTAGGCCTCCACGAACTCCCGGTTGTCGCCGGTCTCCAGCTTGTGGTTGTACAGCGTCGAGGAGTACGCGCCGACCGCGTCCGACCCCAGCGCCTGCCGGCTCACCCGCGCGAAGATCGCCGTGCCGATGACGTCGACCTCCTCGGTCAGCCCCGCGCTGCTGGCCTGCTTCATGAAGTTGATCAGGTCCGCGCCGGTGTCCGGGAGCGCGACCACGTCGGCCTCGGAGTTGGAGATGTTGGTGATCTGCGGGCCGTAGTTGCTGGTGCCCTTGTCGGGCATCGTCCGCCCGACGATGTCGATGTCGAAGCCCTGGGCCTCGATGCGGCGCTCGATCTGGGCCACCGCGGAGTTGCCGTAGGTGTCGTCGGTGGTGTGGATCCACAGGTTCGACCCCAGACCGGAGTCGACGAAGTCGACGAGGCCGGCCATCTGCTGGGCGGCGTTCGTCTCAGTCCGGAAGGTGTTCGCGTTGCAGTTCCCGCTCGTCAGTTCGATCGTGGCCGCCCCGGAGGTGTACACCACGTCGCGGCTGCTCACGTAGTCGGCGACAGCCAAGGCGACGGAACTCTCCAGGGCCCCGACCACGTAATCGGCGCCGTCGTTCTCGACGACCGCCTGGGCCCGCTGGAGCCCGGTCGAGGGGTCGGTCTGGGTGTCCTCGAAGGTCGCGTCGATCGTGAACCCGAACGCGTCGCTGTCGTTGACGTACTGGACGCCGAGTTCCGCACCGCGTTGCTGTGCCTGCCCCAGCGGCGCCGACGGTCCGCTCGTCGGCACCAGGACGCCCATCGTGACGGGTTCGGAGCCGACGCTTTCGGTCGCCGTCCCGGCGTCGTCGCTGTCGTCGCTTTCGGTGTCGGTGTCGCCGCCCCCACCCTCGGTTGCGGTGTCCCCGCCGTCGCCCGCCTGCTGGACGCAGCCGGCGGTCCCCAGCGCCGTCGCGAGCGCGCCGCCGCCCAGATACTGTAGCGCCCGCCGCCGCCGGACGCCCCGCCCGTCGGACTGCTCGACCCCTGCTGTCGTCCCGTCGGACCCGTTCATACCACTCGGTATCGGGGTCCGGCATAAAATACCACGGCCTTCGACGGCGTCCCGATCAGCGGTCGTCGTCGAGGGAGACGCCGACGTGCCGGTCTAAGGCGTCGTCGTCGCGGAGGGCGTCTGGAGAACTCCGGTGGACGATCCGGCCGCTGTCCATCACGTACACGTAGTCACAGACGTCCAGTGCCATCCGGACGTTCTGCTCGACGAGCAGCACGGTCAGCCCGCGCTTCCGGAGCGACTCGATCGTCTCCACCACCCGCTCGACGACGTAGGGCGCGAGTCCCTCGGTAGGTTCGTCGAGAAGGAGCGTCCGGCCACCGCTGACCAACGCCCGGCCGACCGCGAGCATCTGCTGTTCCCCGCCGGAGAGGGTGCTTCCCGGGGCTGATTCGTTGTCCGCGAGGTTCTCGAACGTGTCGAGCACTTCGTCGATACCCCAGCTATGGTCGCCGCCGCGCCCGCCCGTCCCGCCGAGTTCGGCGAGTTCGAGGTTCTCCCGGACGCTGAGCCCGCCGAAGATCCGGCGTTCCTCGGGCACCAGGGCGATCCCGCGGCGGACCGTCTCCTCCGGGCCCAGGTCGCCGACATCCTCGCCGTCGTAGGTGACCGATCCCGACCGCGGCGCGAGCGTTCCCATCACCGTCCGGAGCGTCGTCGTCTTGCCCACGCCGTTCCGCCCGACGAGCCCGACGACCTCCCCGTTGCCGACGTCGACGCTGACGTCCTGGAGGACCGTCGTGGCACCGTAGCCGGCAGTCACGCCGTCCACGCGGAGCAGCGGCTCGTCGAGCCGGCTCTCCGACGACCGCGTGGACTGACCCTCGGGCGTCACGCCGTGTACCCCCCGAGGTAGGCCTCCCGAACCCGGTCGTCGGCCGCGATCTCCGCCGGCGTTCCGGTCGCGACCTCCCGGCCCCCGTTCAGCGTCGTGATCCGGTCGGAGACGCGCATCACGAGATCGACGTTGTGCTCGACGAGCAGCACCGTCCGGTCGGCCAGCACGTCCTCGAAGAGCTCGATCGTCGCGTCGGTCTCGTCGCCGCTCATCCCCGCGGTCGGCTCGTCGAGCAGCACCACGTCGGGGTCGGTCGCGAGCACGAGACCGACCTCCAGCCGCCGTCGGTCCCCGTACGAGAGGTCGCTGGCCCGCGCGTCGGCGACGGATCGGAGCCCGAGTTCGTCGAGGACGGCGTCGGTCCGGCGGTCGACCCCCTCCAACTCGCCGGAGTCGGCGAACAGCCGGCGTGCCGTCGACAGCGTCTCGAACCGCTCCGCTTGCGCGGCGAGCCGGACGTTCTCACGGACCGAGAGCCCGTTGAACACCGTCGTCAACTGGAACGAGCGGGCGAGGTTCGCGGCGACCCGTTCGGCGGGCGAGAGCGCGGTGATGTCCCGCCCCGACAGCGTAATCGTCCCCTCGGTCGGGGTCATCGCCCCGCTGATCAGGTTGAAAAGCGTCGTCTTCCCCGCCCCGTTCGGCCCGATGATGCTCCGGAACTCGCCGCGGTCGACCGCGAGATCAACCCCGTCGACCGCGGTGAACTCCCCGAACCGTTTCGTGAGCCCGGTGGTCCGGAGGATCGGCCCCCCGCGGTCAGTCATCCGGTTCGACCTCCTCCGCCGACGCGGGCGGTCCCCCGACGCCGGCGCGGTCGTCCCCGAGCCGCGCCGGCAACGAGATCAGTCCTTTCGGGAGGAAGAGCACGACAACCACGAAAAGCGTCCCGAGCAGAAGCCGCCACCAGGGGATCGCCGCCGAGAGCTGTCGTTCGATCAGCGTGAACACGGCCGCCCCGATCATCGGTCCGTAGAGCGTCCCCGATCCGCCGAGCACCACCATAATGATCGCGTTCCCGCTGTTGATCCAGTTCAGCAGGTCGGGGGCGGCGAAGCCGTTGTAGAGCGCGAACAGCGCGCCCGAGAGCCCCGCGAGGGTGGAGCTGACCACGAACGCCTGGCGTTTGACCGACCGGACCTCGTAGCCGACGAACCGGGCCCGAAGTTCGCTCTCCCTGATCGCCCGGAGGACGGTCCCGAACGGCGCCGCCATCATCCGACTGACGCCGAGGTACGACGCGACCACGATCGCGAGGAGGAAGTAGTAAAACAGCGCGTCGCCGGTGAACAGAAGCGGCTCGACGCCGACGAGCACCTCGTCGAACCTGATCCCGACGCCGCCGATCCCGTAGAGCGGCTCGGGCGCGCCGAAGAGGCCGCTGCTGCCGCCCGTAACGTCGGCCCGCACGACCACCTGGCGGACGATCTCCGCGAACGCGAGGGTGATCATCACGAAGTACACCCCCGAGACCCGGATCGCGACGTGGCCGACGACCCAGGCCGTGATCGCGGTCGTCGCGAGCGCGACCCCGAGTGCCACGAACGCCGACGGCGAGACGTACAGAAGCGTCAGCAGCGTCGCGTAGGCCCCGAGCCCGTAGAACAGGGCGTGGCCCAGCGAGATCAACCCGGTGTAGCCGAGGACGATGTCGAGGCTCATCGCGAACAGCGCCCAGATGAGGACAGTAATGAGAAGCGACACCACGAACCCGGAGTAAATCACCCCGCTGAACACGGGCACAAGCGCCAGCAGGACCACGGCCGCGACCCCCAACCGCGACCGTCCCCGGCCGGTGAGGACGCCGCCGCCCAGCCCGCCGACGAACTCGCTTGGCTCCGATCGGCCGGCGCTTACCCCCTCGCCGGTCCCGCCGAACAACCCCTGGGGGCGGACGAGGAGGACGCCGATCATCAGCAGGAAGATCACGACCCCCTGGATCGTCGGGAGCAACGTACTGACGGCGCTCTGGACGATCCCGACGAGCAGCCCGCCCGCGACCGCGCCGCGGAAGCTCCCGAGGCCGCCCAATACGACGATCACGAACGCCGGGATGATGACCGCGTTGCCCATCTCCAGGCTGACGTTCTGGTAGCCGCCGAGCACGACGCCGCCGAACGCCGCAAGCGCCGCTCCCGCCCCGAACACCACCGTGTAGTAGCGGTCGATGTCCACCCCGAGGTTGCGCACCATCTCCCGGTCCTCCGACCCGGCGCGGACGACCAGCCCCACCCGCGTGTGGTTCAGCGCCGCCCAGACGGCGGCCGCGAGCAGCCCGCCGGCGGCGATGATGAAGTAGCTGTACCCCGAGTAGGAGAACCCGAGGACGGTGATCGTCCGGTCGATGACAGCCGGCGGCGAGTAGAACAACGGATCCGTCCCCCAGACGAACCGCTTGAGGTCGTAGATGATGAGCAGGAGTCCGAACGTGAGCAGGATCTGCGCCAGCTGCCCGCGGCCGTAGACGCGGTTGATGAGGCCGCGTTCGGTGACCGCGCCGACGGCCCCGACGAGGAGCGGCACCGCGATCAGCGCGATCCAGAACCCGCCCCCGTCGAACCCGGTCACAAGCGAGAACGCGAAGTACGCACCTAACGCCAGTAGCTCCCCGTGTGCGAGGTTCAGGACGTCCATCACCCCGAACACGAGCGAGAGCCCGGCCGCGACGAGGACGTAGACCATCCCGATCGTCAGGCCGTTGAGGAGTATGTCGAGCAGCTGCGTACCCGGGACCATCGACGGAGTTGTTCGAGTGCCAGCCGGCGTGCTTCGATAAAGGTGTCGGGTTGTGGGTCCGGTCGCCCGCGAGGGTCGTCGCCCCGTGGCCCAGTCCACGGACGTACCCTCGGAAGCCGGGTTCAGGCCACCTTCCGTTCGTCGGTGAACGTGACCGTCCGGTTTTCCGTCTCCACGGTGGTCTGCACGGTGATCCACCCGTCGTTGTTGCTGATCTTCAGCGCCTCGGCGTACGAGAGTTCGACCTGTCGGGTCGTGGTGTAGGAGTCGCCGGCCGGCAGCGTGCCCACGTCCTCGTTGCCCCGCCAGATCTCGTCGCCGTCGGTTCCCCTCCCCGCGAAGATCCGGGTGTGGACGGTGCCGTTCTCGGCGGTTGCGTCCTGCTGGTTCGTCAGCGTCGAGGTGACGTCTCGGCAGGTCTGGCCGCACTTCTCGATTTTGTCGATGGTGAAGCCGAACGGTGGCGTCGCAGTCGACGCTCCGTCGGCGGTCGTCGTCGCCGGTCCGTCGCTTCCGACCGTGGCCGTCCCCTCGCCGCCGGGTGTGGCCGTCGGGAACGATTCGGCGTCGGCCGCCCCGTTTCCACCCGGGAGCATATCGCCGGCGACGACGACTCCGGCGCCGGCGCCGAGAACGACGATGGCCGCGAGTATCAGTTTCAGGTTCATTTGTATCGGTTGAATTGTGTTATCGTGTGACGATCGAGTGGAGGGCCGAAGCGGGGGGTTCTCGGGTCGGTTGCCTGGGCTCGCTACGAGTCGTTCCCGTCCCCGCTCTCCGCCCGCTCACCGCCCGCGACGTCGCTCACGGCCGACCCGAGGCTGTCGACGGTGCCGTCGAGGAAGCCGTTGATCAGGCTGTGGATCTCCGAGACGAACTCCGGCACCGGATCCGGAAGGTCGCCCGGCGGGCCGGTCTGTCCGGCCGCGTCGCCGCCCGCGGGGCCGGAGGCGTCCTCGGAGCCGGCGCTTTCTGCCGCCACTGTGCTTCCCGGCATCGCCGCCGCACCCGTCGCGGCGACGAGTACGGC
This sequence comes from Halobellus ruber, assembly GCF_014212355.1. Taxonomy (NCBI): domain Archaea; kingdom Methanobacteriati; phylum Methanobacteriota; class Halobacteria; order Halobacteriales; family Haloferacaceae; genus Halobellus; species Halobellus ruber. The sequence continues at coordinate 897,041 of NZ_JACKXD010000001.1, forward strand.
CAGCGCGATCGCGATGGGTTTGCTTTGGTTCATTGTCGATCCTCATCCGGGTGGACGGCCGGGACCTATATAAACCGAGACGGCGCTAAAGCGGGTTTGCGCCGATTTTAGCGACGTTATATCCGGATTCATCGGAGTTTCACCGGGTCCACGCGACGACGGGCGGCTGAGAGGATCAATCGGCAGTCTCACGGGGAGTCCGCGGTCCCGCGCGCGGAGGGCCGAGCCACCGGTCTGCTCCGCCACTCAGGGGTGCGCCCAGTAGACGACGCTCCCCTCGTCGCCGTGGTCGTCCACCCGGACGAACCCGATCCGCTCGAACTGGATCACCTCGTCGACCGCCGTCTCCGCGAAGTCGGGTTCGGCCACGCCACGCACGTCGCCGTCGGGGGTCCGCATCAGGACCGGGACGGTCCCCTCGTCGGGGGCCCAGTGGACCACGTCGACGTCGCCGGAGCGGACCACCTCGATGTCGTCGTCGGTCACCACCAGTCGGTCGCCCGCCCGGCGGACGGGGGCGTATCCCTTCAGCCAGACGCGTTCGCCGTCGGCCGGCACGTCCTCGGGTTCGAGCACGACGCCGCCGTCCACGGGGATGGTTCGTGAGCCACGCTCCTCGAAGTCGGGGTGCAACGGGGGATGGGCGGCGTCCGGACCGCCCTCGACCGCGAAGCGCTCGCCGTCGCGGACGAGGAAGTACCGCTCGGCGTCGTCGTCGACGAGGTCGCGGTTGGCCGCATACACCGAACTCATCGCGAGGTCGACGTTCGAGGTGGAGGTCCCGAGCGCCGCCAACGCCTCCACGACGGCCTCGCCGCGGATGCCGCGCCGACGGAGGCTGGCGAGCGTGGGTGCACGGGGGTCGTCCCATCCGTCGAGTTCGCCGGCCTCGATCTTCGCTTTCAGCGTCGACGTCGAGATGGCTACGTCGTAGGCGTCGACCTGGACGTGCCCCCAGTGGATGACCTCGGGGTACTCCCACCCGAAGTAGTCGTAGACGAACTGCTGGCGCTTCGCCGAATCCTGGAGGTCGATCCCGCGGATGATGTGCGTCACCCCCGTGAGGTGGTCGTCGACGCCCGACTGGAAGTCGAGCATCGGCCAACACCGGTACTCTTTGGCCTCGGGTCGCGGATGCGGCGTGTCGATGAGGCGGAACGCGACCCAGTCCCGCAGCGCGGGGTTCTTGTGCTCGATGTCGGTCCGGACCCGCAGCACCATCTCTCCGGGGTCGTACTCGCCGTCGACCATCGCTTCGAACTCCTCGTGGACGGTCCCCGTGGCCTTGTTGCGGTGTGGACACGGCCGCGCGTCGTTCTTGAGTTCGGAGAAGTCCCCGGCCGCACACGAGCACGTGTACGCCCCGCCGGCGTCGATCAGTTCGCGTGCGTGATCGTAGTAAATCTCCAGGCGATCGGACGCGAGCAGCACCTCGTCGGGCTCGAACCCCAGGTAGTCGATGTCCTCGAGGATGGCGTCGTAGGCGTCGAGATCCGGTCGTTTCGTCTCGGGGTCGGTATCGTCGAAGCGGACGACGAAGGAGCCGTCGTACCGCTGCTTGTAAGTGCCGATGACCGCCGGCATCCGAGCGTGTCCGATGTGCCAGGGGCCGTTGGGGTTCGGGGCGGCGCGCATCCGGACTTCGTCGTACCCGTCGACGTTCGGGAGGTCGGGGAGGTCGTGGTCGTCCTCGTCGTCGTGGGCGTCGATCTCCGCGAGTTCCTCGGGAGCGAGTTCCTCCAATCGCTCCCGCCTTTCGGCCGCAGACAGGTCGTTGACGCGCGCCACCACGCCGCCGACGACGCCCGGGATCTCGTCGCCGTGGGGGCGGAACTCGGGGTTCTCGCCCATCAACGGCCCCATAATCGCGCCGACATCGGCGTCGCTGTCGTACTTGACCGCATTGAGCAGGGCGTGTTTCTCGGCCGCCCGCTCGACGCGCTCGCGGAGGTCGTCGTCCATCGGTCTCAGGTGGGTGCTCCCGGTCCAAAAGCCGTCCGGATCCGCCGGGCGGACGACGGGGTCGACAGTTCACTACGCTCGGCCGGAATTTTTGGAAACTAATACGGAAGCCTTATGAACGAATCCGACGTTCGTTTACTCGCAATGGCAAACGGTACGGTTGACTTCTTCAACGACACGGGCGGTTACGGTTTCATCGAGACAGAGGACGCTGACGAGGACGTGTTCTTCCACATGGAAGACGTCGGCGGCGAGGATCTCACCGAGGGCACCGAGCTCGAGTTCGAGATCGAACAGGCCCCCAAAGGCCCCCGCGCGACGAACGTCGTCCGCGTCTAATCCGGTTTCCACCGTCGCCGCTCGGCGTCACGGTACTCCCGTGAGCCAGTTTGGACGCCTCGCGTTCCGGTGACGACAGCAAACCGCGATTTTCACTACCGAACTCCGGAGCGGCGGCACCGGCCTGATCGCGGGGCGCCATCGTGACAACCGGTAGCCCTTTGTTCGTCGCCGAACCGGCATACGGCGTATGAGTGTCTCGGTACCCGGCACGATACGTGGGATGGCCAAGCGCGCGAACCCGGCGTTCGGCGCCGGCGCGGTCCTGATTCCGGTCGCGCTGTTCGCGGCTGCGAGCCTCTTCGGCACGATCCAGCAGTTGACCTACGTCCACGTGATGACGGGGGTGTTGTGGACCGGCATCGACCTGTTTATGACGCTCGTGCTCGGCCCGGTGTTGGGCGGGTTGGCGGTCGAGGAACGCGCCGCGGTGTTCCAGCGGTTCACGCCGAAGATGACGTTTCTGATGCCGACGCTCGCCTTCACGACCATCTTCGCCGGGATGGTCCTCGCAGGGCGAATGGGCTACCTTCCGGGGCTGTCGGCGTGGGGCGGGCTCTTTGCGATCGTGGCGATGGGCCCCGCGCTGCTCGCGGTGGGCTTCCAGTTCGACGCCTTCACCGATCGGCGGTGGCTCGCGCTCTTTGCGGTCGTCGTGGGCGGGGGCGCCGTCTCGTTCGTCGCGAACCTCGGTACGTTCGCGATTCCCGGTCCGGCGATCCTGGCGGCGCTGGCGGTGGTGACCGTCCTCACGATAATCGGGTTCGGGATCCTGCTGCCCGGCGAGATCCGGATGTACCTGGAGATGACCTCCGAAACGCCCGACGCCGACCTCATCGGTGCGATCGGAATGCGGAACGCCAAGCTGAGCGGCGTCGAGGGCGTTCTCCAGCTCAGCATCGTCGCGATAATGGTCTACATTCGCTACGGCGGGTTCGGGTTCTGACCGCGGTCGCCCGTCACGGCTACGGTCCCCCCGATGGGATCCGCTCGGCGGTTCGATTCAACCCGCCGGAGCCAGCCACGCCGTCGTCGGACTCGTTCGCCCGCACCTGGACGTAGCGCTGACCGACCATCCCGTCGAGCAGCGCGTCGACGGGCGCGCGGTCGTCACGCAGGACCGGCACGTCGTCGGTCGGTTCGTCGCGACGGTAGGCGTCCAGTTCCCCCGAGAGGTCGATGCCGATGTCGCGGCGCTGGTTCCGCGCTTGGAGTTCCGCTTCGGTCAAAAGCGCCTCCTGTTTCGTCGCGACCACCTCGATGTTCTGGACGACCGGGCCGCCGGCGGTCGGGAAGCTGTAGACCCGCGGGAACACCTGCCGCATCGTCTTGTACTCCGCGCGGTAGAACTCCGAGGCCGGGCCCGACGGCGCGGAGATGAGGTTTGCGAGCAACACCCCGTCGTCGTCGAGTTGCTCCGACGCCTGCCGCATAAACTCGACCGTCGTCAGCTGGAACGGCACGCTGTCCTTCCGGTAGGCGTCGAGGACGATCACGTCGTAGGTCCGGTTCGTCTCTTCGAGGAACCGTCGGCCGTCGCCGCGGTGGACGTTCAGCCGCGGGGAGTCGGGGATCCCGAAGTACCGGTCGGCGGCGTCGATCACTGCCGGATCCAGTTCCACCACGTCGACGGTGACGTTCGGGTACATATCGTGGAAGATCCGCGGTCCGGTGAACCCGCCGCCCCCGATGAACAGCACCCGGTCGACCTCCGCCTCCCCGGTGAAAAGCAGCGACGCGTGGAAGTAGCGGGTGTAGTCGAAGACGTGGCGGTTGGGGTCGTCGAGGTCCATCGCGCTGTGTGGCTGGCCGTCGAGGTACAGCGTCCGGGTGTCGCCGCGGTCGACGACCTGTAGTTCCTGGTACGCCGTCTGGGTGCCGTAGACGGTGTCGCCGGCGAGGCTCGGGCCGACTCCGCCGACGGCCGCCGCGAGCACGAGCGCGGCCGCGACACCGCCGACCCGGAGTCCCGTTCCGTCCCCGAACTCCGGGGCCGCGACCGCGATGGCGGCGACGACCGCCGAGAGTCCGAGTATCGCACCGATCTGGGGGACCGACAGCGCAGGCACCAGGAAGTAGGTGGTCGCGAACGCCCCGACGATGGAGCCGACCGTCCCCAGCGCGTAGATGTGTCCCGCGGTCGCGCCGACGTCGCCGCCGGCGAGTTCCGCAGCGTACGGGCTCACGTAGCCCAGCAGGTAGGTCGGCGGGCCGAACAGGATCGTGATCGCCGGCAGCGAGACGAACCGGCTCGGGAGCGGCAACACGGCTGTCGACTGGACGATCAGGTCGCCGAACAGCACGACGCCGGCGACGTAGAGTCCGGTCGCGAGGAAGACGCCGACGAGGCGGGTGTGGGAGGCGTTCGCCGCCGCGCGCTTCCCGCCGCGATGGTAGCCCAGGCTGAGCGCCGCAAGGAAGACCCCGATGATCCCGCCCCAGGTGTAGATGGTGCTGCCGAACTCCGGGGCGAGGATCCGGCCGGCCAGGATCTCAAGCCCCATACTCGTCACCCCGGAGACGAACACCGCAGCCTCCGGACGGGTCGGTATCCGGTCGGGGCCGAACCGGGAGATCATTATCGGACGGTGGACGGGCAGCGTCTTCAACGCCGCGGCTCCCCGCCGGCGAGCCGAAAGAGGAGGATATAGGATGCCGGAGTCTGAACGGAGCACAAACGATGTTCGAGCGAATCCTGCTGCCGACGGACGGGGCCGACTCGATGGACGTGGTCGTGCGGACCGCGGCCGACATCGCCGACCGACGCGACGCCGTGGTCCACGTGCTCTACGTCATCGACGACCGGGCGTTCCTCACCCTCGACGACGGGATGAAAGACGACGTGCTCGCGGAGTTGACCGGCGAAGGGGAGGTCGCGACCGACCGGGCGGCGACCCGACTCCGGGAGGCGGGGATCGAGGTCACAACCGGGATCAGACAGGGCGACCCGGCCGACGAGATCATCTCCTCGGTGGAGGCGGCCGACATCGACCTCGTCGCGATGGGAACCCGCCGCGGCGATTACTCGAACAGTATGATGGGGAGCGTCTCCCAGGAGGTCGTCGCCCGCGCGCCCGTCCCGGTGCTGACGGTGAACCTCACAGAGGAGGAGTGACACGGGGCGGCGGGGAGTTGTCGGCCGGCGCTTACGGACCTGAGCCGTGGGCCCCGTGTTACTCCTCGGGGTCGAAGTCGAGGGCGACGGAGTTGATACAGTAGCGCTTTCCGGTAGGCTCGGGACCGTCGTCGAAGACGTGTCCCAGGTGGCCGCCGCAGGCGCGACACACCACCTCGATACGGGACATCCCGTGTCGGGTGTCGGTCTCGGTCTCGACGGCGTCCGCGTTGGCGTCGTAAAAGGAGGGCCACCCCGACCCGGAGTCGAACTTGACGTCGCTGTCGAACAGTTCGGCCCCGCAGCCGGCACACCGGAAGGTGCCGTCCTCCTTCACGTCGAGATACTCGCCGCTGAACTTCGGTTCCGTCCCCCGGTTCCGGAGAATCTCGTACTCCTCGTCGGTGAGGCGTTCGCGCCACTCCGTCTCCGAGTCGGGCAGGTCGTCGGACTGGGATGGTTCGGTCGCCATACCCGTCCTTAGGACCGGAGCGTCAAGAACCCCTTCCCGCAACCGGTGCCCCGACCTAACGTATACCCGGGCGTCAACAGCCACGGGTCTCCACGCCGGACACCGGCCCGTCGGTGGGTTCGTACGTCGACTCGCCGACCGAGTCGGCGAACATCGGCAGCGACAGCCGGTAGTCGAACAGGATCACGAACGAGTCCCAGACCGCGTTCGCGGAGACACCCTCCGGGACGCGCTCGACCAGCACCCCGGTGCGCAGTCGGACGACCTCCGCGTCGAGTGCCACGCCGCTGGCCGCCAGTCCCAGCGCGCTCGGCGGCGACGGGTCGGTGAACAGCGAGGTGTGGATCGTGAGATCGATGTGGGGGTTGCCGTCGCCGATCGTGAGGTTCCGGCCGCCGTCCGGGAGACACCGCCGGTCGTCCGCGGCCGCGTCGGCCGTCCCGGCGTCGGACTGTGCCCGAACCGGGACCGATGCGGGGACGACGGCGGCCAGCACCAACGCACAGACCAGCGCGACGGCGGCGACACGGAGCGGACGGCTCCCGGAGTCGGACCCACGGCGCATACCCCGAGTAGCGTGGTCCCCGGATTAAGTTTCGTGGCTCGGTTCTCAGCCGTGATACCGACCGACGATCCGCTATCGGAACCGGAACGTCTCGAGGTTCTTCGGCGAGAACGTCCGGAGGTTGTGATCGTGGTACAGCCCCGAGGAGAGGTCCTGGACCGCCCGTTCGTCGCCGTGAACGCAGAGCACCTTCTCCGGGCGGGGCCGCATCGTCCGCACGAAGTTCTCCAGCCCCTGGCGGTCGGCGTGCCCCGAGAAGCCGTCGAGGGTCTCGACGCCGAGTTCGAGGTCGACGGTCTCGGCGGCGCCCTCGCCGCCGACGTCGATCTCGGTCCGGCCGGCCTGGATGCGCCCACCGCGAGTCCCGCGTGGCTGGTGCTCGACGAAGACCAGACGGGAGTCGGGGTCGTCGCCGAGATGCCGCAGCCACGACACGATCGGCCCGCCGGTGACGGTCCCGGAGGGGGCGAGAACGACCGCGGGGCCGTCGGCCGCGAGGTCGGCCCGCCCGTCGTCGCCGCCCTCGACGCGCTCGAAGGCCGGCGCGAGGAAGGGGTTGTCGTCCGTGTCGAGAACGCGGTCCGCGAGGTCGTCCCGGAGGAACTCCGGGTAGGTGGTATGCACCGCGGTCGCTTCCCAGATCATCCCGTCGAGGTAGACCGGAAGCTCGGGGATCGACCCCTCGCGCATCGCCTCCTCTAAGACGAGCATCAGTTCCTGCGGCCGCCCGACCGCGGCGGTCGGGATCAGGACCGTCCCGCCGCGGTCGTGGGTCGCCGAGATCAGATCCGTCAGCTTCCGCTCGGAGTCGCCCCAGTCGGTCTGGTAGTCGTTGCGGCCGCCGTAGGTCGATTCCATCACCAGCGTCTCGACGCGCGGGAAGTCGTTCACCGCGCCGTCGAACAGCCGGGTGTCGCCGTACCGGACGTCGCCGGAGAACGCCACGTTGTAGAGGCCCTCGCCGATGTGGAAGTGCGCCACCGCGCTCCCGAGGATGTGGCCCGCGTCGTGGAGGGTCAGCTTGATGTCGGGCGCGATGTCGGTCACGTCGCCGTACTCCAGGGGGATCGTGTGTTTGATCGCCGCCCGGACCCGCTCGGAACCGTACGGTGGGGCCCGCCCCTCGCTTTCCGCGCGGTCGAGGGAGTCGAGCTGGAGCAGGCCCATCAGGTCCCGGGTCGGCTCGGTGGTGTAGACCGGCCCGTCGTAGCCGCGGTCGAAAAGCACCGGGAGATACGCCGAGTGATCCAAGTGAGCGTGGGTCAGCACGACGGCGTCGATGGAGTTCGCACCCGCACCCAGCGCTTCGGGGATCTCGAGGTGGGGCCCCTCGCCGGTACCGGGGTCGTCGCCGCAGTCGACCAACACGCGCGTCTCGGCGGTCGAGAGGACGAACGACGTCCGGCCGACCTCGCGGCACCCGCCGAGGGAGGTGATCCGGACCCACTCGTCGTTTGAGAGCTCCTCGCGGTGGATCTGCCGGCCGATGCGTTCGAGAATCTGCCGACGGTCGTCGCGTTCGTTCTTGAGGAAGTCCCGGACGTTCGAGACCGTCGCGGACTCGATCGGCGGCGTCCGGACGACCTCGGGGGTCCACCCCACGGCGGCGGTGATCTTCTGGAGGGTCGCGCCGCGGTTGCCGATCACCATTCCGGGGTTGTCGGCCTCGATGACCACCTCGCCGGTGTTCTCGTGGAAGTAGAGGTCGGTGACGCCGGCGTCGTCGGGGACGATGTCGTGGATCCGCGCTCTGGCCTCCTCGATCGGTGCCAGCGCGGTCGGATCGGGCCGGACGGTGATCCGCTTTCGGAGCTTCCCCGCGAGGTCGCGGATCAGGTCGCCGTTCCGGGCGAACCGCTTGGGATCCCGGGTGTAGATGACCAGTTCCGGGCCCTCGTAGGTGACGTCCGAGACCGAAATGTCGGGCGGCAGCTCCGCCGTGATCTCTGCTTGCAGATCTTCGAGTTGCGTGTCTACTGAACTCATACCTTGGAGCGATCCGCCGGGGTCGCCGCCGACGGACGGTTGATCGGGGTCCCCGGCGCCCGGAGCGGCCCCGACTGTCCGGAGGCGTCGTCGACACGGTCGAACGGCGGTGGTGTATGCGAAGCCATCGGCGTGGTGCCTCGCGACTGTCTCCGGTAGTCCGGGGGTCGGAGCGGTAGGGAGAACCCGCTTGTCCCGAGATATTGGGCGGATATTTAAAAAGGTTCGTAAAACCGAAGCCGCTGGGCACCGACGGCGTGGTATGGATTTCACCCCGGAGCGAGTCAGGAGCGAGGCCCGATGGGTCGCGGATCGTGCGGACGTCGTCGTTCCGCTGATCAACGATACCCGGGACCGCCTGGGCGAGGCGTTCGACACGACCGTCGATCCGGTTGAGCCGGGCGCCTACCGCGAGGCGGTCGCGACGACGTTCGCCGATGGCGACGTCGCTGTCAACGTCGCGGCGTACGTCGGCCTGCTCCGCGATCTCGACGTCGACGGCGACTACCCCGGGTTCGTGGTCGACGAGGTGCTGGGGCGAGAACTCGCCGCCGCGATCGCGGGTGGAACGCCGTTGTCGCTGCTCGCGCAGGCGACGTTCCACTACGCCGACGTGACGACGCACCCGCCGGAGGAGGGCGCGAACGGCTCCGGGGGCGACGCCGAGGCCGGGGCCGGCATCGACGACCTCGACGCGGCGCTGGCGGCGGGCTTTCAGACCAGACTGCCGGGGTGGGCGTGGCGGGAGACCGAGAGCCCCTTCGAGGTCGACCCCGCCGATATCGTGGAGTGAGCGCGCCGGCCTCGAACGCGGGCATCAGGGGATTTAAGACCGCTGTGGGGTTCCGATTGGATAATGACTGACGACCAGGAACTCGGGATCACCGAGTCGAAGGAATACGACACCGGCGAGTGGTACGCGGAGGTCGTCCGGAAGGCGAACCTCGCGAGCTACGCGCCGGAGGGGATGAGCGGGTTCATCGTCACGCGCCCCCGGGCGTACGAGGTGTGGGAGCGGATCCAGGCCCACCTCGACGGGCTGTTCAAGGACACCGGGGTCCGGAACGCCTACTTCCCGCTTTTCATCCCGGAGAGCTACCTCGAACGCGAGAAGGACATCGTCGAGGGGTTCGACCCCGAGGTCGCGTGGGTCGAACGCGCCGGCAACGACGAATTAGAGGAGCCGCTCGCGGTCCGGCCGACCTCCGAGTCGATCATCACCCCCTACATCTCCCAGTGGGTCCGAAGCCACCGCGACCTCCCGTTGCGGGTGAACCAGTGGGCATCGGTCGTCCGGTGGGAGGCCACCGAGACGAAACCGTTCTTCCGGACGAAGGAGTTCCTCTGGCAGGAGGGCCACACCGCCCACGCCACCCGCGAGGACGCGTGGGCGGAGACGACGCGCCGACTCGACCAGTACGAGGCCACCTACGAGGACCTGCTCGCGATGCCGGTGCTCCGCGGCGCCAAGCCCGAACACGACAAGTTCCCCGGCGCGGACACGACCACGACCGTCGAGGCGCTGATGCCCGACGGGAAATCCGTCCAGGGTGCGACCTCGCATTACCTGGGGACCTCCTTCGCGGAGGCGTTCGACATCACCTACACCGACGAAGACGAGGAATCACAACTGGCCCACACCACCTCCTGGGGGCTGTCGTGGCGCGCGATCGGCGCGCTGATCATGACCCACTCCGACGAACAGGGGCTGGTGTTGCCGCCCGCGCTGGCGCCCGAACAGGTCGTGATCGTCCCGATCTGGCAGGCCGACACCAGAGACGAGGTGCTTTCGTACGCCGAGGGGATCGAGGCGGACCTCACGGAGGCGGGGATCCGGGTCGAACTCGACGACCGCGACGAACGCAACCCCGGATTCAAGTTCAACGAGTGGGAGCTGAAGGGCGTCCCGCTCCGGATGGAGGTCGGCCCCAACGAGACCGCGGACGGAAGCGTCACCGTCGTCCACCGCCCCGACGGCGAGTCCACCGAGGTCGATCGCGAGGGGATCGCCGCGACGGTCGAAGACCACTTCGACGAGGTGTACGCCAAGCTCTACGCCGCCGCCGAGGAGAACCTCGAATCGAACGTCCGGGAGGCGGCGGACCGCGCGGGGATCCTGGGAACGCTCGGCCAACACGGCGGCTACGTCAAGGCCCCGTGGTGCGGCGAGGAGGCCTGTGAAACCGAGATCAAAGACCAGATCGCCGCGGAGATCGTGATGGTGCCGCTGGACGACCCCGACGCCGAAGTCCACCACGGCGAGGAGTGTGCGGTCTGTGGCGAGGACGCTACCGAGACCGCGTACTACGCGAAGTCGTACTAATCATCAGACGCGGATCACACCGTTTTCAACCGTGAGAACGTTCCCACAACGCTTTACAGCGGCGATGGCGTATGGCGACCAATGCCGATGTTATCGGATCTCCTAAGCGATGTCGTGTCGGACGTCGAAGCGGTGTTGCTCTTCTCCCCCAGTAGTTCTCACTACCGGCAGTTTGCCGACGCGGATCTCGACGAGGACCTGATCGTGGTCGCCCCGGAGAACGCCACAGACGCCGAGATCTACGTCGAACTCCCCTTAGAGTTCGACAACGTCAGGGACCGCATCCGGTTCGGCATCGAGGGGGCCTTAGAGCGCGGCCTCGTCGAGACCGAGGACGCCGTCGCCTGCAGCGTCCGGGTGTTCGGAGGCGAATCCGACGGCGTCGTCCGGGTCCGGGTCACCGAGTCGATGCGGTCGGGGATCTACGACCTCTTCGCGAACTCCCGGGCCGAGCCCGGCGTCATCCGGGACGTCTTCGAGGTTGCGATCGAGTTGGGCAAGAAGGGACAGAAGGGGAAACCCGTCGGCGCGCTGTTCGTCGTCGGCGACGCCGGGAAGGTGATGAACAAATCGCGGCCCCTCTCGTACAACCCCTTCGAGAAGTCCCACGTTCACGTGGGCGACCCGATCGTGAACGTGATGCTCAAGGAGTTCTCGCGGCTCGACGGCGCGTTCGTGATCTCGGATTCGGGGAAGATTGCGAGCGCGTACCGGTACTTAGAGCCCGCCGCGGAGGGCGTCGACATCCCGAAGGGACTGGGCGCGCGGCACATGGCCGGCGCGGCAATCACCCGCGACACCAACGCCACCGCGATCGTGCTTTCCGAGTCGGACGGCCTCGTCCGGGCGTTCAAGGGCGGTGAACTCATCCTGGAGATCGATCCGGAGGAGTACTGATGACCGGAACGGTCGCGGCGGCGGGGAGCCACGGCACAGCGGTCGGGGTCGCCGACTCGATCGATCCGGGCCTCCGGAGCGGGCGGGTCGGACAGATCGACACCGGTCCGCTCGCCGACCTGTTCGACGCGGTTCCGCGGGCCGTCTGGCTCGGCGCGATCGTCGCCGTCGCCGGCGTGATCCTCGCGGTCCTCCTCGGCGTACTCACGAGACGGCTCCTCGTCAGGTTCGGCGTTCCCGACGCCGTCGAGGGGACGGCCTTCGAGCGGACCGCCCGGGAGTTCGGCAGCTCGACCGTCGACGTGCTCGGCTCGCTGGTCCGGCTGTTCGTCCTCGGCGTCACCTTTCTCGGGATTCTCGCTGTCGGCGACGTGACCGTCGCTTCGGGGTTCTGGGGCCGCACCGTCCAGTTCTTACCGCAACTGTTCTTCGCTTTGGTCATCCTCATTGTGGGGGTTGTCGTCGGCGACAAGCTACAGATCGTGATCAGCGAGCGGCTCACCGGCATCAAACTCCCCGAGATCGGCGTGTTCCCCCGGCTCGCGAAGTTCACGGTGTTTTACGTGGCGGTCCTGATCGCGCTCTCGCAACTCGGCGTCGCCACGCTCGCGTTGGTGGTGCTGCTCGCAGGCTACATCCTCGCGATAGTGTTCCTCGGGGGGCTCGCGCTCTCGGACTTACTGAAATCGGCCGCCGCTGGGTCGTACCTCCTGTTGGAGCAGCCCTACGCGATCGGCGACGAGATCGAGATCGGGAACCACCGGGGGATCGTCCAGGAAGTGACCCTGTTCGTCACCCACATCGAGCGCGACGGCGAGGAGTTCGTCGTCCCGAACAGCGCCGTCTTCGAGACGGGCGTGATCCGGATCCGGGAGTGATCAGCGGTCGGCGGCGTCGGGGTCGTCCGGCGGCGACCCGTCCGGTCCCGCCTCGGCCGACGCGGGGTCGTCGCCGCCCATCTCCTTTGCCGGGACGCCGGCGACGGTCGCGCCGGCGGGCACGTCCCGGGTCACGAGGGAGTCCGCCGCCACCTGCGCGTCGGCGCCGATCCTGACGCCCGGGAGGATCACGGCCTTCGCGCCGATCATCGCGCGGTCGCCGACGACCACCTCGCCCGTCCGGTACTCGTCCTGCAGGAACTCGTGACACAGGATCACCGAGTCGTAGCCCACGATGACGTCGTCGCCGAGCGTGATCAGTTCGGGCCAGAAGACGTCCGGAGTCGCCTCCAGCCCCCACGATACCCCGTCGCCGACGGTCGCGCCGAGCCGGCGGAGCACCCAACTTCGAACGCGGAGCGACGGCGCGATCCGGGCGATCCACACCAGGAGGTAGTTCAGCGTCACCCGCCACACCGGCTTGACGTCGGTCCAGTACCGCAGCGAGTTCCGCCGCCCCGGGGTCGGGTGGCGCTGCACGCGGCCGTGTCTCCCGCCGTCGGAGCTGTCGTCGATTCCGCCGTTTGCCGGGCCCTCGCCCCCGTCGTCGTCGCTCACGGCTCTATGTTCTCGCCCGGCGGATAAAATACCGCCCGGCCGCGGATCGATCCGGTGTCGTCCACAATCCCGGCTCCCCGGAGTTCCGTTCGCCGGTTCACTCCCCGCGCAGGGCGTCCATGTGCTCGATCCGCCGCTCGACGAGGTCGGGCTTGCCGACGTCGTGGCGGACCCGGAGGCCGTCGCCGGCGGCCGCGAGGGCGTCGTCCGCCCGCGTCTCCGCCTCGGCGATCGAGTCGGCGACGCCGACCACCGCGAACGACCGGGAGGTGGTGGTGTAGAGGCCGTCCTCGCGTTCGTCGACGCTTGCGTAGAACAGCAGCGCCTCGCCGACGCTATCCTCGTCGACGGCAATTTTCGCCCCCGAGGAGGGGTCCGTCGGATACCCCTCCGGGACGGCGTACTTGCAGACGGTCGCCTTGCCCGCGAACTCCAGTCGGGGGAGGTCCTCGCCGTCGCGGGCGGCGGTCACGACGTCGAGGAACGAGGTTTCGAGGACGGGAAGCGTGTTCATCGCCTCGGGGTCGCCGAAGCGGGCGTTGAATTCGACCACTTTCGGCCCGTCGGCGGTGAGCATGAACTGCCCGTAGAGGACCCCCTTGTATTCGGGGAGGGCGTCGACGGTCGCTTCGAGGATGTCGACGGCGTCGGCGTAGTCGCCGGCGGTCATAAACGGGAGTTCGGGCGCCGCGTCGCTGTAGCTTCCCATCCCGCCGGTGTTGGGTCCCTCGTCGCCCTCGTAGGCGCGTTTGTGGTCCTGGACGGCGGGCGTCGGCCGCACCTCGCCGTTCGCGACGAACGCCTGGACGGTGAACTCCTCGCCGACCAGCCGTTCCTCCAAGACCACCCGGCCGTAGTCGCTGTCGCGGAGGTACGCCTTCGCTTCTTGCCGTGTGACCTGGTCGCCGATCACGCGGACGCCCTTCCCGCCGGTGAGCCCCGCGGGCTTGACCGCGAGGTCGCCGTCGTAGTCGTCGATGTAGTCGCAGGCCGCGTCCATATCGTCGAAGACAGCGAAGTCCGGACACCCCGGGATCGACTCCGACCGCATGAACTCCCGCTGGAACGCCTTGTCGGTCTCGATGCGGGCGGCCTCGCTGCCGGGGCCGAAGGTGTACACCCCGGCGTCGTCGAGCGCGTCGGCGAGGCCGACTTCGAGGGCGGCCTCCGGGCCGATCACCGCCAGGTCGGCGCCGACGTCGGTCGCGTACGCCACGACCTCGTCGACGGCCGTCTCCTCGACCGTCCCGAACCCCGCCGCGAGCCCCGCGATCCCCGGATTGCGGTTGCTGGCACACGCGTACACCTCACACGCCGGGTCGGCCGCGAGCGCCCGGGCGATCGCGTGTTCGCGTCCGCCGCCGCCGACGAGCACTACCGTCTCGGACTCACTCATACCCGGAACGCACTCCCAACGCAGCCTAAAGCTTGCCGTTCGGCCGAGGGGACGACAGCGTCGCCGACCGCCGCGCTCAGCCGGCTGTTTTTCAGTACTGCCGACGTACCGGAGGTATGGACGATCCACTGTCGCGGAACCGGCTGGACGAGGAGGCCAGTCCCTATCTCCGTCAGCACGCCGACAACCCGGTCCACTGGCAGCCGTGGGACGACGCCGCGCTGGCTGCGGCGCGGGAGACCGACCGCCCGATCTTCCTCTCGGTGGGCTACGCCGCGTGTCACTGGTGTCACGTGATGGCCGAGGAGAGCTTCGCGGACGAGGAGGTCGCGGCGGTGCTCAACGACTCGTTCGTCCCGATCAAGGTCGACCGCGAGGAGCGGCCGGACCTCGATCGGGTCTATCAGACCATCTGCGGGCTGGTGACCGGCGGCGGCGGGTGGCCGCTGTCGGTGTGGCTCACGCCGGAGGGGAAACCGTTCTACGTCGGGACCTACTTCCCGAAGACCGAGGATCCCAAGCGCGGGAACGTCCCGGGCTTCCTCGACGTTTGCCGGTCGTTCGCGGCGTCGTGGGAGTCCGATCGGGAGGAGATCGAGAACAGAGCGGGCCAGTGGACCGACGCGCTCCGCGACCGGCTGGAGTCGACGCCGACGAGCGGGGGCAAGACGGCGGATACCGACGGCGATGCCGACGGTTCCGAGGATGTCGGCGCCGACATTCTGGGGAACGTCGCGACCGCCGCGATCCGGGCGACCGACCGCGAACACGGCGGGTTCGGCTCCGGCGGCCCGAAGTTCCCCCAGCCGTGGCGGATCGACGCTCTGCTCCGGGCGTCGGCGGCGACCGACAGCGACGACGCGCTCCCCGCGGCGACGGCGTCGTTGGACGCGATGGCCGCCGGCGGCGTCTACGACCAGATCGGCGGGGGGTTCCACCGGTACGCCACCGACCGGGAGTGGACGGTCCCCCACTTCGAGAAGATGCTCTACGACAACGGCGAACTGCTCGCGCTCTACGCCGCGGCGTACCGGCGGACCGGCCGGGACCGATACGCGCGGATTATGCGCGAGACCGCCAACTTCCTCCGCCGGGAACTCCGCCACGCCGAGGGCGGCCTCTTCAGCACCCTCGACGCCCAAAGCGAGGGCGAGGAGGGGAAGTTCTACGTCTGGACGCCCGAGGCGGTCGACACCGCGATCGACGACGACCGCACCGCCGCGATCGCGAAAGACCGGTTCGGGGTGATCGACGCCGGCAACTTCGAGGGGAAGACGGTGCTCACGGTGTCGGCATCGATTCCGAGTCTGGCCGACGATTACGACTGCCCGGAATCGGAGATCATCGAGCGGCTCGACGACGCCCGCGCGGCGCTGTTCGCGGCCCGGAGCGAACGGGTTCGACCCGCCCGCGACGAGAAGATCCTCGCGTCGTGGAACGGGCTCGCGATCCGGGGCCTCGCCAGGGCGGGGCTCGTGCTCGGCGACGACGACCAGGTCGAACTCGCCGCGGATGCCCTGTCGTTCGTACGGGAGCACCTCTGGGATCCCGAAACCAAGCGGCTCTCCCGGCGGTACAAGGGCGGCGACGTGAAGGGGACCGGCTACCTCGACGACCACGCGTTCCTGGCGCGCGGGGCCCTCGAGCTGTACGGCGCTACCGGCGACGTCGACCACCTCGCCTTCGCCATCGAACTCGCGGAGACGATCGTCGGGGCGTTCTACGACGCCGGGGCACGGACGCTGTATCTGACTCCCGAAGACGGTGAGGCGCTCGTCACCCGGCCGCAGGAACTCCAGGACCAGTCGACGCCGTCGAGCGCGGGCGTCGCGGCGTCGCTCCTCCTGGATCTGGACGCCTTTTCGCCGTCCTCGGAGTTTGCGGACGTCGCCGACGCGGTCCTCGACACTCACGCCGACCGGATCCGCGGCCGGCCGCTCGAACACACCTCGCTGGGGCTTGCGGCCCACAAGCGGGCGCACGGATCGACCGAGGTCGTGGTGACGACCGACAGCGACGGTGCCGGCTTCCCGGAGTCGATCCGGGCGTCGCTGGCGTCGACCTACGTCCCCGACGCGGTCCTCGCGCCGCGGCCGCCGACCGAGGCGGGACTCGACGTCTGGCTCGACACGCTCGGGCTCGACGAGGCGCCGCCGATCTGGCGCGGGCGGACCGAGCGCGACGACGAACCCACAGTCTACGTCTGCGAGGGCCGTGCGTGTTTGCCGCCGTCGCACTCGGTCCCGGACGCGCTATCGTGGTTCGAGAGCGGGGAGGGGCCCTCCGCGGACGGATCGGCGGGCAGCGGGGGCGACCTCGACGTGGACGATCTCCCGTTCGATTCGGATTGACTCCGAGTGACCGAGGCCGAGGAGTTCAGACCGCCGGCGCTACTCGCCGAGCCGCTCGGCCAAGTACACCGCGATCGGGGTGCGCTCCGCCTCGACGAACCGGGCGACCTCCTCGCCGTCGCGTTCGACCACGACGGTCGGGATCAGTTCGATCCCGTACTCCTCGACGAGCGGGCCGGTCTTGCTCCCGCCGGCGTCCTTCTCGACGGGGTAGTGGTGAACCCGGTCATCGGGGACGCCCGCGGCGTCGAGCGCGGCCCCGAAGTCCGGCAGTTGGCCGCGGCAGTCGCCACACCAGTCGCCGCCCCACACGCGGAAGACGAGGCCCTCATCCGAGAGCGCTTCGACGACGTCCTCGTAGGCGTCCGCGCTCCAGGCGGGGTTCGGCCGCATCGTCTCCAATCGTCCCGCCGTCGCTTCGGTTCCGGTGTCTGAGTCGGACATACCCGGTTGTACGCCGTCACCGGGCGTAAACCCCGCGGTGGCGGCGCGGAGGGGTTCGTGAGGAACGTTCGCCGTCGGGCGGGGCAAACCGGGCCATACGACGACTTCCGTGTGGAACGCCGCCGACGGCCCGACCGGACCGCGTCACTCGACGGGGTCGCCGTGGGACTCCCGGAGTTCGACCTTGCGGATCTTTCCGGTCGAGGTCTCGGGCAAGTCGTCGACGAACTCGACGACAGTCGGACATTTGAAGTGCGCGAGGTTGTCGCGGGCGAACTCGATGACGCCCTCCTCGGTGAGGTCGGCGCCGGCGGCGGGCACGACGATCGCTTTCGGCGTCTCGCCCCACTTCTCGTGGGGGACGCCGATCACGGCGACCCGCTCGATTTCGGGGTGGTCGTAGAGCGCGTCCTCGATTTCGACGCTCGAGATGTTCTCGCCGCCGCTGATGATGACGTCCTTCTTGCGGTCCTTGATCCCCACCATCCCGCGTTCGTCGATGGTGGCGAAGTCGCCGGTGTGGAACCACCCCTCGACCCGGCCGGAGAAGGCCTCCCGCGTCCGTTCGGGTTTGTTCCAGTAGCGGTCCATAACCTGGTTCCCGCGGACGACGATCTCGCCCATCGTCTCGTCGTCGGGCGGAACGTCCTCGCCGTCCTCGTCGACGACGCGCAGTTCGGTGCCGAGCATCGCGTGGCCCTGCCGGGTCTTGATCGTAAACCGGCCATCGCTTTCGATCCGCCGCGGCGAGTTGCTGGTCGTGATCAGCGGCCCCGTCTCGGTGAGGCCGTAGACGTGCAGGATGTCCCAGCCGAGTTCGTCCTCGACGGTCCGGATGGTGGCCTCGGGCGGGGGGCTTGCGGCGGTCGCGATCCTGACCGGCTTGTCGCCGGTCGCGGCGATATCGTGTGACTCGTAGAAGTCGATCATCCGGTTGAGCACCGTCGGCGCGCCACAGAGGTAGGTCACGTCGCGGCCGTGGATCCGCTCGAAGGCGCCTCCCGCATCGAAGTGGCGCTGGCAGATGTGCGTCCCGCCGACCCCGGTGATGACGTAGGGATACCCCCACCCGTTGACGTGGAACATCGGCAGCGTCCAGAGGTACGCGTCGTCGTCGGCGACCTCCGTGTGATGGGTGGTGATCAGCGCGTGCCAGTGTTCGGTGCGGTGGGTCCGGACCACGCCCTTGGGGTCGCCGGTGGTCCCGCTCGTGTAGTTGATCGTCGCGGGGTCGTCCTCGGAGATGTCGGGGCGCTCGACGGCCTCGGGGTCGGCCGCGGACAGGAGCGACTCGTAGTCGTGCCACTCGCCGTCGACGCGGTCGGCCGGGTTGGCGACGAACTCCTCGGCCGGGATCCGATCGCGGATCGTCTCGATCTTGTCGGCGTACTCGAAGTCGGCGACGACTGCCCGGGCCTCGCAGTCGCCGAGGATGTACTCGTAGTCCTCGGCGATGAGCCGATAGTTGAGGGGCGCAGAGACGGCCCCGAGGGCGTTGATCGCGAACAGCGTCTCCAGAAACCAGTGGGTGTTCGGCGAGAGCAGCGCCACGCGGTCGCCCGTCGAGATGCCGAGCTGGGAGAGCGCGGCGGCCGCGCGGTCGACACGTTCGCCGAACTCGGCGTAGGTGTACTCGGTGCCGTCGTGAGCGACGACGCCGACGGCGTCGCCGTAGACGTCGACTCCCCGATCGAGGAAGTCGAGTGTCGTCATCGGTCGGTGCATACTACGCCAAGAGGCAACTGTGACCCATAAAATTCTTCCGCAGGCTCTTACCGAGCTACTGAAACAACCATCGGGTTAGTGATATCGTCACGAGATGACGTGCAGGATATAGAGGGTGGAGTCATACCGTCGGCTATAGTCACGTGAAGGATTTCGACACCCCGGGGTGTCGAAAATCTTCACGTAGTTATAGCCAACAGTATCAGTACCAGCGAGTCAGTAATTTCACCCAGTCAGTTCTGAACCGGTCGCTGAGGTCTGAGACGGCCGGTTCCCGTTCTGATTCTCCCGCAAGCTTTTTTTCCATTATACTCACATAAAATAGGCAATGCGACTCAGCGCGCAACGAGAGATTCGAATCCTCCACGTCGACGAGGAGCCTTCGATTACTGATCTGACGGCAACCTTTCTCGAACGCGAGGACGATCAGTTCAGCGTTGAGACGGCCACCAGTGCTGATGAGGGACTGCAGCACCTCGGTGACCGCCCACCTGACTGCATTGTCTCGGATTACAATATGCCCGGTATGGATGGCCTGGAGTTCCTGCAGGCCGTTCGGGAGGACTACCCCGATCTTCCGTTCATACTGTTTACCGGGAAGGGAAGCGAGGAGGTCGCCAGCGACGCCATCTCCGCCGGCGTCACCGACTACCTCCAAAAGAAGAGCGGCACCGAACAGTACGAACTGCTCGCCAACCGGATCCGCAACGCCGTCGACGCACGACGCGAGTCCAAGCGTGCCGACAGACAGGAGCAACTGATGCGGTTGACGGAGTTCGCCGGCGATACCGGGGGATTCGAGATTGACGTTGATGCTGGGGATCTTCTACTGACTGACGGCACTCGCCGACTCGTCGGCTTACCCGAGGACGCTCACCTCTGTTTGGAAGAAGCGATCGAACTCTACCATCCGGACGATCAGGCGGATGTTCGACAGACCGTTACCCGAGCAGTCGAGACCGGCGAACAGACGCGTGGCACGTGGCGTCTCCAGACGCTGGACGACGACGAACGGCTCGTGGATGTGACTATAACGCCAACAACCGATGGCAACGACGTCACCACGCTTCGGGGTGCTGTCCACGATATCACTGAACGGAAAGAACGCGAACAGGAACTGTCGCTGTTTTTCGAGGAATCACCGCTCGGGGCGATTCAGTGGGACGAGGAGTTCCGGTTCGAACGGATGAACGACCGTGCCGAAGAGATACTCGGCTACAGTGAGGCGGAGCTACACGGCGAGCCGTGGGAACGGATCGTGGCCGACGACGACCGCGAACGGGTCGGTGACGCCGTGGAGAGTCTGCTTGATGCCGACGGCGGGCGCCGAGTAATCAACGACAACGTCCGGAAGGACGGCGAGACGCTGATCTGCGAGTGGCACAACCGCGCAGTGACTGATGCCGACGGAACCGTCGAGTCGGTCTTCTCGAAGTTTCAGGACGTCACCGAGCGCGAGCGGCGCAAACGAGAACTACAGGAGTACGAGACGGTTATCGAAGCACTCAGTGACGCGGTGTACGTAGTTGACGAAGACGGGCGGTTCAGGTACGTCAACGAGGAGTTCACGGAGTTAGTCGGCTACGACACGGAGACGATTATCGGAAACACGCCGTCGTTGATCAAAGACGGCAACTCCGTCGAACGGGCAGAGCACCACCTGGGTCGGTTGCTGTCGAGCGACGGGCCGGAGACGGTCACGTTCGAAGTAACGATACAGCCCCGTGCGGGTGACCCGATCGTCTGTGAGGATCATATGGGTGTCCTCCCGTACGATGGTGAGGAATTCGACGGGTCGGTCGGCGTGCTTCGGGACATCACCGAGCACAAGCAGTACGAACAGGAACTGGAGGCGCAGAACGAGCGCTTGGAGGAGTTCGCCAGTATCGTCAGCCACGACTTGCGGAACCCACTCGGCGTGGCCGAGGGCCATCTTGAACTGGCAGGAGGCGGTGATGAGAACGGCCACCTCGCCAAGGCAGTTGATGCGATCGAGCGGAGTCAGGCCCTCATCGACGACCTGCTGACGCTGGCACGAGAGGGCGATCAGGTAGATGAGAGCGAACCTGTTGATCTCGCAGAGGTGGCGAAGCAAAGCTGGCAGACCACGGAGACAGCCCACGCGACACTCAACGTTGACGAGTCAGAGATCATTGAGGCCGACCGGGGTCAGCTCCGAGAACTATTCGAGAACCTCTATCGGAATGCCGTGGAACACGGGGATGACGACGTTACTGTCCGCATCAATGCGATGGAGGATGGCTTCTACGTGGCAGATACGGGCTCTGGAATCCCTGCGAGCGCCCGAGACGAGATTTTCGAAGCCGGATATTCGACCGCAGACGATGGAACCGGGTTTGGCCTACGGATCGTCGAGCAGATTGCGAAGGCGCACGGCTGGGAGGTACGCGTGACCGAGAGCACGGAGGGCGGCGCTCGGTTTGACATCACCGGTGTAGAAAAGGTGAGTGACTGATGTGCGCCCCGTATGCAGCAACTGCCTCACCAACTACTCGGTCTCCGTCAGTAGCGCCGTGATCGATACGGGGCGTCTATACAGCACACCAGTGTGAACGAACTGGCGTACAACTGCGAGGCATAGAGAGATGTAACAGGCTCCATTGGGAGTTCAATTCTGGTTGTCATCCACACACGAAACGACTTTGTTTTTCCCGATGCTCCGGCAGAAATCAACGTATCAAGCAGGGCCGCACGAGCAGCGCGTGGCAGTCTGACCCCGGGTACCGGCGGTACACCGACTCATAGAACACGACGACTCCTTCAGCTATTCGCCACCACCTAACTTCGAAGATTCCGAACCGGTGAGTCCTGATATTGGGTGACCGGAATCCGAAGAACGCCGGGGCGTAAAACTTATTTGACTGTGTAAAAGACGTTTGACTGTAAAACGCGTTTTACGACAAACGCGTTTGACATAGTGATCACAAGGATGAGCGAACGAGTTCCCCGCGGTTCGACAGCACAACTCGCCGGTGGTCTGCTATTCGGTTTTGCAGCCCTCTTCTTAGCGCTTCTCTCACAAAGCCGTCCCTTCATCGCGGTCAGCGGCTACGCCCTCCTGGTCGTCACAGTTGGAGCCGGTCTCTTCGTCACCGGAGAGGAGGCCGTTGACCCGGCTCAAGGGGTCCACGCGTGGGCGGCCGGGGATACGACTCTCGCGCTGGTTGGCATCGCTTCAGGGATCGTGTTCCCGGGGCTCGTTCTTGCGGCGGGCGTGGGATACTTTACTTGGACGCCGCTGGCCGCCGGCGTCGCTTTCAGCGTGGCTGGTCTCTACACGGTCTACGGGGCCGTGGCGATAGGCCAGTGGCTCCGCACCCACCCGGTATGACTCATTTACTGTTGAGTCCGACTGGCGTTCGTCGGCTGTTCGGTCTCGCTGTCGTTCTTGGGGGGCTCGCGCTTGCAGGATTCACAGTCGTCGGTCGCCCCCTCGTCGGCGTGGGCGCGTACGGGCTTGCGATGATCGCTACCGCTGTCTCGCTGTTACGGACAGATTCCCCCGTTTTCGACGAGCGTGACGAGACGACATCGAAGGAGGCAGCCAGCCGGACGCTGACAGTCTTCGGCTTGGCGTCGGCAGTCGTGTTTCCGGCCCTGACTGTCGCATGGGGGCTCGATCTATTCGAATGGCAGCCGTGGAGTTCCGCGATTGCGCTGTTCGTTGCAGTGCTGTTCCTGACCTACGGCGCGTTCGTGGTTGTTATCGGTCAACGGAGGTGAGTACGGTGGAAAACTCACTTGAGAAGTTGCGGAAGCAACACAGCCTCACTCAGCGGGCCCTCGCAGACCAGGTGGAGGTGACCCGCCAGACCATAAACGCTATCGAACGGAATCGCTACGATCCATCGGCGGAGCTGATATTCAAACTCGCACACTTTTTCGAGTGTTCGGTCGAAGACGTCTTTCATCCAGATATGGGATTAGAGACGACCATCAGCGAAGTAGAGTAGATTGTGTGACGGTTGAACAGGGCAATATGGTTGCTGGAATCAGCACGAACACCGCGGTCGTGACAGCAGTAACGGTACTGACAGGAGTCTTCATCGGTTGGCTTGGCTACCGGATCCGATACCGTGGCGACGTTCATCTGATTGCCGGATATCGGGGCGGTGCACCCACCGACGCGGAGGCGCTCTCACGAGTAGTCGGCAGAGTAGTACTTGTCGTCGCCGCCGTTACTGTACTCGCTGGTCTGATATACCCGATGTTGATCATCAG
This sequence comes from Halobellus ruber, assembly GCF_014212355.1. Classification (NCBI taxonomy): domain Archaea; kingdom Methanobacteriati; phylum Methanobacteriota; class Halobacteria; order Halobacteriales; family Haloferacaceae; genus Halobellus; species Halobellus ruber. Next base: position 920,354 of record NZ_JACKXD010000001.1, read on the forward strand.
TCCGAGTGCTGAGGTAACTTACTGGTCCGGATACACTGCGATCGTTCTCGTTCTCAGCGGGTACGCCGTTTTGACCAGCCGGCAGTATGCCGATGAGCTCTAATCGGTGATATTGATCCGATAGTTGATCCTTCTCCGCCTGTGACCGACTCGCGCGCTCTATCTTGCACAGCCACACCTCCCAACTCCAAAATAGATATCGGTGTTTCGCCGTCTTCGGTAAGAGCCCTTCCGCAAACCCGGACCCCGACCCCGGGGGGAGCACGGTCAGTACCCTCGTCTGACAGCTCGGCGACAAAATTGTTAATACCGGCAGTCCTCTCCCCCAAGAGGATGTCCACAGCCCATCTCGTTGCGGTCGGCTCCTCCCCGCTGGGGAAGACGGACCTGCCCGGCCGCGATCTGTTCTCGACCGCCTTGGCCGAGGCGTTCGAGGACCTGCCCGACCCGGCCGACGTCGTCGACGGACTGTACGTCGGCGCCCAGTCCGAACGCTACGAAAACCAGATCATGCAGGGGACGCTGCTGGCCGAGTGGGCCGGATTGCGGAACGTCCCCGCGGAGCGCGTCGAGGCGTGTGCGGCCGCCGGTGCGCTCGCACTCAAGAACGCCGTCCGGGACGTTCGGGCGGGCGTCCACGACGCCGTACTCGCGTGTGGCGTCGAGAAGATGACCGCTGGCGGGACCGAAGGGGCCACGAACGCGCTGGGCGCCGCCTTCGAGCGGGCCTTAGAGCAGCGCTCCGGGATCACCGCGCCCGCTACCTACGCCCTGCTCGCGCGGCGCTACCTTCACGAGACCGAGGCGACGGAACGGGATCTGGGTCGGATCGCGGTGAAGAACCACCGGAACGCGGCGGCCAACCCCCGGGCGATGTTCCAGCAGGCGGTCGACATCGAGACCGTGATGGACGCCCCGGAGGTCGCTCCGCCGCTGAAGCTGTACGACTGCGCGCCGGTGACCGACGGGGCTGCCGCCGTCGTCGTTGCGAACGACGAGGTGGCGGCCGACTTACAGCGCCGTTCCGACGCGGTCCGGGTTGCGGGGGTCGGGTCTGCGGCCAACAACCTCGCCGTCGCGGAACGCGACCTGACCTTCGTCGAGGGGGCCAACGTGGCCGCCTCGACCGCCTACGACGACGCCGGCGTGGACGCGGCCGACATCGACGTCGCCGAGGTCCACGACGCCTTCACCGTCTGTGAGGCACTCTTAGCCGAGGCCGCCGAGTTCGCCCCCAAGGGCTGTGGAATCGAGACCGTCGCGGAGCCCGCCGAGCGGTCGGCCGGCTGGACTGACGTCCGGATCAACACCAGCGGCGGGTTGAAGGCCCGCGGGCACCCGATCGGAGCGACCGGGCTGCTGCAGGCGGTCGAGGCCTACGAACAGCTCACCGGACGCGCCGGCGACCGACAGGTGGCCGCCCCCGAGACCGCACTGCTCATCAACGAGGGTGGCGTCGCCGACGCCCACACCGTGGCTCACGTCCTGACCGCACAATGACCGACGAGCGTAGTTCACCGACGAGGGATCCGGACGAGTCACCGACGGGGCCGCTCGCCCCGGACGACATCACCGCCGACTCGCCGTTCACCCTCCCCGGCTTCTTCGACGCGCTGGCCGAGGGCCGGCTGGTGGCCGCCCGGTGTACGGAGTGTGGAACACACCTGCTGCCGCCCCGGCCGGCGTGTTACGGCTGTGGGAGCCGCGCGGTCACGCTCGCAGATCAGCCCCGGACTGGCGAGGTGGTCTCGTACACCTCGGTCACCAAGCCCCCCTCGGCGTTCGAGGAGCTGGCGCCGATCACCGTCGCTGTGGTCGAACTCGACTCCTCGGCGCGGCTGACTGGTCGCGTGGACGCGCCGCTAGAGGACCTCGCCATCGGCGACCGCGTCGAACTACAGGTCCGGGATCCCCGGGCGGCCGGGATCGATCCGGACTTCGACCTGTCCTACGAGTCGGAGTGGCCCGTCCACGTCTTCGAGTTGATCTGACGCCCGTCGGCGGCTGGCAGTGCAAACTCACAGACCTCGAGTTATCACCCCCGAAACGCGTCTCCGTAGCCGACCCCTGTCCCCATCCGCTCGTATCGCCACCGTCAGCGTCGAACCGGGGGTTTCGCGGATACCGGCACGCCGGCGGGGACGCCGTCATCGTCTTGTGCGGGACCGACGAAGCGAGGGTGATGAAGGCCTCCGTCCTCGAAACGATCGGATCGCCGCTGGTCCGGGTGGCGTCGCCGCCCGGGGCGACGGTCGCCGCCAAGATCGAATCCAAGAACCCCGGGGGGTCGGCGAAGGACCGTCCCGCCCTGGCGATGGTCGAGGCCGCCGAACGGGACGGCGCCATCGAACCCGGCGACGCCCTCGTGGAGCCGACGAGCGGGAACACCGGAATCGGCCTCGCGGTCGTCGCCGCCGCCAAGGGCTACGACCTCACGGTGGTGATGCCGGAGTCCCAGTCGCCGGAGCGCCGGGAGGTGATGCGGGCGTACGGCGCCGACATCGAACTCGTTTCCGGCGACATCTCCGACGCGAAAGAGCGCGCCGACGAGATCGAACGTGAGGCGGGCGCCGTCCAGCTCCGGCAGTTCGAGAACCCCGAGAACCCGCGGGCGCACTACCTCACGACCGGGCCGGAGATCCTCGATCAGATCGGCGATCGCACCGTCGACGCCCTCGTGGCGGGCGTCGGCACCGGCGGCACGATCACGGGGATCGGGCGGCGGCTCCGCGAGGAGTTCCCCCGAATGGAGATCGTCGCGGTCGAGCCCGCGGAGAGCCCGGTCCTGTCGGGCGGCGAGCCCGGCGCCCACGACTTCCAGGGGATGGGACCCGGCTTCGTGAGCCCGAACCTCGATACGGACCTGCTGGACGACGTCGAGACCGTCACAATCGAGGCGGCGGAGGCGGAGTGCCGCCGACTCGCCCGCGAGGAGGGGCTTCTGGTCGGACAGTCCTCCGGCGCGTCGAACCTGGCGGCCAGGCGGGTGGCCGAGCGGCTGGCCGCCCCGGAGGCCGTCGACGGCGGCCCGGACACGAACGGATACGTTCTCCCCGACGAGCCCGGTGGGACGGTCGGCACGGATCCCGAAGCCGCCGACGAGGACCGCCCGCTCGTGATCACGGTCTACTGGGACGGCGGCGAGCGGTATATGTCGACCGGGCTGTTCGACTGACCGTGGGGCTCACGGCTCCCCTTCGGTGACGGACGCGACCGCATCGACCGCCGCAGCCCGGAGTCCCTCCGCGTCCGCGCCGGCGATGAGGTGGGCCGGGCAGTCGCAGTCGGAGGCGCCGAACCCCGAACCCGGCGTGGGGGCGTCCCCGGAGTCCGCCCCGACTGTCGATCGAAGTTGGCGGGACAGGTGACATTCGACGTCGGCCTCCGGCGCGGCGACGACCGAGTCCAGCGAGCTTTCGGGGTGGCTCCCGAGGTAATCGATATGCCAGTGTCGGACCGCGTGCGAACCCGCCGCGACCCGGCGGTGGCGGTCGACGCGGCCCAGCCCGCCGGAGCCGAACGCGCTGCCGACGTAAGCGTATGCGCCCGCCGGGAACTCGACGCCCCCGAGGGCTCCGACGTCGATCCGGGCCGGGGTATCGACGCGGAACACGAGGACGTACGTGCCCGGCGGCGCGTCGCCGGCACCGACTCCGAGAGGGTCGCTCCCGTCGGCGATGTCGTCAGGATCGAGTACGACGGCAGCCTCGCCCGCGCTCTCCGTCGGCATCGGTCAGGCGATCGATTCGGGTTGTTCGGACGCGGCGGCGACGAGCCGCTCGAACCGACCCGCGGCGTCGTCGTCGAGCGGGTAGATCTCGTGGTAGTCGTCGGGGTCACGGCCGCGGCCGCTGGCGACGCCGACGACCTTCGCGATCCGGTCGTAGTTGTCGCGAACCAGCGACCCGACGATTCCCGGCGTGCCCGCACGGTCGGCCAGTTCCTCGGCGGCCGATCGGCCGGCGTAGACGCGGCCCCGACGGTGATCGACCAGGAACATCGCGAACGGTGTCCCGCCGAACTGCGCGTCCAGGAACGCCTGGGCCGCCCCGTCGTACCACGAGATCGCGCCAATCCGATCGAGGGCCTCGAGGGTCCGCGCCGCCACCGAGCAGTACGGACACTCGCCGTCGTAGATCAGCACCGCGTCGTAGCCGTCCATACACGAAGCGAGGCGCTCGACGGGCAAAACCGTGCTGGCGGCCGCGGGACCGTAACCGTCAGGTCGGTACCGTCCCGAGAGAAGACAACAGTGGATCCGGACCTCCAGCCCGCCGCACTCGTCGACTGGCTCCGGGAGCGGCCGTACTACGCCGGACAGATCCGCGATCACCGCCGCGTCCCGGGCCGGGACGCCGAGACCGCCCCTGTCGACCTCGAATCCAGACTCGACGGCGCGCTGTCGGACCGGGGGATCGACGACCTCTACCGCCACCAGGCGGCCGCGATCGAGGCGGTCCGCGACGGCGACAACGTCGTGCTTGCGACGCCGACCGCGAGCGGCAAAAGTCTCGCGTACACGGTCCCGGCGTTCGAGCGCGCGATGGACCACGGCGGCCGGACGCTGTATCTCGGCCCCCAGAACGCCCTGATCGCGGACCAAGAGGAGACGCTCTCGGATCTCGCCCGGGGGCTCGGCTTCGGCAGTCGGGTGTCGGTCGCGGAGTACACCGGCCGGCTGTCGAAGTCGGAAAAGCGGGACGTCCGGGACCGACGGCCGACGGTCGTGCTCTCGAACCCGGATATGCTCCACTACGGGCTGTTGCCCCACGCCCACCGGCTGTGGGAGTGGCTCGCGAAATCGCTCGAGACGGTCGTGATCGACGAGATCCACGGCTACCGCGGCGTGTTCGGCAGCCACGTCGCGCTCGCTCTCCGCCGGCTCAACCGCGTCTGCGAGCGGTTCGGTAGCGACCCCCAGTACGTCTGCTGTTCGGCTACCATCGGCAACCCGGTCGAACACGCAGCGCGGGTCACCGGGAAGCATCCGGAAACGTTCCGGCTGGTCGACGAGGACACGAGCGCCGCGGGCGCGAAACACTGGCTGCTGTGGAACCCACCGGAGTACGACGGCGGCGACACCGCAGGCGCGAACGTTGCCGACGACACGCCGGGTGCGAACGACGGTACTCCCGGCGGCAACGCGGGCGAGGCGACCGGCGGGAGTGGCCGCCGGCGTTCCAGCCACGTCGAGACGAAGAACCTCTTCGTCGATCTGGTCGCCCGGGGCTTCCAGACGCTGGCGTTCACCCGCGCCCGGCAGACCGCCGAGCGGTACGCCACGGAGAGCGCCGCCGACCTCCGGGAGCGGGGCCACGGCGACGCCGCGGCGTCGGTGACGGCCTATCAGGGATCGCTCCGGAACGATAGGCGCAGAGAGATCGAGTCGGGACTCCACGACGGGTCGGTTCGCGGGGTGTGGTCGACGAACGCGCTGGAACTCGGCGTCGACGTCGGCGAACTCGACGCGGTGCTCATCGACGGCTACCCCGGCACCAGGATGTCGGCGTTCCAGCAGGCCGGCCGTGCGGGCCGCGGCGACGACGAGGCCCTCGTCATCCTCGTCGGCGGCGAGGACCAACTCGACCAGTACCTGCTCCGCAACCCCGAGGAGTTCTGGGCGGGCGAGCCCGAACGGGCGGTCTGCGATCCCGAGAACCCCGAACTCCTCCCCGACCACGTCGCCGCCGCGGCCGCCGAGAACTGGCTGAAGACGGGCGACAACGCCCATTTCGGGGAGTCGTTCCCCGATGTCGTCGCCGCGCTGACCGACGAGGGACGGCTCGACCGACGCGAGACCGACGCCGGCATCCGGTGGCTCCACGCCGGCGACGGCAGCCCCCAGCACGCGATGAGCCTCCGGACGATCGAGCGCCGCGAGGTCGACCTGCTGGACGACCGCTCGGGCGAGGTGATCTCGTCGCTGTCGTTCACGGATGCCCTCCGTGACGCCCACACGGGGGCGATCTACCACCACCAGGGCACTACCTACGAGGTCGTCGACCTCGACCTCGACCGGGACGTGGCCACCCTCCAGCCGACGTGGGCCGACTACTACACGCGGGTGCGCCACGACAAGACGATCACCGTCGAAGGGGATACGAAGACGAAGCCGCTCCCGGGACGACCCGACGTCGACGTTCGTCTCGCCGAGGTGACGATGCGGAAGCGGATCACGGGGTTCGAGCGGCGCGACCCGCGGCGCGGCGAGACCATCGGCCGCGAGACGCTGGACCTGCCGGAGACGACGCTGCGGACCACCGCCTTGTACTTCACCGTCCCGCCGGAGATCGAGGTCGCGATGCGGGATCTGGGCGGCGAGTACGGGTTCAACGGCGGGATCCACGCCGCCGAACACGGGGCGATCTCCCTGTTTCCGCTGTCGTTTCTGTGTGACCGCGGCGACATCGGCGGGCTGTCGACGCCGTATCACCCACACACCGAGCGGTCGACGATCTTCATCTACGACGGCTACCCCGGCGGCGTCGGGCTGACGAGGAGCGGCTACGACGAGATCGGGACGCTGCTGGCCCGAACCCGCCGGATGATCCGCGAGTGCGACTGCGCGGACGGCTGTCCGGCGTGCGTCCAGTCGCCGCACTGCGGAAACGCCAACGATCCGCTGTCGACCGATGAGGCGGTGCTGCTCTTGGACGCGCTGACCGACGACGACGGGGGCGGGTGCTGAGTTGAACCTGTCCCGCGCCCCTTACGCTGCACCATCCCCGCCGAAGGCGTCCAGCCGCGACTGCTCGGCGGCCTCGGGTTCGGAACCGTCGTCGACCGACCCGCGGCCGTGCTTCCGGGCGATCGCCGCCGCCGCGTCGCGGCCGCCCGACAGCGACGCCCGGTCCGCGATCTCGGGGCGTCCTAAGGCGTCGGCGGCGTCCGGCCGCACCGCGGCGATCCGCTCGCCGAACTCCTGTCGCGCCGCGTCGTAGTCAACGACCGGCCGCGGATACGTCTCCCCGACGATCACCCCGCAGTCGGATTGGACCGAAAGCGGGGTCCGCTCCGGCCGATCGAGGTGCTCGTCGGGCAGCGGTTCCAGTTCCGGCACCCACCGCCTGATGAACTCGCCTTCGGGATCCTGATCGCGGACCTGCTTCCGGGGGTTGTAGCGCCGCATCGTCGGTCGACCGACCAGCCCGCACTGTGATTGCCATTGCGTGTAGTTGATCGATGCGACCGAGTCGAGAAGGTGGTGGTGGAACCAGTCGGCGCCCTCCTGCCAGGGTTGTTGGAGCAGGTGGTAGTAGAACGACACGCACAGCGCGCGCATCCGGAAGTTCAGCCACCCCGTTTCGGCGAGACACCGCATCGACGCATCGACCATCGGGTAACCGGTCTCGCCCGCCTTCCAGGCTTCGATCAACCCCTCGTCCCGGCGGTCGGCGTTGAACCCCTGGAGAACCGGGTTGACAGCGGTGTCGAGCCATTCGGGCCAGTCTTCGAGTTTCTGCTCGTAGTGTTTGTTCCAGAACAGCCGGGAGACGAACGTCTCGGTGCCTCGACAAGCCGGCGCGGTGGCCGCGACGTACTGGTAGACCTGCCTGACGGAGAGACAGCCGAACTTGAGATGCGGCGAGAGCCCGCTGGTGCCCTCGCGGGCGTCGACCGGCGAGGAGATGTTGCCGGGATACTCGCGGATCCGGTCGACGAACGCCGCGAGGTTCCGCCTCGCAGCGGTGGTTCCACCCTCCGGAACCATCGATTTCGCGGGTTCGACCCCGTATGCGGACTCGATGCCGCCGATCGTGACGCCCGTTGTGACCCCCCGGACCGAGACCGCCTCGGGGTTCCAGACGTGGTGATCGTCGGTCAGCCAGGCCTCGACGTGCTCGCGCCACCCGTCCCGCGGCCGGTCGACCCCGCGGACGAGGCCGTCGCCGTCGACGAACGAGACGCCCGCCTCCGAGCGGGCGCGGCGGTCGCGCTCCAGCCCGTACCGGCCGCTCGGCGTCGCCGCGGTTACGACGTCCCACCCGGCGTCGCGGAACCGGCCAAGCACCTCGACCGGGTCGCCGTGGGCGAGCGTGAGTCCGGCGTCCGCGGCCGTTCGGTACTGGGCGTCGAGGTCGGCCAGACAGTCGTGGAGGAACCCGACCCGGGCGTCGCAGGCCAGTCCGTCCGCCCCGTAGAACGACGGGTCGAACACGAACACCGGGAGGAGGGAGTCGGCCTCGGCGGCCGCCGCGACAACCGGGTGATCCGTAATCCGGAGGTGCTCGCGGTGCCAGACGACAGTGCCCGACTCGCCGGCGTCGAGCGTCGGGATCGCGGTCTCCAGCGGCCGATCCCCCAGGTCTACAGCGGTCGAGTCCGACATAATCTATACGGCGGCCCCCCGGGTCCCCGACGGCGATTTCGACGCGGGCCGCGGGCTGCTCCGGTCGGAATCGGCCGTGGCCGCCGAGCGAGGCGCCGCGGTATCGACGCGGGGTGCCCGATTCATCTCGTCTCCCGTACGGTCGCGGGTGACTTGTGGGTTCGGGCCCCGTCGGATCCGGGAGAGCGACGGCCCCGCCCGCGACTATTCGGGACGGACGAGGAGTTCGTCCGTGTAGAGGCTCCCCGCGGGCAGCTCCGACGCCGGGATCTCGTCGCCGTCGAGGTCCGTGAGGATGCCTTGCTCGGACAGCCACTCCACGAACGCGGCCCACCGATCGTGGTCCATCACCCCCCACTCGCCGTCGGGCGTGAGATACGCGTCGGCGAGGCGGCGCTGGCTCTCCCGGAGGAACTCGGGGTCGTCGACGTCCATCCCCTCGGCCGTCTCCTGGAGGATGTCCGCGGCCTCTTCAGGGTGCTCCGCGGCGAAGCGGTAGCCGCGTGCGGTGGCGGCGAGGAACGCGCGCAGCTCGTCGCTGTCGCCCTCGATCGACGTCGGCCGCGCGAGCAGCGCGGGGGTGTAGCCGTAGGGGATCCCGTACTCGTCGAGGTAGAAGGGTGTTAGCCCGATGTCGTCGCGCTCGGCCAGCAGCCCCTCCCACGGCATAAACACCCACGTCGCGTCGGCGTCGCCGTCGAGTAGCGTGTTCCAGATCCCGAGCTTCGGCGGGGTGACGATCTCGATGTCGCCCTCGCCGCCGTCGTTCCTGACGAGTTGCCGCACGATGTGGTCCTCGAACCGGGCGTCGTAGGAGGCGTAGGTCGCGCCGTCGAGATCCGCAGGGCGGTCGATTCCGCTCTCCTCCAGCGCGACGATCGCGCTCCTGTCAACCTGTGCGATCGCCGCGATCGCCGTCAACGACGGGTACTCCGGGTGGGTATGGTAGCTGATTACGCTTTCCGACGGGGCGATCGCGAGCGTGGCGTCGCCGGTGGCGACCCGCTTTGCGGGCGTCCGCTCGTAGTCGTCCTCAGCCGGGGAATGGATCGACACCGATACCCCGTTGTCGGCGTAGTAGCCCTCAGCCTTCGCGACGTAGAATCCCGTGTGATTGGTGTTCGGGGTCCAGTCCAGCGCGAGATCGATGGTAGTCATTCGCCGGTAATACCACACCAAAATAAAAAGCTCCTGTGGTCGCCCCGGTACGCCGAGTACGAGCGTGACGAACTGACCTGCTTCTCGACGTTGCCCTGCGCCGCGACAAAATTACAGCGGCTATTCATACTTTCAAACGTTTAAGAGGAACAAAATATATCAACCGAAATAAGTGGGCTATGGAACCTAACTGAGGTGGTCTCAAGAGATATAGTAAGAAATAGTAGTTATAACTTCTGTTGATATAGTAGCGTCTGCAACTGGTTGCACATCCGATCGCACGCCGTCGTGCGATCGAGTGAGCGAAGACTTACAAACGCTACTATAGCTTAGACGCTTCTCGGACGTTTACCCACTCGCCCCGGTCGTTGCTACGCTCGACCGCGTCCAAGATGTGCTGGACGTGCAGCCCTGCCTGGAAGTCCGGCGCGTGTGCCTCCCCGGAGGCCACCACAGAGAGGAACTCGTAGTTCTCGTGAACCAGCGTGTGCTCCCACCCCAGGACGTGACCGGGCGGCCACCATCGGTCGACGTACGGGTCGTCGGGGTCGGTGACCATCACGGTCTCGAACCCGCGGCTGTCGTCGGTGTGGACCTCCAGTTCGTTCAGGCGTTCGAGGTCGAACCTGATCGACCCCGCCGAGCCGTTGATCTCGATCACGTTCGCGTTCTTCCGTCCGGTCGCGTACCGAGAGGCCTCGAACAGCCCCATCGCGCCGCTGTCGAACTCGACCTGTGCGGTGTAGGCGTCGTCTACGGTGACCGGTCGGGTCTCGGTGCTCTCCTCGCCCTCGGCGTCGAGCGCCTCGCCCGCCTCGTCGGGAACGGGGCGTTCGTCCACGAACGTCTTCAGGTGTCCGGAAACGCGTGCGACGGGATCGTCGAGCAGGAACTGCGCGAGGTCCAGCGAGTGAGCGCCGAGGTCGCCGAGCGCTCCCGACCCGGCGATCTCCTCGGAGTTCCGCCAGCTCCAGGGCGCCGTCGGGTCGACCAGCCAGTCCTGGAGGTACTTCGCGCGGACGTGTCGGATCTCGCCGAGGGCGCCGTCGTCGACGAGCCGCTTCGCATACCGGATGGCGGGGACGAACCGGTAGTTGAACGCGACCCCCGCGGTGGCGTCGGACGCCGCCGCGGCGTCGGCCATCCGTTCGGCGTCCGCGACGGTGTGTGCGAGCGGTTTCTCACAGAAAACGTGTGTCCCCGCCTCCAGCGCCGCGATTGACGGTTCGGCGTGGACGTTGTTCGGACCGAGGTTGTAGAAGACGTCGACGTCCTCGACGACCTCTCGCCAGTCGGTCGCGTACCGGTCGAACCCCAGTCGGTCGACGGCGTCGGACAGCGCCGCCTCGTCGCGTCCCACGAGCACGTCGCGCTCGACGGTCGGCGCGTCCGGGAAGAACATCCCGAGTCGGGCGAGCGCGTTCGCGTGAGCGGTGCCGATGAACCGGTACCCGAGGAAGCCGACTGACAGTGTCATCAGTACAACGCCCCCGAGGTTCGACCGGTCCGCTCCTGTTCCGTCGGCGATCCAGTGCCGCACACGCCCCGCGTGCAACCCGAATCCATACGCCCACTCGACGCCCCCGGGTCATAAATCCGGCATCGTCTCCGAACCCACAGCCCCTGAGACCCCTCGATCCGGGAGCGACAGATCTTTTAGGGTTGCCTAAAGAATCCGAACCGATGCAACAGGACGTCTGTGTCGTGGTTCCCACGATCCGCGAGTACGAGTGTATGCGGGCGTACTTCGAGAACGCCCGCGAGCACGGCTTCGACCTCGATCGTTTGTTCGTCCTTCTGGTCACGGAGGACTTCTGCGACGTCGACGCGATGGAAGGGATGTTAGACGAGGAGGGCGTCGACGGCGCCGTCTACGACGGCACCCGGCGCGAACAGTGGTTCGAGTCACAGGGCGTCCCGGCTTTCTCCCATCTGATCCCGGAAGCCTCCCACGCTCAGACCAGTTTCGGCCTGCTGTATATGTGGGCCAACCCGCAGTTCGAGCGCGGCGTCTTCATCGACGACGATACCCTCCCACACGACGAGTGGGACTTCTTCGGGCGTCACCTCGAAAACCTCGACCGCACAGACGAGGTCGAGTCCGTCCGCTCGGACGAGCGGTGGGTGAACGTCCTCTACCAGAACGACGAGGAGCACGGCCTCTACCCCCGCGGGTACCCATACTCCGCGATGGACGAGGCCGTCGAGACCGACCGGCGACACCTGACCGACGTGGTCGCCTCCCAGGGGCTGTGGACGAACGTCCCCGACCTCGATGCGGTCCGGATCCTGATGGACGGCGACCTCGAAGGGCAGGCACAGACCCGGACCGAGAAGGCGGACTTCGACGGCGACTTCGTGGCCGAGCCGGGCCAGTACCTCACCGTCTGCTCGATGAACCTCGCGTTCGAGCGGGAGGTAATCCCCGCGTTCTACCAGCTGCCGATGGACGAAAACGAGTGGTCGGTTGGCCGGTTCGACGACATCTGGTCGGGGGTGTTCCTCAAGCGCGCGGCGGACCTCCTCGGCAAGGACGTCCTCACCGGCTACCCGCTGTGTGAGCACAACAAGGCGCCGCGGCCGACCTTCGACGACCTCAACAACGAGGTTCCGGGCCTCGAACTCAACGAGCACGTCTGGGAGGTCGTCGACGTCGCGGGCGAGGGCGCCGACACGTGGCGGGAGGCCGCGACGGCGATGGCGAAGGCGCTCGCCGACGGCGACTTCTCGGAGTGGAACAACGGCGACTTCCTCAACCACTGCGGGAACTACTGGCTGGACTGGCTGGCGTGCCTCTCGAAGGTCGCGCCACCAGCCGACCAACCCACCGCGGACGCCACGGTCGCCGATGACTGATCCCGTATCGGAAGGTATAAACGATTTAGGTAAGCCTAAAACAACTATGCACGAATCAGACGACACGCGGCGGACGCGCAGACGGTTCCTCCAAGCGGCCGCAGCGGCCGGCGTGATCGGCGTGGCCGGCTGCAACACGCCCGGCGAGGGCGGCGGCACCGACACGGAGACCGAGACCGGCGGCGGCAGTGCCGGCGACGGCGACCCCGAACAGATCGGTTCGGGGCGCTCGCCGTTCGGCGACCGCGAGGTCGGCGGCGTCACGATGGAGGAGATGCCGGACCTCGAGGGCGAACTCACGGTCTACTCCGGCCGCGGGGAGGCCCTGGTCGGCGAACTGCTGGAGTTCATCGAGGACCAGTACCCCGATCTGACGATCCGGCCGCGCTACAACACCGCCGCGGAACTCGTCAGCCAGATCGAGACCGAAGGCCAGAACAGCCCCGCCGACGCGTTCTACTCGGTCAACGCCGGCGCGCTCGGCACGCTCGCCAACCGCGGTCGGACGCAGTCGCTTCCCGAGGAGGTGCTCGAGTTCGTCCCCGAGAGCTTCCGGGACCCCGACGGCGAGTGGGTCGGCACCTCCGGCCGGGCGCGGTCGGTCCCGTTCAACACGAACGCGTTCTCCGCGTCGGATATCCCGCAGGACATAATGGCGTTCCCCGACACCGGCGCCTTCGAGGGCGAGGTCGGGTGGACGCCGACCTACTCCTCGTTCCAGGCGTTCATCACGGCGATGCGCATCCTGGAGGGCGAGGAGGCCACACGGGAGTGGCTCAACGGAATGCAGGATCTGGGTACGAGCACCTACAGCGACGAGTTCCAGGTGTCCCGCGCGGTCGCGGACGGCGAGATCTTCGTCGGCCTCGCGAACCACTACTACATCCAGCGCGTGCTGGCCCGCCGCCCGAATGCGCCCATCTCGACTGCGTTCACGCGGAACGACGCCGGCGCGATCTTCAACGTCGCCGGCGCCTGCGTGCTCGACACCGCGTCCGATTCGACGCTGGCGTCGAACTTCGTCCGGCACCTCCTCTCGGCGGAAGCCCAGGACTACTTCGCGCGCAGCACCTTCGAGTACCCGCTGATCCCGGAAGTCGAGCCGATCGGCCGGCTACCTCCGATCGACGAGTTGAACCCACCCGAGGATCTAGACCTCTCCCAACTCGCGGACCTCGAGGCGACGATCTCCCTCCTGCGGGAGACCGGTGTCCTCTGAGGCGCCCGGGACACACTCAGAATGGCTGCGGAGAACCAACCGATCGACGACGACACCGGGGCGGAAGACCGGCTCCCGCTGGGGCCGTCGATCGCTGCGGCTGCTGTCTCCGCGGCCGTGTTGCTCCCGGTCCTGTGGCTGATCAGGACCGGGTTCGGCGTCGGTTTCGACGCCGCGGCGGCCCTCCTGACCCGTCCGACGACGATCGAGGTGTTCGTCAACAGCGCCGTCCTGGTCGTATTGACGACGGTAGCCTGCGTCGCGATCGGCGTGCCGCTGGCGTATCTCACCGTCCGGACCGACCTCCCCTTCCGCCGCTTTTGGACGATCGCGGTGTCGCTGCCGCTCGTGATCCCGAGCTACGTCGGCGCCTTCGCGTTCGTGTCGGCGTTCGGCCCGCAGGGTGGCTTTCAGCGACTCCTCGCGCCGCTCGGAGTTGAACGGATCCCGGAGATCTACGGGCTGGAGGGGACCGTCCTGATCCTCACGCTCTACACCTACCCGTACGTCTACATCACCGCACGGGCGTCGCTGAAGTCGATGGACACCACCCTGATCGACGCCGCCCGGACCTTAGAACACGACCGGTGGGAGACGTTCCGACGGGTGACGGTCCCGCAGATCCGGCCGGCGGTGGCCGCTGGGGCGCTGCTGTCGGCGCTGTACGTCCTCGCGGACTTCGGCACGCCGCAGATCATGCGCTACGACGTGTTCACCCGGGTCATCTTCGTCGAGTTCGGGACGTTCGGCCGCGACACCGCGGTGCTTCTGTCCCTCCAACTCGTGGCGGTCACGGTGTTCATCCTGTGGCTCGAATCCCGGATCCGCGGCGAGGAGCGAACCAAGGCAGGAGGTCGGTCCCGCGCGCCCGTCCCGCTCGGCCGGTGGCGGTACCCGATGATGCTCCCCGTGGCGCTCGTCGCCGGCCTGGCGCTGGTCGTCCCGGTCGCCATCCTGGTGTCGTGGCTGGCCGCGACGGGGACGACCACGAACCAGGCGCTGGTCTTCGAGTGGTCGTTCGCGCTCAACTCCGTGACCGTCTCCGCGGCGGCGGCCGCGGCGGCGGTCGTCGCCGCGATTCCGGTGGCGTACCTCTCGGCCCGCCACGGGGGCCGGCTCCCCGACGCCTTCGAGCGGATCTCCTACGTCGGCTACGCGGTCCCGGGGGTCGTGCTCGGGCTCGCCTTGGTGTTCTTCGGGAGCAGCTACGCCGCGCCGATCTATCAGACGCTCTATCTGCTGGTGTTCGCCTACGTCATCCGCTTTCTCCCCCAGTCGGTCGGGTCGTTGCGGGCCTCCTTCCTCTCGGTCGACCCCTCGCTGCCGGAGGCCGCACGGACCCTGGGCCGGACGTCGGCGGGGGCGTTCCGGTACGTCACCCTCCCGCTCGTGGCCCCCGGACTGTTCGGCGGCGCGGCGCTTGTGTTCCTGACGACGATGAAGGAACTCCCGGCGACGCTGCTGCTCAGACCGTCGGGCTTTACAACCTTGGTCACGCACATCTGGACAGCATATGAATCGGGATACTTCGGACAGGCGGCGATCCCGGCACTCGTCTTGCTTTTCGTGTCGGGGCTGTCGATGCTCGTGATCCTCAGACAGGAGGGGTACGATGTCAAATAAGGGGCAGTCGACGGTCGAAAGCGGTGAGGGGCGAACCGAGGCGCCAATCGAACGCGAATCCACAGGCACCGTCGATGACGGGTCGCCGCCGGCCGCGGGTGGCAGCTCCCGCCCCGGCGACGACGTCGTCCTGGAACTGGACGACCTCCGGAAGTCCTACGGCACCGAGACCGTCGTCGAGGGGCTGTCGTTGTCCGTCCGCGAGGGCGAGATCCTGACGCTGCTCGGGCCCTCCGGGTGCGGGAAGACCACCACGCTCCGGCTGATCGCGGGGCTCGAACGCCCCGACGGCGGGGTCGTCCGCCTCAACGGCGAGTCGATGTCGGGGTCGACGTTCGTGGCTCCGGAGGACCGCGGCGTCGGCGTGGTGTTCCAGGAGTTCGCGCTGTTCCCACATCTGACCGCCCGCGAGAACGTCGCGTTCGGGCTGAAGGACCGCCCCGACGACGAGGTCGAGGAGCGCGTCGACGAACTACTGGAGCTCGTCGACCTCGAAGCGCAGGGCGAAAGCTACCCCGATCAGCTCTCGGGCGGCCAACAGCAGCGCGTCGCCCTCGCGCGGTCGCTGGCGCCGGAACCCGACATCCTCCTTCTCGACGAGCCGTTCTCCAACCTCGACGTCGACCTCCGCGTGGAGATGCGCGAGGAGGTCAGAGAGATCATCAAGCGCACCGGGGTGACCGCGGTCTCGGTCACCCACGACCAGGAGGAGGCGCTGTCGATCTCCGACCGGGTGGCGGTGATGACCGACGGCCGGATCGAACAGGTCGGCAAGCCCGAGGCGGTGTTCCAGCACCCCGAGTCCCGGTTCGTGGCGGCGTTCCTCGGCTACGCGAGTTTCGTTCCCGGCTACGTCTCCGGCGACACCGTCGAGACCGACCTCGGGGTCCTCCCCCGCGAGCAGATCCACGGGCTCGCACCGGAGTACGAACACACCCGCATCGACCTGCTGGTTCGCCCCGACGACGTGAGCGTGGTGCCGGTGGAGGACCCCGCCGACGCCTGCGGGCGCGTGGTCGGCCGTCGCTACCTCGGGCCGACGTTCCTCTATCAGGTCGAACTCGACACCGGCGAGTCGATCCAGTGTATGCACAACCACGACGAAGACATCCCCGAATCGGGCCCCGTGGACCTCGAACTCGGCGCCGACCACGAACTGGCGTGGTTCCCGCGGGAGCAACGCCCCGAGGACGACGCACGGTACGGTACCTGAACAGTGTCGCGGCGACGAGGGCTCCGGACCCGGGCCGAACGCCTCGGCCGAACCGTCCGCCGCGGCGTTCGTGCCCACCCCGAACGCCTCGTCGCCGCCGGCCTGGTCGCGGCGGTCGGCGTCCTCGTCTACGTGCTCGCGATCGAACTCTTCCCGTACCACTCGGTCAACGACGACGAGGGCGTCTACCTCTACCAGGCCGCGATGCTCCTGGAGGGGAAACTGTTCCTCAGGCCCGGAGCGATCCCGTGGGAGGCGGTCCGCCCGTGGTTCTTCGTCGTCGACTTCACCGACGACGGGGTCCGGATGTACAGCAAGTACTCCCCGGTCGCGCCGGCGATGTTCGCAGTCGGTCGGCTGTTGGGCGACTGGAACCTCGCGCTCGGCGGCATCGCTGCCGGAACCGCCGCCGGCGTCTACGCGCTGGGGGCCGCGGCGTTCGACCGCCGGGTCGGGCTGGTCGCGGTGGTCGCGCTGGCCGGCGCGCCGCTGTTCCTGATGACCTCGGCGACGTTCTTCTCGTACGCGCCGGCGACGCTTCTGAACGTCGCCTTCGCGGTCGCGTACGTCCGTGCCGCCCGCGTCGGAAGCCCCCGGTGGGGAGCGGCCGCGGGCGTCGCGATCGGGCTGGCGTTCTTCTGTCGCCCCTACACGGCACTTTTGTTTGCGATCCCGTTCATCGGCCACACCCTCGTTTCGCTCGCGGTCGCGTGGCGCCGCCACGCCCGGAGTCAGCGGTTCCGGGGCGTGCTCGCGCGTTCGGTCGCGATTGCGGTCCCCGGCGCGGCGTTCGTCGGGGTCACGCTCGGCTACAACGCGGTCGTGACCGGGGACCCGCTGACGTTCCCGTACGCCGCCTTCGCCCCGAACGACGGGATCGGGTTCGGGCCACACGAGATCCTCAACTACGAGCGGAACTACACCCCGGAACTCGCCGCGGAGACGACCGCGACGGCGATCGAGTACGTCTTCACCGACTGGATCGCGGCGGGGCCGATCGGGACCGCCCTCGCGGCCGTCGGCGTCGGTGCGGCCGGGCTTCGGGCGTGGCGCCGCGGCGGCCTCCGCGACCGCTTCGCGCCCGCGACCGGGATGGCCGACGGCGAGGTCGCCGCTCTCCTCCTCGCTGTCGTCCCCGCGGTGTTCCTCGGCGAGGCGTACTTCTGGGGGACCCACAACGGCCTCCGGAACGGCCTCATCGACCTGCTCGGTCCGTTCTACCACTTCGACGTCCTCGTCCCGATTGCGGTGTTCTCCGCCGCGGGCGCGGTCGGCCTGTGTCGGGGCCTCGCCACGGAACTCCGGCGGCACACGACCCGCCGCCGCGCGCGGATCGCCGTGCTCGTCGCCCTTGCGGTCTCGGCCCCGTTCGTCGCGGCCGCAGAACGGGACGCGGTCGAGGATCCCTACGACGCCAACGCGCTCCGGACCGACAACCTGGCGGCCACCTACGAGCCGTTCGAGGAGCGGTCCTTCGAGGACGCTGTCGTCTTCACCCCCGACCCGTACGGCGACTGGCAGGCACACCCGTTCCAGTATCTCCGCTCGGGCGGCGGGTTCGACGGCGATGTCGTCTACGCGACCGACGGCGGCCCGGAGCGTGATCTCGCGGTGCTCGCGGCGACGAACCGGACGCCGTACCGGTTCACCTACCGCGGGACCTGGACGGGAGCGGCGACGCCGGTGAACCCCGAACTCCGGCGACTCCGCGTTCTCGACGGGGGGAGGGTCCGCGCGCGAACGACCGTGGGGGTTCCGCAGTCGGCCGCGAGCGTGAGCGTCCGCGTCGAGACGCCCGAGGGGTTCGCCCGCTACACCGTGCCCGCCGAGGCGCGCGGGAACGGGACGGTCACCGTCGCGTGGCGGGTCGGCCCCGAAACCGCGGCGGCAACGAACCTCGCGTACGACGGCGGCTCCGCCGGTCGGTCGGTCCCCCTCGCCGACGGCGGCGCGGAGGTCGACCTCGCGGTCACGTTCGTCGGGAGCGGCGGGGCCAGCCTCACCTACCGGCAGGAGGCCACGGTGGCGAACGGCGCCGACGGCGTCGAAGTGGTGTGGCCGCCGGAGACCCGGGTCTGTCGGCTGACCGCCGAGTGTGGCTACGGGGGAACGTGGGTCGGTCCCGACGGCGACTACGTCGGCGGCGTGTCGGTCGAGACGGACGCACGGGTGGTCGACGGCGGGGCGTCGCAGGAACGCCCTCCCCCTATTCGACGGACAGCGGCCCGGTGAAGCTCACGTCGAGGACGTTCTCCTCGATCGCCCACTGCAGACGGGCGTCAAGCGGCATCGTCCCCCAGTCGTCGGGCCGCTCCGTCTCCGGAATCTCGTCGAGACGGGCCACGAGCGATCCGTTGAGGAACCGCCCGTTGCGCCCGCAGTTCGGGCAGGTCAGGACGATGAGCCGGACCCGGTAGGTGCGCTCTTCGACGTGCTTGCAGTGCGGGCAGACGTACGACTCGGTCACTGGAATCGCCTATGGACCGCAGTAACACGAATCTGTGGGTTCCGGACGGCCACGGTCGCCCGACTTACGGATCGACGAGGCCTCCCCCCAGTGACCTCACTCGCGGGATGTCGACGGCGTCCGTCGCCACACGATCGCCTGTGCGTTGTCGAGCGTGGCCGTCCCGTCGTCGACGGCGACGTCCGGGGGGACGAGCGCCGGCTCCCACCCCT
Organism: Halobellus ruber; assembly: GCF_014212355.1. Lineage (NCBI taxonomy): Archaea > Methanobacteriati > Methanobacteriota > Halobacteria > Halobacteriales > Haloferacaceae > Halobellus > Halobellus ruber. Next base: position 939,431 of record NZ_JACKXD010000001.1, read on the forward strand.
CCTCGGGGATCGACGGCGCGTTGTCGTCCTCCCGCGCGTCAGCGACCAGGACTGCCGGCGAGACGTCGACGGCGACGCCCTCCATATTGCCCGCAAAGAGGAGTTCCTCGTCGCCGTCGACCCCGGGCGGCGCGCGCCGGTAGCCGTAGTAGAGGACCGTTCCGTCCGTGGGATGCCGATACGTGAAGTACTCGTCCTCGCGGAGGGTTGCACGGAGCCACGGCCGATCCTGTCGGAACTCCCGGGTCGCCCGGCGGAAGGCGGTCCGCGACTCGTCTTGCTTCTCGTGCCAGTGTTCGAGGTTCGCGAACGCGGCGATGTCGGCCATCCAAGCGTCGGCGTAGGCGACGAGGTCGGCCGGGGAGAGGTCCTCGAAGGGGTGTGCGAACGGCGAGAGCATCCTCGCAACCATATCGAGGTCGTAGTCGGTGACGCCGACCGCCGCCTCCAGCCCGGCCGTGAACGTGCGCAACTCCCCGACGGAGTCGAACCCGAGCGCCTTCACCCGCGGGAAGAACCGATCGTCGGCGAAGTCGCGGTCCCGCACCTGCCAGTGGAGGACGTTGACCTCGTTGGCAACGACCTTGACGTTGTAGTCGTCGTCGGTGTCGCGGACGAACCCCCACGGCGCCCGCATATTCGCGGTGAGAAAGTCCATCGGAACGCCCGGCAGGAACGCGTGGAAGAGCATCGTCGCCGCGGCGTTGTCGTACGCGGCGTCGAGCGTCTCCACGGGCGTCCCGCCCAGGTACGGGTTGACCGGGGATCGGGTGAAACCGGGATTGGGATCCACCTGTGTCCCGCGGCGGACAGTGTCGTGGTTGGCGACGCCGGTGATCCAGTGGCCGCCGAAGTCGGCGACCTCCCGGATCCGCCACCACTTCGTGGCCCAGAACGTCAGGAGCGCCGGGGTGTTGTGGGCGAACGTGACCGGCGACCACTGGAACGAGTGGGGGTGTTGCTCGATCAGCGCGCGGTAGGAAGAGGCGAGTTCCCAGTCCTCGCGGGGCCACGGCCGCCCGTCCTCGAAGATCATCCACGGTCGGTACTCGGAACCCGCCACCTCCTGAACGACGGCGTCCATCTCCGCGAGGAAGTCGTCGTCGTGGTACATCTCGCCGGTCTCGGGGTCGTAGCTCGTGAAGTCCTGGGCGCCGTCGACGCGGATCCCGTCGGCGCCGAAGTCCATTTTCCGCCGCTGGAGTTCGAGGATCACGGCCCGGACGGTCGGCTCGGTGTAGTCGAGATGCTTACCGTACATCCCCGGTCCCAGAACGTAGCGGTCGGAGAGTAGTTCCGCCCCGCGGTCGTCGGCGTGTCCGAGTGCGATGTCGAAGACTACCTTGATCGGCTCCGGAAGCGCGTGACAGGCGGCGATGAAGTCGACGAGTTCGTCGGGGCGGCCGGACTCCAGCAGCGCCGGGTTCGGCGCCGAGAACGCCGAGACGACGATGTCGTACCCCCAGTTGATCTGGTCCGGTCTGGCGACTCTCGCAACCAGTTCGCCGTCGGCACGGCCCGTCTCCGACCAGAAGTCGTGACCCGTGCGGCTCTCCGTGAGCGGTTCGACCGGCATCAGTTGAATCGCGTCGTAGCCGACGAAGTTTCGCTCCCAGGCGGCGAGGTCCTCGCCGGCGCGGCGCTTCTCGCCGATGGCGCCGTAGCGGTCAGCCAGCCCGGCAAGCGACCCACGCTCGGTCGCGGTTCCGGGGTGGATCTCCAGCATACTCGTCGCGGGGTCGACGCGCGGGACGCCGTCGTCGGGCGTGGTCGCGACCCTCTCGCCGTCGGTTCCCAGCGTCTCGAAGTACTTACGGTCTGGGCGGGTCTCGTCGAGCCGATCGCGGTCGTAGAACTCCGCGGGGGCGAACGGGCCGAACGGGACCGAGTACGCAAGGGGATCGGGGACGGTCTCCCACCCCGAATCGGTCTCGTACGCCAGCCGGTACAGCGAGCCGAGGGTCTCGCGCGTTCCCGCGCGCATCCCCGCGACGACCCCCCAGTGGTACTCTCCTTCACGTTCGAGGGCGACGAGCGTGCGATCGAACGCGACCGCCCGTGTGTTGGTCGACCCCGGGTCGAGGTCCGCCGGCGGCGAGAGCACTTCGAGATAGACATCCGAGGGCGGGACGTCGGCCTCCACGATTTCGGGCGTCCAGAACCCCACGCGTGCGTGCCCGTCGTGGGTCACGTGGGCACCGAGCCGACGGACGAGGACCTTCGCGGCCGCGAACTCGTCGTCGTGCGTTTCGACGACCTCGCGGTGCCACGCGACCAGGTCGTCGGTCCGCCCTTCGAGCAGCCGCGGATCGTCCGAGGACGATCCACCCCCGTCAACCGGTGGCGGCATCATTCGACCCTGAAGACCGCGACGTCGTCGACTTCGAGCCCCTTGGCGGTCGCGAGCGACTCGCCGGAGACCAGGTCGGTGGGGTCGACCGCGCGGTCGATACGGAGGGTGGCCGGTTCACCGGCGAAGTTCAGGGCGCAGACGACCGTCCCGGCGTCGCTCTCCCTGGCGTACGCGACCGCGCGGTCGGTGTCTCTTTCGTGGTCGACTCGGACCAGCGTCGCGTCGCCGCGGAGTTCGGGGACCGATTTTCGGAGCTCCACCAGCCGCTCGTAGTGGTTGTAGAACTCCTCGCGGGCGTCGTCCCACGCCAGCGCGTCCCGGCGGCCGCGCTGGCCGAGCTCCTGGCCGCCGTAGATCATCGGGACCCCCGGCAAGGTGAAAAGCGCACCCGCGGCGGCGAAGGCGGCATCGTCGCCGCACTCGACGACGTACCGGGTCTCGTCGTGGTTCTCGACGTAGAGCAGAAACTCCGCGTGGGGCGGGAACCCGATCTCCGTGCGGCCGTCGATCGCATCGAGGATCGCCTCGGCGGGGACGTCGCCGCGGCCGACCTGTCTGAGCGTGAAGTACAGCGTCGTATCGAAGTGGACGTCGAACATCCCGTTGTGGAAGTCCGGCACGTAGGGGATGGTCTCGTCGAGCAGCAGGAACTCGGGGTCGCGGGCCTTTACCCGCTCGCGGAGCTCCTGCCAGAACGACCCCGGGACCGCCCACGCCATATCGCACCGGAAGCCGTCGGCGACCTCGGACCAGGTGTCGACCGCGTCCAGCAGGTGCCGCCGGACCGAGAGGTTCTCGAAGTTCCAGTTGGCGATGTACTCCCACCCGAAGTACGTCTCCGGGTCGCCGTTGTCCTGCCAGTCGTACCAGTCGTAGTACTCCGAATCGGGGTCACCGTAGGCGTCCTGGAAGAAGGGGTGATCACGCGCCGAGTGGTTCATCACGAGGTCGAAAAGCACCGCCATCCCGTTGTCGTGGGCGGCGTCGACGAACGCCTCGTAGTCCTCGCGCTCCCCGAGGTCCTCGGCGATGCTGAAGAAGTCGACGATGTTGTACCCGTGGGGCGCGTGGTCGTTTTCGAGCACCGGCGTCAGCCACAGGCAGTCGACGCCGAGGTCCGCGAGGTAGTCGAGCCGATCCTCGATGGCCTCGAAGACGGACCCCTCATCGACGTCCCCGCCGGCGAACCCCCGGACGTAGATCTCGTAGAACGTGAGGTCGCCGGCCCACCCCGGCGGGTCGTTCGGGCGCCGGACCTCGAAGGCCTCGCTGGCGGGCGTTCCGACCCCAGCGTCGGCGACGTTGCCGTCGGGGAGCGCCACGCGGGTGAACTCGACCGTATCGGGGACGCTGTAGGCGCCTGCTACCGCGACGCCGTGGATCCGCACGCGGTCGCCCACTGCGGCGACGGGGATCCGAAGCTCCCGGCCCCGAACCGTTACCGCATCGGGGTCGACGTCGTCGCGGTCGTCGATCAGGAACTCCACCTCGCCCGCGCTTGGACCGTCGGACGGGAACGTCGGGTCGGCGCGTACGACCAGGTACTCCCCTTCGAGGGCACCGTGCAGCTGGAGCAGGGGACGATCCACCACGGGCCCGGTCGCGCGTCCCCGCCCGGAGCCCGACCCGGGGGCGTCGTCGCTCGGTTCCGGACTGCCCTGCTGGCTCCCTCGCCCGACGCCGCCGCTTCCGGCGCTGACGCCGCGACCCCGGTCGGAAGCGCGGACGTCACCGAACGCCCGAACGGTGAGGGAGTGGGTTCCGTCCGGCGCATCGAGCCGCAGTTCGTAGGTCCCGGCCGCGTCGGGCTCGAACTCGAGTACCGGCGTTCGCTCCGGGAGTTCGAGCGTGCTGGCGACGGGGGCGCTACGGATCCACCAGTTGTACGTCGCATCCGGATCCGGGTCCCGCGGGGCGAGCTGGACGCTCTCACCGACCGCGAGAAAGCGTGGGGGGCCAGGGTGTTGCATAGGCGAGCCAACGACACCTTGGGCCTTTGTCTTTGCCCTGGAACCCACGCTCACCGAAGCGTCCCGTCGTTCGCGACCGGTGCAGTCCGCTTCCGTCAATACTTATGCGTCGGCGTGCACGAAGCGGAGTATGAGACTCCGGACCGTTCTGAACGAATACAAACGCGACCGCGACGGGCGGTTCCCCGGGGAGCTGCCGACCGTCGAGGGCGCGTTCTCCGGTCACGGCGACCGGCTGGTCCACGTCAACGGCGACGGCGCGCTTCGCGACTACTCCTCGTCGCTTTCGGGACTCTACGGGATCGACCGCTCGCGGTTCGCGATCGAGGCCGGCGGGGAGACCCGGTGGTTCGACGACCTCGATCCGGTCCGCCAGCACTACTACCGGGAGACGAGCCTCGTCGAAACCGAGTACAACGCGGGATCGTACACCATCCACCAGTACGACCTCACGCTCGGACGGGCCCACGTCACCCACGTCGAACTCCGTGGCGCGATCCCGACCGACGCCCACCTGACTGCCTTCCTGACGTTCGCCCCCGAGGGTCGCGAAACGAGGGTCGGTCGGCTCATCCACGACTCCGGCGGGCCCTCCGACACCCAGGCCGTCGAGGTGTTCCACCGGACCGAACACGACTACGTCACCGCCTCGACCGGCCTCGACGACGTGCGCGCGCAGGTCCCCGAACGGTTCGACGAACTCCTCTCCGACGATGCGTTCGACCTCCCGCGGGAGGCCGCCCTCGACCGCTACGAGGACACCCACCTCAGCGGCGACATCATCGTCTCCGCGCCCCTGGAACGGGAGGGTCGCGGCGCCCGCACGACGCTCGTCACCCAGCTGTCCGATCACGGGGAGGTCGAACGGGAGGAGGCGCTTTCGGACCTCCGACACTGTGCGCTGTCGCACGCCTCCGCCGACGACATCCGGGCCGCCGCCCGGGAGCGCGCGGAGGTCGTCGTCCCGGAGAGCGCCCCGCGAAAGCGGACCGTGCGGGCGGATCTCCGCGTGCTGTCGCTTTTGACCGCGCCCTCCGGCGCGCACGTCGCCGCCCCCGAGTTCGACCCCTTCTACACGCACTCCGGCGGGTACGGCTACACGTGGTTCCGTGACGAGGCCGAATGCGCCCGACACCTGCTCCGGAGCGACGAGCTGCTGGGCCTGGACTCGCAGTCCGAACTATCCGCACTCGCGACGTTCTTCTGCGGGACGCAGCTCGACGACGGGTCGTGGCCCCACCGCGTGTGGGCCATCGACGGTTCGTTGGCTCCGGGGTGGGCGAACGCCCGGATCGAGGGCACGGACGGCGTGGAGTACCAGGCCGACCAGACCGCGAGCGTCGTCTCCTTCCTCGCGACGTTGCTTGCCGAACACGAGCCGGACCTGTCGCCGGCGCTGACCGGACGGATCAGGCGGTCGATTCGGGCCGGCGTCGACGCCCTCGATGACTCCCTCGAACGCGACGGGCTCCCCGAGCCCTGTCAGAACCTCTGGGAGAACATGATCGGCCGGTTCACCCACACCACGGCCACGTTCCTGCAGGCGTACGCCACCGTCGCCGCCGCGCCGGTCGACGCCAACCTCGCGGATCGCGCCGAATCCCGGGCCGACGCCGTCTTCGAGGGGCTCGACCGACTGTGGGACGACGACCGCGACGTGTACGCGCTCCGGTCCCACGGCGGGGAGTTGGACTCGCGGCTCGACTCGGGGACGTTCGCCCTGGTGGAGGCGTTTGCGGCGTACGACCGGCTCCAGGGGCTCCCGAACGCGGCGATCTCGCGGCTCGAGAGGCATCTGGATACCACCCTCGAAGGGCTCTACCGCGAACCGATCGCGGGCGAGGACGGCGTCGCGGGCCTGGTCCGGTTCGAGGACGACTCCTGGCGATCGGCCGACCAGGACGGCGAGAAGCTGTGGTCGGTCTCGACGGCGTGGGGCGCCCACGCCGCCGCGGAGTTCGCCGCGATCCTGGACTCCCACGACAGGGACGCCGACGCGGAGGCGTTCCTCGCACGGGCGACCGACCTGTACGACCGGCTGAGCCTGTCGGGGCCGTTCGCCACCGACGCCGGCTACCTCGCCGAGCAGATCTTCGACGACGGAACGCCCGACAGCGCGACGCCGCTGGCGTGGTCCCACGCGATGCGACTCCGCCTCACCGGCACCCTCGCGGCGGCGGACGCCCTGCCCGCGCCGAAGACCGCCCCCTCGGGGCCGAGTGCCCGCCCGAACTGGACCACCGGCGAGAAGTACGGGATCGGAACGGTCGCCGACCACGACTCGGCGGACCCCTCGCGGGTGTGGTTCACCCTCACCGAGGGGTCGCTGACCGAGGTCCGGTTCCCGCGGGTCGACCTGATGAACCTTCGGACGCTCGATTTCCTCGTCGTCGACGCGGGAACGGACGCAACCTACACCGCCCGGACGCACAACGAGACGCGCCGGGACGACGACGCCGACACCATCGACCGACGCGCGGAGATCGTCGAGGAGGAGGCCCTGTTGTTCCGCCACGTCGTCACCGAGACCGGCGACGGCCGGGGCCACGAGTGGACGCTGACCGCGGAGTACACGACCGACCCCGAACACGACACGCTGCTTGCGAGCGTCGACTTCGACGCGCCCGACGGCAACGAGTACGACGTGTACGTGGTGGCGGATATGGCGCTCACGAACAGCGGCGCCACGGACCGGGGGATCAGGCTGGAGGGCTCGAACGGCTACCAGCTCGTCGCCCGCGACGCCGAGGCGTACGATCAGGCGGGCGCCACCGAGCCCCTCCTCATCGACGAGGACGGCGAGGAGTACTCCGTTGCGGCCGCGATGTCGCCGCCCGGGGGGTTCGAGTGGGCGACCGTCGGGGTCGGGGGCTCGGAGTTCCTCGGGGAGCTGTTCGAGGCCGGAAACCCGCCGAAACCCGAACCCAGCGTCGACGACGAGACCGTCGTGCTCGTCGGCCGGCTGGGCTCCGGGACGCGCGTTTCCGACACCGTCGCCGTCGGGTTCGCGGAGAACGCCGACACCGCGGCGGCGCTCGGCGAGGCTGCCGGCGCGCTCAGCCGGGGGTACGAGACGGCGCGGGCGGCCTACCGCGACTTCTGGGAGGGATTCCTCGGCGGCCGGACGCTGCCGGCGTCGGTCCGCGACGACGACGCCCTCCGGAAGCAGTACAAGACCGCACTGATGTGTCTCCGCGCGGTCGAGGACAAGACGTTCATCGGCGCCGGGATCGCCTCCCCGTCGGTCCCGTGGGGGGAGGCCGTCTCCGCGGAGGAGGCCCGCGGCTACGGCTACAACTTCGTGTGGTCACGCGACCTCTACCAGGTGGTCACTGCCTTCGAGGCGGCCGGCGACGTCGACATCGGCGTCAAGGCGCTGGAGTACATCTACGAGTATCAACAGGACGACGACGGGTTCATTCCGCAGAACACCTACCTGAACGGACGGACGCGCTGGGGCGGCGAACAGATGGACAACATCTCGTTCCCACAGGTGATGGCGTGGACGCTCCGGCAGCGCGGCGTCGACTTCGATGACGTCAGCTACGGCTACCGCAACGTCAGGCGCTCGGCCGAGTACGTCGCACGAAACGGCCCCGAGACCGCCCAGGAGCGGTGGGAGGAGGAGGCGGGCTACTCCCCGTCGTCGATCGCCGCCGAAATCGCCGGACTGGGGTGTGCGGCCGACATCGCAACCGAGGAGGGACACGACGCCGACGCCCTGCTCTGGCAGGCGCTGGCCGACGAGTGGGCCGACCGGGTCGAGGAGTGGACCGCCACCACCACCGGCACCGCCCGCCACACCAACACGCCGTACTACGTCCGCGTGACCCGGGACGGCGACCCCGACGCTGGCCACCTCCGCACGCTGGCCAACGACGGGCCGACGCTCGACGAGCGGGAGATCATCGACGCGGGGTTCTTAGAGCTCGTCCGGCTGGGAATCAAGCCCGCCGACGACGGGACCGTCCGCAACTCGGTCGCGGAGGTCGACGCCACCCTTCGGGTCGACACGCCGCACGGGCCGGCTTTCTACCGGTACAACGGCGACGGCTACGGCGAGCGTGCCGTCGTCGCGGAGGGGGCGCCGTGGTCGGTCGAATCCAAGGGCAAGGGTCGGCTGTGGCCGATCTTCACCGGCGAACGCGGCGAGTACGAACTGGTGTACGGCACCGACTCCGGCGACCTCGCGCCCGACCGGATGCTCGAGACGATGGCGGGCTTTGCGAACTCCGGGCGGATGCTCCCCGAGCAGGTCTGGGACCGCGAACACACCACCGACTTCAACTGGGAGTTCGGCGAGGGCACCGGCGCCGCTACGCCGCTGGCGTGGTCGATGGCGCAGTACGTCCGGCTGGCACACGGCGTCGACGCCGGCGCCCCGGTCGAGACGCCCGCCGTCCTCCGGGATCGGTACGTCGAATCCGACCGCCCGCCCGGGCCGGCGCTCCGGGTCGAAACCCGGTTCGAGGGTGATCAGCTCGTGGTCGCGGGGTCGACCGACGCCGCAACCGTCGCGGTGGGGACCGCCTCGGAGTCGGTGTTCCTGACGCTCGAGGAGGACTCCTTCGAGGTGTCGCTCCCCTTCGACCACGGCGAGTCCCCGATCACCGTTGCGGCCGCAACCCACGAGGACCTCGCGGCGGCCGGGACGACCGTCGAACGGATCCGGCTGTAGCGGCCGGCTGCGAAGGGGGTCGGGTCCCCCCGGCGTCGGCCCGCCCACACGCCTTTTATCGCGGGGGTTCCTCCCGCCGGTATGGCTACCTACTCGCGGCTGACCCGCGTCGCCGCGCCGCTCGAGGAGGTGTGGGAGTTTCACTCCCGGATCTCGGGACTGGAGGCGCTGACGCCCGACTGGATGAACCTCCGGGTGGAGTCGGTGACGGGGCCCGACGGCGAACCCGACCCGGAAGTCCTGGAGACGGGCGCCGAGATCCAGCTGTCGATGCGGCCGCTCGGGGTCGCCCCCCGGCAGTCGTGGACCTCTGTCATCCTCGACCGGGAGTTCGACGGCGACACCGCAACGTTCCGCGACGAGATGCGGGGTGGCCCCTTCGCGACGTGGATCCACACCCACCGGTTCGTCGCCGACGGCGAGGAGACGATCGTCGACGACGAGGTCGAGTACGAACTCCCGGGCGGCGGCGTGGGCCGGCGGGCGTCACCGCTCGCGGTCGTCGGCTTCGAGCCGATGTTCCGGGCGCGACATCGGAAAACGAAGGAACTGCTGGAGTAACCGACCGACGGGACGCGGTCGGCGCTGACCACGAAGCATTTACCTGATACCCCGACAGGTGAGGACGTGTCCCGCCCTCCAACCCCCGATCAGCCCTCCGAATCGACCGTCACCGACCGCTCCCCGAGACGCGACAGCGCCTGCGCGACCGACACCGACGCGTCGGCCGCGCGGCCGACCCGCCGCCGACTCCTGGCCGCGCTCGGCGGCCTCGCGGCCCTCGGTTCGGTCGCCGGGTGTGGCGGCAGGAACGGGCGCGACAGGACGAACACCGACACGTCGAACCCAACGACTGACGCGAGCGAGGACCGCGGCCCTGTCCCGGAAACGGTTGGCCCGTGGCCGCAGGCCCGCGCCGACGCGGGCAACACTGGCGTCGTCGCGGCCTCGGGCCCGACCGACGACCCGAGCCTCCGGTGGAGCGTGACGAGCGCCGGCGCCGTGGGCGCGACCGTCGCGCAGGCCACCGGAACCGCGACCCCGGGCGAGCGGGTGTACGTCGCCGGCGAGGACGGCCGGGTCGCCGCCGTCGGCCCCGACGGCACACGGAAGTGGCTGACGGAGCTGCCCGAGGCCCGGTTTCCGCCCGCGGTCGGCGCCGGCCGCGTGGTGGTCCCCGTCGGCGACGCGCTCGTCGTCCTCGACGCGTCGAGCGGCGACCGGGTCCGGTCGGTCGAGTTGCCGGCGGACGGCTTCGACACCCCGACGGTCGCTGGCGACAGGGCTCTCGTCGGAACCTTCTCCGGCGGGGTCGTCGGGGTCGACCTCGGGTCGGGCACCGTACGCTGGCAGGCCGGCGCGCCGAGCCGCGCACACCCGCCGGTCGTCGCCGACGGCACCGCCTACGTCACCGCTCGGCGGTGGGAACCCGACGACGGCGACCGGCCGGGCGTGATCGCCGCCGTCGACGTCGAATCCGGGGAGATCGGCTGGGAGGTCGGCCTCGACGGCGAACCGACCGCGCCGCCGGCCGTCCGCGACGGCGTCGTCTACGCGGGGACGAACCGCGGCCGGGTCCACGCGGTCGACGCCGCCGACGGCGGGAGGCGGTGGCGCGTACCCGTCGGCGAGTGGGTGACGCGCGGACCGACCGCGGCCGCCGACGGCGTCTACGTGGTGATCCTCGGCGAGGGCCCGGCGAAACTCGATCCCGGCGGCTCGGTCGCGTGGCGGTCGAACGCCGGCGGGGGGACGAACCCGGTCCTCGCCAAGGACCTCGTCGTGGTCGGCACCGAGGACGGCGTCGCCGCTGTCGATCGGGACACCGGCCGAACACGGTGGCGCGCCGAGACCGATGCGGGCGTCGAGTTCGACGTCCGGGTAGCCGACGGCCGGGTGTACGCCGGCGATCGGTACGGCACGCTCTCGGCGCTCGACGTCGGCGGCGGCGAGCAGGTGTGGCGGTTTCCGTTCCGCCCGACCCGGATGCCCGGGCCGGTGGTGGGGCCGAGGACCGTCGCGGGTGGAAGCCGCGACGGCGGCACCTACGACCTGCTGGCGACCGAAGGGACCGAGTTCCCGCTCTCGGGCGGGGCGGCGACCAGGGGCGTCACGCCCGCAGTACTCGACGGCCGCGACCTCCCGGACGAGGACCCCCCGACCGGCACCGCCGACGGCGACCTCCTGTTCGGGGACGGAACCCGGACCGCGGGGGAGTCGACCGAGGGGGCTGCGCCGGCAGAGACCCTCCTCGGCGGCGGCGTCGACGGGTCGCTCTTCCGCGTGCGGACCGTCGAGTACGGCGACTCACCCACGGACGGTCTCGGCCCCACACCCGCTCCGACCCCCACCCCCGGGCCGGACGAGCCGACGGCGACGGCGACACCTCACATCGACTTCCCGCGGGCGGCACCCGCGTGGACGACGACGCTCGACGCCGAGATTCGGTCGCCGGTGACGTACGCCGGCGGGGGTGCCTACGTCGGGACCGCCGGGGGCGTCGTCGCCGTCGACCCCCGCGACGGGAGCGAGCGCTTCCGCGTGTCGCTCGGCGGGGTCGTCGACGGTGCCCCCGCCGTGAGGGACGGTCGGCTGTTCGCGGTGACCGCGGGCGGGTGGCTGGTCGGCATCGACATCGACGCGGAGAGACAGAATCGGATCGACTGGGAGACCGCTCTCGACGTCGGCAGCGGGGCGGGGCCGACCGTGGTCGACGAAACCGCCTTCGTCGCCGGCGACGGGGGCCGGATCTCGGCGCACACGACCGACGGCGACCCGGTATGGGATCGCCCGCTGGACGCAGACGTCGCCGGCGGGACGGCGGTGACCGACGCCCGCGTCGTCGTCGGGACCGGGGCGTCCGAGGTGGTCGCGCTCGATCGGGCGGACGGTTCGGTCTCGTGGCGCGCCGACGCCCGCGGCCCCGTACGCGGAACGCCGGCGGTTGCAGGCGGGTCCGATTCGACGGTGTACGCGGCCGACCACGGCGGGACGCTCTCGGCGTTCGACGCCGCCGACGGGTCGGTCCGGTTTCGGCGCCGTATCGGCCGGTGGCTGGACGCGCCCCCGGCGGTCGGCCACGGCGCGGTGTTCGTCGCCGATCAGACCGGCCGCGTGTACGCCGTCGTCGGCGAGTAGTCGTCCCGGTCCGACCCTGGCCTTGCGCCGAGTATCTACGTACAGTGACACCGAGTGACGTGAGGTGTGGTATCACAATAGTTTAATCCGACGCCCCCATACGAACGTACAGATGCCACGAGGGAGGCACGCGACACGAGAGACGGGGGTTCCGTCGATCACCCGCCGGCAGTGGCTGGCCGCCTTAGGCGTGGGGACGACGACCGCCCTTGCGGGATGCTCCGCGAACGACGACGGGGAGGAGACCGGCACGACCGACGGCGGCGACACCACCGACGGAACCCCGTCGGTATCGGGGACGTACGACACCGTCACCGCGTCGTCGTTCTCGACGTTGAACCCGCTGTACAACACCAGTTCAGGTGCGGGCACCGCGATCGGTCGCGCGCTCGATCAGGGGTATACGTTCGATCTCGACGGCGAGTACTTCCCGCTTCTGTACGACATGTCGACCGACGACGACGGATCGGTCTGGGTCTTCGAGATCCGGGAAGGGTTGTCGTTCGGCGACCCCTACGGCGCGGTCACAGCCGAGAGCTTCGTCTACCAGATCCAGGAACTCCACCAGACCGACTGGGCGGCCACGGCGCAGTCGAGCTCCTGGGACGGTGTCACCGTCGAACAGACCGGGGAACTGGAGTTTCAAGCGGAACTCGAACAGGCGCAACTGCTGTGGCCCGAGTCGTACGATCCGCTTCTGTTCCCGATCCCGAGAGCCCTCGTCGAGCCGTACGTCGACGAGGAGGACGCCGAGGGGCTCCAACAGGACGAGGACCTGCTGAACCTGACGTTCACCGGCAACCTCGGCGGGTTCGTCCTCGACGAGTGGGAGCGCGGCGCGGGCACGACCTACTCCCGCAACGACGACTACTACATCCAGGACATCGACGAGGGGCCGGACCTCTTCGCGAACGCGCCGTACTTCGAGGGCGCGACGATCGACGTCGTCGAGGAGCGGGCCTCGCGACTGGCGGCCCTGGAGACCGGCGAGGCCGACTCCGCGGGGATCCCCCCGGAGCGGTTCTCGGAGTTCCAGGAGAAACCGAACGTCAGCACCTACCGGATCCCGCAGCCCTTCAACCGGATCCTGTCGGTGAACATGCGCGACAACGGATGGAACGCCGGCCCCGGGAACCTCTTCCGCTACATCCCGTTCCGCCAGGGACTGGCGGCCGCGATCGGCAAAGAGGAGCTCATCGCCGGGATCTTCCGCGGGCTAGCACAGCCACACTTCACCTGGCAGCCGTCCTGGTCGGAGTGGTACCCCGGGGACGACGCGATCACGCAGTTCGGGGTCGGCGACCAGTACGGCGGGGAGGTCGCCCGCGGGCTGGTCGAGGAGGCGCTCGCGGAGTCGGAGTTCGACTACCGCTTCGACGGCGGCACCTTGGTCACGCCGGAGGGCGAGACGGTCACGCTCGACCTCTATCACCTGGCCGGCGGGGAGACCTCACAGCTGATCGCGGAGTACATCGCGGGGGAGTTCGGCGACAAGTTCGGGATCGACGTCACCGTCGAGGCCATCGACGGCGTCCGCTTCCAGCGGGACTACTGGACCGGGGAACCCCAGGGCGGCACCGACACCGTCAACGGCGAGGAGGTCACGTGGAACCAGCCGACGCCGAACAACCCCGGGCCGCGGAGCGTCACGAGCGCCGAGTCGTGGGATATGTCCATCGTCTACGGCCTGAACACCTACCCGCAGAACCCGCTCACGAACCAGGTGTTCTTCGACGGCGCCAACTCGTTTTACAACCCCGTCGGCTACTACCCCGAGTTCGACGCCGCCGGGATCTTCCAGCGGGCCCGGGAAGCGAGTTCCGAGGAGGGGCTCCAGGGACCGTTCACCGAGCTCTTCGAAAACCTCGCGGCGGAACAACCCTACGTGATGCTCGCGTTCGGCGACGACCTGGTCGGCTACAACCCCGACCTCGTGGGGCCGGCCGAGGACTTCTTCAACGGCTGGGACTTCCCGGCGTGGTACTTCGATGAGTGAGGCCGTTCGTCCGCGGTCGACCGATCCGACGGGTCCCGGTGCGGCGGCTCGGAGACCGCAACCTCGGCGCCCTTCCTACAGACGATGGGGCTAGCCCGATACGTCGCGTTGCGGGTCGGGTGGGCGGCGGTGGTGTCGTTCATCATCGTCACGATCACGTTCGGACTGCTCGCCGCCGCACCGAACCCCTCGGTCCAGCAGGCCGCCACTCAGGCGGCCCTCGAGGGCGGGAACCCCCAGGAGGCCGTCGAGCGCCAGCGCCAGCTCCGCGGGCTCGACGAGCCCCTCCACGTCAGGTATATGGACTTCCTCAGGGGCGTTTACACCCTCGAGTGGGGGTGGTCGGACTACCGGAGCCAGCCGGTGACGGAGGCGCTGGCCGACGCGATCTTCTACACCGCCCAGTACTCGATCCCCTGGACGATCCTGACGGTCCTGCTCGGCCCCCTGATCGGGGTGTACTCCGCAGCCAATATGTACACCTGGCGTGACCACGCCGCGACCGGGTTCGCCTTCTTCGGCTACGCCATCCCGAACTTCTTCTTCGGGATCATTCTGCTCTTGATCTTCGGGGTGTGGCTCGAGTGGATCCCGATCGTCTACCGAACTGAGGTTCCGACCTTCAGCCTCGCAAACGCCCGCCAGTTGGCGGTGCCGGTGTTCGTCCTCGTCACGGGGTCGATCGGCGCCATAATGCGCGTCTCCCGCAACGAGTCGGCGGCCTTCCGGAACGCGACGTTTATGAAGACAGCGAAGGCGAAAGGCGTCTCGCCGCTGCGGGCGTACGCCTACCACGTGATGCGGCCGACGCTGGTGCCGCTGTCGACGACGCTCGTGGGGCAACTGCTCGCGATCTTCCTCGGGTCGTCGCTGCTGGTCGAGGTGGTCTTCGGGATCCCCGGGCTGGGTCGGCTGACGTTCAACGCACTCGTCGCACAGGACACCAACCTCGTGCTCGGGGCGACGCTGCTCTTTACGTTCCTCGCGGTGGTGGGGAACCTCCTCGAGGACCTGGCCTTTACCGTCCTCGACCCCCGGATCAGCTACGACGACAGGGACCTATGAGTACTGACACCGACGCGGGAACGGAGGAGGCCCAACGGTTCGATCAGGTTGACTGGGAGGCGTACGCCGGCGGCCGGACGACGCAACCCTCGATCAACACGGTACTCTTCGCGCTCACGGCCGCGCCGGTCCTCGCGCTGGCGGTCTACAACTGGGTCGCCGTCGGACAACGGGAGACCGCCCTCGGTGCGCTCGCGGCGGCGACGAACCTGGAACGCGTCTTCGGGACGCTCGGACTCGACTTCCGGATCGCCGCGGTCGACTACGCCTTTGCGGTCACGCTCCTGCTTTTCGTGTGGTACCTCGTCCTCCCGCTGTACCAGCACCCGCGGATCACCCGCCACTACTGGCGGCGGTTCAGGCGGAACCGCCCCGCCTTGGTGAGCCTGGCGTGGCTGCTCGTGGTCTTCGGCGGCGGCCTCCTCGGGCCGCTCGTCCTGAACGCCCCGGAGCAGAACGTCCTCGCGGGCCACCAGCCCCCGATCGGGCTGTCGATCGACCAGGCCAACGTCCCCCAGTGCGTCGGCGAGGTCGTCGACGGGCGGTGTCAGGGTACCTGGCAGTACCCCCTGGGGACCACCCGCGGCGGAGTCGGGGTGTTCACTGGCGTCGTCTACGGGATGACCATCAGTATGAAGATCGCGTTCATCACCACCACCATCGTCGCCGGCGTGGGGATCACCGTCGGAACCGTCAGCGCCTACGCCGGCGGGTGGGTCGACGAGGTCGCGATGCGCGCCGTCGACATCGTGCTGTCGTTCCCGACGCTCCTCTTTTTCCTCCTGATCCTCTACGCCTACGGCGCGGGACTCGGGATGTTCATCGTCGTCTTCTCGGCGTTCGGGTGGGGTGGGACCGCGCGGTACGTCCGGAGCAAGGCGCTGTCGGTCTCCGAGGAGGAGTTCGTGAAGGCGGGGCGGCTGAGCGGCGCGAGTACCCGCCGCATCGTCCGTCGGCACGTCGTTCCGAACACCGCGAGCAGCATCATAACCCAGCTCACCCTCCTGATCCCGGGCTTTCTGCTCGCTGAGGCACAGCTCGCGTTCCTCGGCCTCGGCGACTCCTCGATCGCGTCGTGGGGACAGCTGATCGCGGCCGGCCGGAGCGACCTCGCCTTTGCGCCGTGGATCGTTCTCGCGCCGGGGATCGTCCTCTTTCTCACGATCCTGGCGTTCAACTTCCTCGGCGACGCGCTGCTCGACGCGGTCGATCCCGAGGCGACGACGGAGGCGGAGCGATGACCGGCGACGACGAGCCGCTGTTGGCGGTGGAGGGGCTCCGAACCACCTTCCGGACGGAGGCCGGCGAACTCGTCGCGGTCGACGGCATCGACTTCACCGTCGGCCGCGGCGAGACGGTCTGTCTCGTCGGCGAGTCCGGCTCGGGCAAGACTGTCGCCGTCGAGTCGCTCACGGGGTTGATCGACCAGCCGCCCGGCCGAATCGAGGGGACGATCCGGCTCCGGGGGACGGATCTGACTGCACTCTCGGACAAGGAGCTCAGATCGTACCGCGGCGCATCGATCGCGTACGTCTTTCAGAACCCGCAGGACGCGCTGAACCACTGCTATTCCGTGGGGTGGCAGCTGATCGAGGCGATCCAGGTCCACGAGGACGTCCCGGAAGCGGAGGCGCGAGCCCGCGCGATCGACCTCCTCGATACGGTCGGGATCCCGGACCCGACGAGCCGGATCGACGAGTACCCCCACGAGTTCTCCAGCGGGGAGAAACAGCGCGTGATGATCGCGATGGCGCTGGTGTCGGAGCCGGATCTGCTCGTCGCCGACGAGCCCACCACCGCTCTCGACGTGACCATCCAGGCGGGGATCCTCCAGCTTCTGGACGACCTGAAGGCCGAGTACGGGATGGGCGTCCTGTTCGTGACCCACGACCTCGCGACCGTGAGTCGGATCGCCGACCGCGTGGTGGTGCTGTACGCCGGCAAGGTGATGGAACGCGGGTCGGTGCTCGACGTCTTCGAGCGGCCGGCACACCCCTACACCCGGCGGCTGCTGGCCTGTCTCCCGGGGCGGGCGAGCGAACTCGACGCGATCGACGGGGCTGGACGCGGCGGGATCGCGGGGTCGCTGCCGGACCCGACGGCGCTGCCGGACGGCTGTCGGTTCGCGTCGCGGTGTGCCTACGCCGAGCCGGCGTGTTCGACCGGCGACCAGCCTCCCGAGGTCGACCTGGGGGAGGGCCACCACGTCTCGTGTATCCACTACGAACCGGGCGACGCTCCCTCGGTCCTCCCCGAGCCATCCGAGTCGGCCGCCGAAGCGGAGCAGTCGCGGGCGGAGGGACGGTCGGCGCCCGACGGCGAACCGACCCAGCAGGGCGTGATCGAGGATGAGTGAGGAGCCGCTTTTGTCGGTCCGCGACCTGAAGAAGCATTACACGAGTTCGCGAGGCGGGCTTTTCTCCCGGGAGACGACCCGGGTACGCGCCGTCGACGGCGTCAGCTTCGACGTCTACCCGGGGGAGGCGCTCGGGCTCGTCGGCGAGTCGGGGTGTGGAAAGTCCACGACAGCCTCGTCGATGCTCCGGCTGACGGAGCCCACCTCCGGGGAAGTGATCTTCAACGGCGGGGGCCGTGGGGGCGCAGTCCGCAACGACGACGGCACCCACCCCAACGACGTGACGCGGTTCGACCGGCAGGAGCTGAAGGCGTTCAGGCGGGACGCACAGCTGATCTTCCAGGATCCCACGTCGAGTTTCGACCCGCGGATGTCGGTCGGGGCGTCGGTCGGGGAGTTGCCCCTAGTACACGGGATGAAAGACCCCGAGCGACGGCGGGCGATCGTCGAGGACCTGCTCGAACGGGTTGGGCTCTCGGCGGAGGATTACGACCGGTACCCCCACGAGTTCTCCGGCGGGGAGAAACAGCGGCTGGCGCTTGCGCGAGCGCTGGTCCTCAACCCCGAGTTGCTGGTGGCCGACGAGCCGGTGTCGGCGCTCGACGTGTCGATCCAGGCCGACATCCTGGCGCTGATCGACGACCTCCGGACGGCGTTCGGGCTCTCGGTACTCTTCATCAGCCACGACATCTCCGTCGTACGGGAGCTCTGTGACCGGACCGCGGTGATGTACCTCGGGGAGATCGTCGAGATCGGGCCCACGGAGGCGGTGTTCGAGAACCCCCAGCACCCCTACACCGAGGCGTTGCTCTCGGCGGTGCCGACCCCGGATCCCCGGTCCCGCGGCGACCACATCCAGCTCACCGGCAGCGTTCCCAGCCCGTCGGACCCGCCGTCGGGCTGTCGGTTCCACACCCGGTGTCACCGCGTCATCCAGCCCGAGGGCGTCGACCTCGACCAGTCGGTCTGGCGGCGCTTGCTCGACTTCCGCGAGCGGGTCGTCGCCGGCGACATCGACGCGGAATCGGTCCGTGAACGGCTTCGAGCGGACGTGGAGGCCCACGGCGGGGCGGACGCCTCGACCGAGCGGGCGGCCGCGAACGACGGCGGCGAGGTACGAACCGACGCCGACGACGCCGCACGGGTTCGGGCGGCCTACGATCTGCCGGCGACGCTCTCAGACCCCACAGCCGAACGGGCCGTCGCGGATGCGGTCGCTGCGCTGCTGGCCGGCGAGGACGACCGCGCGGCCGCGGGACTCGCCGACGCGTTCACGACGCCGTGTGCCGAAACCGTCCCGGAGTTCACGGATCACGGTGCGGGCCACAGGGCGGCGTGCATCCGGCACCGTCCCGACTACGACGGGTTCGACGCCGGATGAACGCTGCCGGCGGGCCCCCGGGACGGCGGTCTCGGAGTCGCCCGTGTGGGTATCACCGATCGGTCGAGGTCGTGATCGTGGACGAGCGTCGGCTGTGCGACCTGGTCCCGTTCCGGATTCGGCGACGGTGGCGGGTCCAGCCGGCGCGCCGACCGGCACGAACTCAAGTACTGTCGCACGCTTCGAGGTCTCCGATGTCGCGTTCGCGCCGGAGTGAGGTGGCGCCCCCGGCTTCAGGGGCAGGTCCTGCTTGCTCACCGACGGGCCGCGTCGACGATGCCGGCAGTGTGTCCGATCGCGACCAGCCCGAACGACGGCCACACGAGCGGGTCCGGCGCCGAGAGGAGCGTCCACACGAAGACGCCGGCACCCAGCAGTGCCGCGGCGGTACCGCCCGCGTAGACGAGCGCCGCCTCGGGGAGTTCCCGGGCGGTGTGCGCCAATCCGAGCGCCGGAAGCACCATCCATCCCACGAGGCTGACACCGAGCAGCGCCGGGCCCGAGACCGGTCCAACGAAGCCGGCAACGCCCACGAGCGTGAGCCCCAACCCGACCACGAGGACCGCCCGCCACGCCCGCAACGCGCCGTCGGCCATCCGGCGCCAGCCGGTGGCGAGGAAGAAACTGATGAACGCCACCATCACGAGGTGGGCGATCAACATCCCCGCGGGATTCAGGACGCCGACGGTCGCGGCTCCTGCGGCGATCCACGCCGCCGGGATCAGTACGACCGGGCCGAACCGACGCACCGTGCCGAACACGGGAGCGGCTACGTCGATCCGTCGGAAAAACGCATTGTCCTCGGGTATCCGTCCGGGAGTGTCGTCGTCGACCCCGCCTGCGGTTCCCCTCCGCTATCGTACCTCACGACCGACCCAGTCGGCGTAGGCCTCCAGCGTGTCGACGGCGTCGAACCGCTCGATACAGGGCACGTCATCGGGGTGTTCAGCTTCGAGTTCCCGCTTCAGGTCGGGATACCGCTCTGCGGTCGTCTTCGCGAACAGGATCGCTTCCGCTTCGTCGTCGTACAGCGTTCCGTCCCATCGGTAGACGGAGTCGCAGTCGACGACGTTGACACACGCTGCGAGTCGGTTCTCGACGAGGAAGCGCGCGAGGTCGTCGGCCGCGTCGCGGGGGGCTGTGGCGTAGACTGTGGGCATCGTCCGGATCGTGGCCCGTGCGGCAGTAAACGGTGTCGACGCCCCGGCAGGACGCGCGGTCAACCGGGCCGATCAGCCGCCCTGATCGGTCGCGATGTCGACCAGTTCGTCCGCCGGGAAGTCCTCGCGCCGGTCGAACGAGGCGAAGACGGCCTCGTATCGCGTGCCCGGTTTGACGAACACCACGATGTCCTCGAAGAAGAGCAGCTGTGCGTCGAACTCCCGGCCGATGACCGCCTCGAAGTCCTCGCCGGCGACCTGTTTCGCCATTATCAGCCGGTAGGCCTCCTCGAGTTGCGCCTGGGAGTACTGCGCTTCGACGTCGTCCCGAGCGTACGCGATCGAGAAGTCCGTCGGGCCGAGTTCGGCGACGACGCGGGTGGGGGCCCCGTCGAGGTCGCGGACGGCGTCGACGATCCCTGCCATACCTCCATACGCTCTCGCACCGGTCTAAACCTTTCGTGTGAGTCCGCATACTGCTCACGAAGGGGGGTCTGACTCTCTGACCGCACCCGTCGAAGGGACCGGTCGCTGTCAACGACGCGGGAGCCCGCAGTCCGTGAGTTCGCCCGGGCGCCTCCCCGGTATTCGGACGGCCGCGGCTCGGAGAGCATCCCGCGGACTCGTCGTGAGAGCAGTCCGACGGTGTCCCGCTCGACGGCGGAATCGCGTTTCGCTGCCGGCATAGCCGGCGATGGCGACCGATGCGGTCGCCCGGCCGACCACGGCACGCCGCGTTCGATCGCCCACCGGTTCGCCGCGGGCGCACCCCGACCCGGGTCAGATGGCACAGCCGGCGTCGCGGTAGAGCCAGTGTGTCATCGCGTACACGCCGGCGACGATCCCGATCGACGCGACGAACGAGTGGGCCGAGAGTTCGGCGAGCCCGGAGTAGATGTTCCCGACGTTACATCCGGGGGCGAGCCGGGAGCCGACGCTCATAAGCAACCCGCCGCCGAGGGCGTTGGGGAGGCGACGCCGCTTCGGAACGCGCAAGGCGAAGTCGCCGCTCCACAGCGCGGCGACCGCCGCGCCGACGATGACGAACGCGATCATCACCATATCCACCGTCACACGGACCCCCTGTCCGCCGAAGAGGACGGACCCCCAGTACTCGAAGCCGCCGGCGTCGACCCCGACCTGCGAGAGCAGATAGCCCGTCCAGCGGGCCTCCGGACCGGTGATACCGACGATCGACACCTGGGTGAACCAGAGTACGGCCATCCCGGTGATACCGAGCGCGGCCGTCCGGGGGTCCCACGGGCGCCTGCTCGCCGCGACGGGGGTGCGCCACGTCCGGAGGAGCCCTCGCGCGTACGCGACGGTTCCTCGGCTGAACCGACGCAGGCCGACGAGCGGGGCGAGGAGAATCGTCGGCCGGCCGGACACGACGTTCGTCCGCTCGACCGCGTCGCCGACGCCGCTCCGCCAGCCGAGCACCGTCGCGTAAGCGAGGACGGCGACTGCCGCGACGCCGACGGCGAGCAGGCCCGCCGGGACCGGCGAGATGGCGAACAGGCTGACCCCCCCGCTGAACGTCAGCGGCGCAAAGTAGACGCCCCTGAGGGTCGGGAAGACGACGGAGAACGCGACGTAGCCGACGCCCATCGCCAGGAGCGTGAGCCAGAAGTGGAGGTATCCCTCACCGGCGCGGTACAGCGTTCCGCTGGCGCACCCGCCGGCGTACGTCATCCCGACGCCGAAGACGAACCCCCCGATGAGACCGGTGGGCCCCCACCCCGGCGTCCACAGACCCTGATAGTATCCCAGCTGGTATGCGATGCCCCAACAGATCATCGTGAGTAGCGTCGCTGCGAGGACGCCTTTGGTCATCCGGGAGTCCTCGTACGCGAAGAGGTCCCGGAAGGCGTTCACGAAACAGAACCGCCCTTTCTGGAGGAACACCCCGATGCCGATCCCGACGACCGCCGCGACGATGAGGGCCGACACCATACCCGCGTTGAAGCAGGTGGCGGAGATAAATCGAACTACCGTAGTGAGATCTGCCCGGGCCCAGTACGCCCGGCCGGTCACTCGGGCGCCGAGCATTCGGGGGCAAGGATCCCGCTATCCGCCGGAACGGGGCGCTGCGGGGGCGCCGGAAAAACAGGAAAAAATCCCTGCATCCGGCGACGAGACTCCCGCCGGGGTTCCGGCCGCACTCACGACAGACTCCGGAGGTGTCGCTGCCGTCGGTTCGACGCCGCCACGGATGACCGCCCGGCCCGTCGGCAGCGCTTGGACTCCACCATCCGGACTATCCCCCAGCCCGAAATCGGGTTCGCTCTCCCCGAATTGGAGTCGGCGAGACTCGCTTTGCCCGTCTCGATGCCTCCCGTTCGCTGTGCTCACGGGGTCGGGGAACGAGCCGATTGACCGTCAGTTGGGAGTCGACTCGAAACCCGATACTGTCGGATATAATTACGTGAAGACTTTTTCGACTGTGCCTCAACCGAGGTACACGGGCTGTTTTCCGTATACAGCCTCACTCGTTCGACCCCTCGATACACTCCTGTGACGATCGGCGCTCCGTCACCCAGTTTGAAGAAGACACCACTGCTTGGCAACTGTATGTCAGGCGCTGATGGAACCTGTGAGTACGTCCTTGATCCGGACGACCCCGAGACGTGGGGTGGAGAAGAAGGGGATGAGTGCTACGTTGATGAGGAGTTTCTGAACGAAAACGGCTTGTGGATCTGTCCTCACGGTGCGGAGGAAGGGGAAGATCTATGTATATTTCACCTTCCGATAGGGAAAAAAGATGATCAAAGGACCGCCGAAGCGTTCTCAGAGTGCATCACGGGAACTGACTCCGTAGGAAAAATGTCTGAATCTCCGGAATTCCTCGGGGCGGAGTTTGGGCACATCAGATTAAATAACATCGGGTCGATTTCGGGATTTCGTCTACAGTGTTCACGGATTCACGATAGTGTTGAGTTCAGACACGTACGGTTCACCGGTTTCGTTGATCTATCACAAGCAGTTTTTGAAGATGTACTGCTGGTAGAAAATACTGAGTTCGATTATAGCGTGGACCTCTCTCGAACCACATTGAATGATGGAATGGCGGTTGATGATGCCACATTCCACTCGGATGTGTCATTTTTTCAAGCACATATCGAGGATGAACTCAACGTACAGGACACTGAGTTCAAAGACGAATTTCGATCTACTCTGAAATATATCGAGAATGAACTCAGTATACAGGACACCGAATTCAAAGATGAATTCCGACTTTCCGTGATAAACGGCGGCGAATCCACCTTTCTAAGAACATCCTTTCAGGAAGCCAGTTTCGGAGGTTTCCACAAGGCCGTCTACTTTCGAAAATGCGTATTCAACTCCAAAGCAAACTTTAGAGGTGCTTCGTTTCCGGTTGTTCCAAGGGGCGAACCGGAGTTTGAGAACGTAATATTCCGTGCGGAAGCGGATTTTCGGGATACGACTTTTGGTGCAGACGATGGCCCCGATGGCATCGCAGAACTGAGTTTGAAGAACGTTGTGTTCAACGAACTCGTCAGGTTCTGGGATGCGGTTTTTCACCACGATGTGAGCCTGTACTCCGTCAAGGCTGAACACCAGATGGGATTTCGTGACGCGGTTTTTGAAGGGTCCGTCCGGACGGCAGATGTCCGCTGTCAGGAGGCGTTCTTCAATGATGTTTCATTTAATGGACAAGTATGTTTTTCCGGCCTCACAATTACTGATTCGGGGACGTTCGTGGATGCCAACTTTGCTGTGCCTCCAAATTTTGTCTCAGCCACACTCCGCAACTGTGACTTCTCGAACCAGAACCTGAAGAATGCAGATTTCGAGCGGACGGATCTCAGCGAGGCAAAACTTACGAACGCGGATCTGCGGTACGCGAACTGCGAGAGCGCCCTCTTCAGCCGTGCGTCCCTATTTCGTGCAGACCTACGTGGAGCAAAGCTGTCAGGGGCGGTTCTCGGAGACGTCCGAATCGATGAAGAGACGAAATTCCTCGGTCACCCTTCTGACGACAGGGATACCTCGCCCCACACCTTCACAGCAATTCGTTCACGACTGACCTGTGTCTACGACCCAGGCTACGAGGAACGCAACGAACACGCAGACGTGGACAAGGCAAAAAGCGTCTACCGAGCCTTGGAAGAACTCGGCGGCAAGCACGCCCGCCCTCGGCTCCAGGCACGCTCGTTCGTCCGACGCCAAGACCTCCAGAAGCAGGACTACCGGGACGATGCGACAGCGGACGATGCGGCCCTCGAAGAACGACTCATAGCGGGCGCTCGGTGGAGTCGAGCAAAGGTGGCACGAGCGACCCTCCTCTACGGTGAAAGTCCGTGGCGCGTCATCGCGTGGAGTTTCGGTATCATCTTCTCGTTCGCGCTCCTGTATCCGCTCGGTGGATGGATGAAGCCGACAGACGGTGATCCAATCACCTACGCACAGATTGCGTCGAATCCTGTCGAGATTCTCAACGCGGTCTACTACTCGACGTTGACCTACACCGCTCTCGGTTTCGGTGACTTCCAGCCGGTCGGCCTCGGACGACTGTTGACGACGCTTGAGACGGGCCTTGGAGCAGTGATGCTTGCCCTGCTCGTATTCATCCTCGGTCGAAGGGCGGCGAGATAACACGGGTGGGGTGACCCAAACCACTACCTTTCGAGGGTACGAAAGCCAAGCTATGGAGTTCGAGGTAGTGCAGGGTGACATCACATCAAAGGAAGATGCACTGGTGACAGATGCAACCACTACCTCAAACCGGGCAGAGGTGGTCCGAGAGCGCTGAAGTACGCCGCAGGAGTGGCAGAGATACAGGAGGAGTGTAACGAGAAAGGCCCTATCGGTCCGGGTGAAGCGGTTGAGACGGATGCGTATCAGCTTGATGCAGAGCATGTCATCCACGCCGCTATCCGAGAGCCGACCGGTGACGTGAGCGAGTCCGCAATTCGGGATGCGACGACCAACACTCTCAAGATAGCAGACGCCTGTGGCTGTGAATCAATAGC
This sequence comes from Halobellus ruber, assembly GCF_014212355.1. NCBI lineage: Archaea > Methanobacteriati > Methanobacteriota > Halobacteria > Halobacteriales > Haloferacaceae > Halobellus > Halobellus ruber. Next base: position 964,522 of record NZ_JACKXD010000001.1, read on the forward strand.
CTTCCCAGTGCTCGGAAAGGCACCAAGTTCGGTGGATAGTCCGACGCTTGAACAAAGAGCCTCCTGTATGTTGGAGAAAATTCTGGAATTCGAATCAATAAATCTGACCACGGTGGTCGTTGTGAGCGATAGAGATGGAGTGCTTGATGAAGATGCATACCACACTGACCCGGTATGGGACGCGGCCAGTGAGGTGCGTGAAGAGTACGACGGACCTGATGCGATGAATGACTACTGGGAGGGCAAAGAGTGGGAAGACCTGATGTGGAAAGATTCAGTTCTCCAGTTTGGGTTACCTGTCGTAATCCGTTCAGACGAGGCCGTTACCACTACAACCGAGGTACTTCTTGCGGATGGGGTAATGCGAATTGACGACGAAATCACCGTACAGGTGGGAGACACCGTTGAGTACAAAGGTGATGAACGGACCTATCGAATCAAGGAAGAACTTCCCCGACCCGGCTCAGGATACACGGCATACGGAGTATCTCCAGAGTAGGATATCGTTGTGACCACAACCCATCTGTGCTATTCCGCTATCTTCTACCCCTCCATACAATCCTATGACAATCGGGCAGATTCCGAGATGTCCATACTGTCACGAAATCGCATATGCCTGATGGCATATCTGACCAATCTCCTCAGTCGGGGTGGCCTCCATCTGTGGCATCGAATTCAACGCGCCATATAAAAACACGCCTTTCAAGACTTGTACGCCCGACTGACAGCAGTACGCGACTTCCGGCCGAAAGAGTCTAAATCCCCCAACATATTCCGCTGTACGCGAACGCACGACGGCGGTCACCCGAGTTTGGTGACCTGTTCAACCCAAACACGTCGAGATGAAATCGCACGATGGCGCGGCTCCTCTCGGCTCCGAATCGACTCGAAAGAAAGTCCGCCCTCCCCGAATTGAACGGGGGACAAGTCGATCTACAGTCGACTGCTCTACCAGGCTGAGCTAAGGGCGGGCATCTGAATGTTCCCGCGGTAACGTTATTAAGGGTTACTCATTGCTCCCGTCCGAACTGGGCGACGCCGGACGGCTCACTCGCCCGACGCCCCGTCGTCGACGTTCGACTCGATCACGCGGATGCCCTTCTCGGCGAGGTGACGCATCTGCCGCTGTGCGAACTCCTCCTCGGAGGTTCCCCGCGTCGCCAGCACGTACACGCGGGAACCGCCGGCGGGTCGCATCGTCCGGCCGGCGCGCTGGGCGCCCTGGCGACGCGACCCGCCGAGCCCGGAGGCGACGATCGCGACCCCCGCGTTGGGGAGGTCGATCCCCTCGTCGCCGACGCGGGAGACCACGATCGTGTCGAGGTCGCCCTCACGGAACGAGTCGAACACGCGATCGCGGCGGTGGTGGGGCATCTCCCCGCTGACGAACGGGGCTTCGAGCGCGTCGGCCAGTTTCTCGCCTTGATCAAGCCAGTCGACGAACACGAGCGCGCTCGCGTCGGGGTGAGCGTCGAGCAGCCGCCGGGTCTCTTCGATCTTCGCCGGGTTCTCCGCGGCGACGCGGTGGCGGTCCCGACCCTCCGCGTTCGCCCACTCGTTCCGTGCAATCTCGTCGTCCCACGGGAGATAGCGGATCCGAACCTCCGGCTCCTGAACGTACCCCGCCTCGAACAGCCGCGACCAGTCGGTGCCGATCGGCGGCCCGATGAGGGTGAAGATCTCGGCTTCGCGGTCGTCCTCCCGGACGGGCGTCGCCGACAACCCCAGCCGGTGTTTGGTCTGGAGGTCCGCGCTCCGGCGGTAGATCTCCGCGGGGATGTGGTGGACCTCGTCGTAGATCACCAGCCCCCATCCACGGGAGTCGAACAGCGCCCGGTGGCGGTCCATCCCCGCAGTCCGGTAGGTGGCGATCGTGACCGGCTTGATCTCCTTTTCGCCGCCGTGGTACTCGCCGATCTGGCCCGCATCGAGGGTGGTGTGTTCCAGCAGTTCCGCCCGCCACTGGCCCGCGAGTTCGCGGGAGGGAACCAAGGTCAGCGTCTCGCCGCCGATCGCCGCGAGGATCCCGATCGCGGTCACGGTCTTCCCCGACCCCGACGGCCCGACGAGCACGCCCGACCGCTGCTCTTCGAACCGGTCGATCCAGTCTTCCTGATAGTCCCGCAGGTGGGTCGTCAGATCGACGTCGACCGGATCACCCGCGTCGAGGTCGCGGTCGTCGACGACCGGGTAGCCCGCCTCATAGAGGGTGCGTTTGATCGCCGCTTCCGCGCCCTCGCGGACCCAGCTCTCGGTCTCGGAGATCGGCGCGACGAGCTCGTCCTCGTCGAGGTTCTGCCGGGCGACGTTGCCCATCAGGCTCTCGGAGGCCGCCTCCAACACCACGTACCCGTCGTCGTGCGTGACCAGCCGGAAGCGGTTCGCGCGCCCCCATTGGGACCGCACCCACTCCTCGAGGCTCGGGGACCGTCGGGGGAGGACGGACCGCATCACCGACAGCAACTCCTCTACGTCGTCGAAGGGCGCTTGCCAGACGTCCTCCGGCCGGATCTCGTATTTGTATCCGCGGGACGTGGTTTCCCCGTCGGCCACCGACCGCTCTCGATCCCCAGTCGAGTCGACCAGGTGAGCGAACTGCGAGAGCTGTGCCCGGGTGTACTGTCGCGGCTGGTCGACGACGAGCTCGCGGCGGTCGGGGAAGACGACGATCCGTTCGCGCGCTGCCAGTTCCCGCCACTCCGTGGGGAAGTACACTACCGGATCGGTCTCGACGCTGACCCGGTCGACCGTGCCGTCGTCGACGAGATCGTCGAGGGCCGCCGCGGCCGATGCCTGTGTCGTCCCGAGCCTCCGGGCGACCTCCGAAGCGGTCACCACCGGACGACCCTCGGCCTCGACGGCGTCGTAGAACCGGTCCAGTTCCAGGTCGTCGATCGGGACGACGGTGTCGGCGGCTCCGTCGGGGTCGTCGGCCGCGTCGCTATCGGCTCCGTCGGGGTCGTCGGCCGCGTCGCTATCACCCGCTGTGGCGTCCGCGTCGGCCTCGACGCCCGTTCCGACCGGCTCGGAGCCCTCGTCTGTCATCGTTCGCCCGGAGGGTGGCGACCGGGAAACGGCTTGCGACTGTCGCCGTGACCACCCGGCGACCCCCGTTTTACTACGGGTTCCCCTACCCGTCCGACTCTTTATAAGGGGGGCTTTTATAAGGAAGGCAGGAAATAACAACAACAGAGCATGAGCACGCCGGCAGACTCGATCGAAATTCAGAACGTCGTCGCATCGACCGGGATCGGCCAGGAACTCGACCTCGAAGCCCTCGCCGAGGACCTCCCCGGCGCGGACTTCAACCCCGACAACTTCCCGGGGTTGGTCTACCGGACGCAGGAACCGAAAGCCGCGGCGCTCATCTTCCGGTCCGGCAAGATCGTGTGTACCGGCGCCAAGAGCATCGACGACGTCCACGAGGCACTCGGGATCATCTTCGAGAAGCTCCGCGGCCTCTCGATCCCCGTCGACGAGGACCCCGAAATCACGGTCCAGAACATCGTCTCCAGCGCCGACCTCGGCCACAACCTCAACCTGAACGCCCTCGCGATCGGCTTGGGTCTCGAAGACGTCGAGTACGAGCCCGAGCAGTTCCCGGGCTTGGTCTACCGGATGGACGAACCCGAGGTCGTCATTCTGCTTTTCGGGTCGGGGAAGATCGTCATCACCGGGGGCAAGCGGACGGACGACGCCGAGACCGCAGTCGGGGAGATCGTAAAGCGGATCGACGACCTCGGCCTGCTGGGGTGAGTCCGGTGACAAGCCGGTGGCGTCCCGGGCGCCGACAGTACTGCCGTTGCACTCCATACCATACAGATGAGCGCGCGTGAGGACATCGCGTTTCTCGTCGGTTCCGACGTCCGTATCGACCTCCTGCGGACGCTCCACTCGGCGCCTGCGGGGCCGAGCGAACTGGCCGAGCGCTGTTCGTGCGCACGCGAGACGGCCCAGCGGACCGTCACGGGGTTCGCCGATCGCGGCTGGGCCGAGAAGGTACCCGGCACCGACAGCTACCGGCTCACCCACGCCGGCGAAATCGTTGTCGACAGCTACGAGGAGTTCGAGGCGTGTCTGGACGTCGCCGCACGGTTCCGACACCTGCTTGCCACCCTCGATGGGCCGGTCGAGGGCCTGGACTGCGAGACCCTCGCCGCGGCGACCCGGACGCGTGCGACCCCGGAGAACCCCCACTCCTCGATCAACCGGCTGCTGGAGCTGATGGACCGCGAGGAGATCGACACCCTCAGGGGAGTGACACCGATCGTGAGCCGGGTTTTTAACCGGGCCGCGGCCGACGTGATCGGCCCGCGGAGCGACGTCGACCTCGTCGTCGACGGGGAGGTGTTGGAGACGTCCGCCGCGGAGTATCCCGACGCACTGGAGCGTGCCGAGCAGCTCCCGGGATTCACGCTGTATGTCTCCCCGACCCCGCTGGAGTTCGGGCTGGTGATCGTCGACGGCCACGCGTTCCTCGGCGCGTACGACGAGCAGGGGAACCTCGTCGCGAGCGCCGACGCCGACACCGACCCGTTCGTCTCGTGGGCCCGGCGCACGTTCGACGCGATCCGCGAGCGGTCGTCGACCTGGAACTGATCTGGGGGGTTGCGGCCGAGTGTAGCCTCCGCGCCCCACGCCGCGGTAGAAAGAACTTTACGCTCGGTAGCGTGTGTTCACGGTACACATACCGAGCGCTATGGACCTCACCGAACGGATCGAACGCCGACGGACGCGAAGCAGCCGGAACGAACTGGTCGTCGACCGCGACTCGCTGAACCCTGCGGTCCACCTCTCCGAACCCGTGGGACGGGAGGCGCTGTTCGAGGCGTTCCTGAACGCGATCGACCCACTCTTCGACCGGGCGGTCCCCCCGAACACCTACGTGTGGGGGCCGAAAGGGGCCGGAAAGTCGGCCATCGTGACCGCGCTGCTGTCGGCGCTCGAGTCGGAGATGAGCGGCACGGACCCCTTCTACACCGCGACCCGGGGTGCGAGCGACCACCCGGAGGTCCGGTTCGTCTACCTCAACGCCAGGCGTGCACGGAGCCGGTTTCAGGTCTACCGTGAACTGCTGGACGATCTGCTCGTGGAATCCGTCCCCGAACGCGGGGTGAGTACCGAGACCCTCCGCGGGCGGATCGAGTCGGTCACCTCGAAAAGCGAGAGCATCCTGGTCGCGGTCGACCACCTGGGAGAGCCGACTACCGTCGACCTCGCGGATCTGTACTCCTTCTTCGAGTCCTTCGAGAACCTCGCGTGGATCGGGGTGGGCCGCACCCCGCCGGAGGAGCTGTCCTTCCCGATGCCCGAACAGCAGATCAGCGTCCCGGCGTACACCCACGAACTCGTCGACGTCCTCACCGTCAGGGGCTCACGCGGGCTCTCGCACACGCTCGATCACGGCCACGCACAGCGGATCGCCGAGTGGGCCGACGGTGACGCTCACGACGCCCTGGCGGCGCTTTTCGTCGCCGCTTCCACCGCCGAGGCCGACGGCTCGACGCGGGTCCGCGATGCCGACGTCGACGCCGGGATCGCCGCGGTCCCGACCGGCGGCGTCCCCATCGGCCGCGTGCTCACCCTCTCGCAGAACGAACAGCAGGTGGTCGAACAGCTGCTCGCGCTGTCGCTCGACGACGAGGTGCGGATCGAGGACGCGGCGGGGCGGATCGCCGACCGAACCGACCTGACCGACGCGACGGTCAAGCGGCTGCTGTACGAACTCGCCCAGTTCGGCGTACTCGAACGGCGGGAGGTCCCCGTCGGGGCCCGGATCACCGGGCGGAAGCCCAGCGGCGTGGGGCTGAACTTCTCCGCGCAGCTTTTCACCGCGCTCACGGACGGATGAGCGCCGGACCCTACGTCGGCGCCCTCGACCAGGGGACCGGCGGCACCCGGTTCGTGGTGTTCGACGGGGACGGATCCCCGGTGTCGTCGGCGTACACGACGCACAACACGGTGACGCCGGACGTCGACAGAGTCGAGTACGACCCGCTGAAGCTGTGGGGGTGTGCGACCGACACCATCAGACGCGTCCTCGTCCGGGCCGACGTCGAAGCCGATCGCCTCCGAGCGCTCGGGGTATCGAGCCAACGGCAGACCGTGCTGCTGTGGGAGGCTGCCACCGGAAGGCCGGTCGCGAACGCACTCAGCTGGCAGGACCGCCGGACCGCCGACCGAATCGCGGCACTCGATGCCGAGGACCGGCAGCTGATCCGGTCGCGGACCGGTCTCGAACCCGACCCGTACTTCGCTGCGCCGAACGCGCAGTGGCTCCTCGACAACGGCGACGCGGCGACCGGGGACGGCAAACCCGGGTTCGGGGATTCCGCAGGAACGGCGCTGCGGGAGCGGGCGGCCGCCGGCAACGTGCTCGTCGGCACCGTCGACTCGTGGTTGCTGTACAACCTCACGGGCACGCACGCGACCGACGTCACGAACGCCGCTCAGACGATGCTCTTCGACATCCACGCCCGGGAGTGGGACGACGACCTCCTCGATCTGTTCGGCGTCCCGCGGGCGGCGCTGCCGACGGTCCACCCGTCGAGCGACCCGACGGGGTTCGGCGAGACCGACCCCGATGGGATCCTCGGCGCCGCGGTCCCGGTGACCGGGGTGATGGGCGACCAACAGGCGGCGCTCTTGGGGCGGGTCGGCGCCGACCGCGACGCCGCGAAAGTCACCTACGGCACAGGGAACTTCTTCCTGCAGCACACCGGAACCGAGGCCCCGGATGCCGACTCGAAGCTCCTGTCGACGGTCTGGTTCCAGCGGGCGGGGTCGGGACCGCTCTACGGGCTCGAAGGCCCGGTGTTCGCCACCGGGACGCTGCTCGAGTGGCTCCGGAGCGTCGGGTTCCTCGAACGGGCCGACGGGTTCGACCGACTCGGCCCCACAGCGCCCCGGGGACCCGTGCAGGTCGTGCCCGGTTTCGGCGGCCTCGGCGCACCGTACTGGGTGCCCGGCGTCGACACCGCGGTTCTCGGGGTCACCCGCAACACCGACGCCGACGCCGTGGTCCGGGCGGCGGTCAGGGCCATCGCCTTCGCCACCCGCACGGTTGTCGACGCTGCGGAGGCGGCGACCGGGGTCGACCACGACCGCCTGTTGGTCGACGGCGGCGCGATCCAGCACGACGAGTTCGCCCAGTGGCAGGCCGACCTCCTCGGGCGGCGGCTGGTCCGCTCGGAGGTGACACAGACGACGGCCCTCGGCGCGGGGTTCGCCGCGGGGCTCGCTGCGGACGTGTGGGACTCCATCGATGACCTCGACCGGTGTCGAACCGAGGGGCGGACGTTCACCCCGAGCGCCGAGTCGGATGCGGTCGAGGCGGCTTACCGGCGGTGGCAAACGGCCGTCGACGCCGTTGCGGGGATCCACGGCAGCACGTGATTTTTACTGATTACTCGGTATCCGTCAATAACCTATATATCGCCCGGGGCGAGAGCCCGGAGTCGACGGGTCGGCCCCGACCGGAACGGGCGTACGCAGGTATTTTCGCCTGCGAGAGCGCCGCCTGAAATCGGTTCGGCCACCGCAACTCCGGGTTACAGGGGACGCCTGACGTCGAGAAGCACTGATACCGAATACCAAACATCCTGGGCCAAGCGAGCTTCGCTGCACGTTCGTAGACGGATTGTGATATAATGTGACGAACGTACAGTCGAGCGGCGAAACAACCGTCTCGGTTCTCATTGAGATAAAGGCGAATATATACGAAAATGACGGCTCTAGAGCGCTATGTATTCGATCTCACGTTTCACTCCGGCCGTCCCGCGACTTCGTCGGAACTACTGATTTTCCAATTTCCACCAAAGAATTTATCCCGATTTCTCAATAAACGTTTTATTGTCAGTAGCGATGGTGTCAATCAACGACCCACGGACGCGACGGAAAATCCTCGCATCGAGCGGCGCACTACTCGGCGGGAGCCTCGCCGGGTGTATCAGCGGCGGCGGCGGCGGCAGCGGCGACGGCGATGGCGGCGGTAGCACGGATACTGGCGGTGACGGCGACAGCACCACCACCGACGCCGGTGGCGGTGCGGAGACGTACGAAGTCGGGTACGGCGAGTTCGAGACGACCGTCAGCGCAAGCGAGTTCCCGGAAAAGCTGTACGTGTACGCGGTCCAGACCGGGTGGTCGAACTGGGGGGCGATCATGCAGGCTTTCCAGGATCAGTACGGCGTCGCGCTCAACGACGACCAGCGCTCCTCCGGGGAGGCCCTGTCTGACCTCCGGGCGAACGCGCAGGACCCCACCCACTCGGCGTACAACGGCGGGTACACCTTCGGCATCCTCGCGATGAAGGACGGCTTGACGCAGGCGTACAAGCCGGCCAACTGGGACAAGGTCCCCGATAAGCTCAAGACCGACAACGGGCACATGACCGCGACGCGGCGGATGACGACCGCCCTGACGTACAGAAAGGACATCTTCGAGGAGCGCGGCATCGAGGAGCCGGAGACCTGGGAGGACCTCAAGAACCCGGACATCGCACAGGACCTCGTCATCCAGCCGCCACAGGCCGCCGTCGGACTGGCGGGCGCGCTCTCGATCAACAACGCCTACGGCGGGTCCCTCGACAACGTCCAGCCCGTTATCGAGTATATGACGGAGCTGCAGGACATGGGGACGACGTTCCGCGGGAACCTCGAAGGCGACTTCACCAAGGGGAACATCGGCTCCTTCGTCGAGTACGACTACACGGGGCTGGACCTGAAGTACAACTCCGATGCGATCGCCGAGGAGAAGGTCGGCGTGACGCTGCTCAACGGGGTCGACGGCAACAAGGGAGCGATGAACCAGCCGTACGGCTACGGGATGCTGAAGGGGGCGCCGAACCCCGAGGCCTGTAAGCTGTTCATGGATTACGTCCTCTCCCTGGAAGGACAAAAGCAGTTCCTCGACGCGTACGTCCGGCCGATCCGCGCGCCGGAACTCGAACTGCCCGAGGAGTTCCCGGCACAGAGCCGGTACGAGGAGACGCAGTTCCAGGTCGACTACACGAGACTCGTCGAGAACCAGGAGTCGATCATTCAAAACATCGGCGAAGGTGTCGGTCTGACGGGTTACTGAACGATGGCGACGAGCGACAGTTGGGCCCTGTTCGGGCGGCTCCGAACCGGGGCAACTCGGTTATTCGTACCCATCACCGAGGCCGATAGGAAGCGCCGTCGTATCGCCGTGCTCGCGCTCCCGTTCCTGCTTTTGGCCGTCTTCGGGGCGTTCGTCCCGCTGTACCAGCTGGTACGTATGAGCGTCTCGGAATCCAACTTCGCTCTCCAGGGGTTCCAGCTGGGCAGCTACGAGGTGATCGTGACGTCCGTGGTCGCGTACCTTCCGGTGATCGGAAGCGGGATGGAAGCCAACCCGGTGTACGGACTGGTCGTGTGGAACTCCCTGTGGTTCGGAGCGCTGACGACCGTAGTCAGCGTCGCGTTCGGCGTGGCTATCGCACACGGCCTCGAGAAGTACGATCTCCCGCGCGAGGGGCTTCTCGTGACGCTGATTTCGTTCCCGATCAGCCTTCCGGGGATCGTGGCCGCGTTCATGATAATCCTCTGGTTCAGCCAGACCGGAGTGATCACCAACATCGTCGCCTGGCTCACCGGGGCAAGCCCGATTCGGATCGCACTGACCGGACAGGTATCGGGGTCGTTCCTCGCCGTTCTGGGGCTGTTCTTCGGGTATCTCTACTCGATGATTCCGCGGGCGACCTTCCTGCTGCGCGGCAGTTACGCGGAGGTCAATACCGACGCTGAGGAGGCCGCACGAGCCCTCGGTGCGACCCCGCTACAGACGTTCCGCTACGTGACCCTCCCGCAGATCCGTCCCGGCATCGTGGGGGCGTTGATCCTCACGTTCCGGACCGCACTCGCCATCTTCGGGACGGTGCTGGTGCTGAAGGCGCTGTCGGTGATCACGTTCCGGTTCGACCAGGAGATCCAGGTCGGGTTCAACCTCGCCAACGCGTCCGCCCTCGCCGTCCTCTTCTTCGTGTTTACCGTCCTGTTCACCTTCCTGGGACTCAGATACACGAGTGCGGAGGTGACGGAATGAGCAACAAACAGTCGGTTCAGACCGGAGACGTCCCCGAGCGTGATCCGGACCGGATCGGCCGACTCTCGGCGGCGTTCGGACGCCGGGCCGTGACCGGCCTCATCGCGGTGACGGTCGTCTTCCTCATCGCGCCGGTGTTTTTCACCGTCATCGCCTCGTTCGCATCGGAGTGGACTGGCGTGATTCCGACGGGGTTCTTCACGTTCCAGAACTGGGCACACGTGTTGGGGCTGACCGATACGGTCGGCGCCCAGCGTGCCCTCGGATCCTTCAGTTTCCGAGCGTTCGGCTACACGGTGACGGTCCCCTTCCTCTCGCTTTTCTTCAGCGTCGTGCTCGCGCTCGGCGGCGTCGTGATCAACCTGATTGTCGGCGTCCCGGTCGCGTACGCGGTCACGCGATACGACTTCTACGGGCGCGGCTGGGTGAACACCTTCGCGGTCCTCCCGATCGTCCCGGGTGTCATCCTCGGGATCGCGTTCCTTCGCACCTATCCCGACCTGCCCAGCGCGTTGGCGCTCGTGATCGGGTACTCGCTGCTCAAAGCCCCGTATATGGTCCTGGCAGTCCAGTCGTCGTTCGAGGGGATGGACCTTCGCCAACTGGAGGAAAGCGCCCGCTCGCTCGGGGCGTCGTGGCCGAGAACGTTCTTCACGGTCATCATCCCGAACGCGAAGACGGGGATCATTGCCGGTTCGATCATCTGCTGGACGCTGGCGGCCGCGGAGTTCAATTTCACGTATATGGTGTACTCCCGGGGCCCTCGTCCGTTCTCGATTTTCCTGTACAACAATATCACCAACAGCCCGATCCTGCAGACTGCGGCCGCCGTCTCGATCTACTTCATCATCGTGGCCGGCGTGACCGCACTCCTGCGACGGACCGGGCAGAGCGGGTTCTCCGTTGGAGGGGCCAAATAGATGTCTGAACGGGTACGACTACAGAACATCACGAAGCGCTTCGACGACACGGTTGCGGTCAACGACGTCTCGCTGACCGTCGAGTCGGGGGAGACGCTCGGGATCGTCGGACCGTCGGGCTGCGGGAAGACGACCACGCTTCGGACGGTCGCCGGGTTCGAGACGCCGAGCGACGGCGACGTGCTGTTCGGCGAGGAGTCGGTCACGAACGTGCCACCCGAGCAGCGCAACGTGGGGCTTGTCTTCCAATCGTACGCCCTCTTCGACAATATGACCGTGCGACAGAACGTGGAGTTCGGGCTCAAGATGCGGGACGTGCCCGCCGACGAACGTCAGGAGCGTGCGCAGCGTCTCCTCGAGATGCTGGACATCGGCGGGATGGGCGACCGCGATCCGACGACCCTGTCGGGCGGTCAACAACAGCGCGTCGGCTTGGCCCGTGCGCTCGCGATCGAACCGCGCGTGTTGCTGTTGGACGAGCCGATGACCGGGCTCGACGCCCAGCTGAAAAACCGGCTCCAACGCGAGATCGGGAGCCTCCTCGACGAACTCGAAGTCACCGCGCTGTACGTCACCCACGACCAGGAGGAGGCGATGGTGATGTGCGACCGGATCGCCGTGATGAACGAGGGGATCCTCGAACAGGTGGGACCACCCGAGGAGGTGTACGCACAGCCGGCCAACGCCTTCGTGGCCGACTTCATCGGCACCTCCAATCTCCTCTCGGGCCGGATCTCCGATGGCCGGCTCGACCTCGGGTTCGCCGCGATCGACGCCGAGACCGGAGCGGCCTCCTTCCAGGGCGAGGTCACGGCCACGATCCGGCCGGGGGCCTTCGAGGTCTCCGAGTCGGGGGCCTTCGAGGCGACCATCGAGGAGTCGTTCTACCTCGGAGAGCACGTCCAGGTGCTCGCAACCCTCCCGAACGGGGAGTCGCTCACGCTCCATCTCGATCCCCGCCTCGAGTACACCCCGGGCGACACGATCACGCTGGCGGTCGACCCCGCCGACGTCCACTTCATCGACCGGTCCTGACGCGGCGTTCGGGACCGGCTCGGCCGGTCGGCGTTCAGTGCTCGGGGCGTTCGTCCGTACTGAGCCGATCCACGCCGGCGGTCCGGCACGTTTCGAGAACGCCCTCCGTCGGTCCCGCCTCGGGGACCGCCGTCTGCACTGCCAGTCCGTGGTCGTGTGCGTACTCGACGACGGCCGGCTCCGACCCGGTGGCGTAGTACATATGCACCGCCTCGCACCCGAGGTTGGCGGCGGTGTCGATGCCGAGTTCGGGATCGTCGCCGTATATGCCGTCGTGAAGCACGTACCCGAGCGGGGCGTCGGGGTCCGCCTCCCGCGCCTCCCGGAGGGCAAGCGGGCTGAACGAGATCAGGATCGCCGGGTTGTCGTGGTCCGCAGTCGCGGCCAGCACGTCGGCGGCGGTGTCCAGTTCCTTCAGTTCGATCTGGACCCCGACGTCCGGGGGAATCGCGTCGAGGGCGTCGTCGAGTCGTGGGATCGTCTCCCCGGATCCGAGCACCTCGACCGTCCGGAGCTCCGACCAGGGGGTACACCCGACTGTCCGCTCGTCGTCGGCGAGTCGCTCCAGTGTCCCGTCGTGACAGACGACGAGTTCACCCGAGCCACACCGACGCACGTCGAACTCGATCCAGTCGGCGGACGCGGCGGCGCCGCGGAACGCCGAGAGCGTGTTCTCCGGGAACTCCTCGGCGTACCCCCGGTGGGCGACGTAGTCCATACCCCGACTATGGCGACGACGGCAGTAATAGGTTGCCGGCGGGCCGTCGACAGGGGACCACAGGAGCTTCGACTCCGGTCGGACGCCCGCTGGGTCGTCGGGCATAGACTCCCCAGCGTCACCGCCCGCTCGAGGGCGTCGTCAGTTTACTTTTCCTCTGGTTATTGGTGATAATTTTTAAGTTAGACTGTCGGAAACGTCCACGACAGAATGAGCGACGGAAGCCTCGCTGACGCCCTCGCCGCCGCCGAGAGTCCGACGGCCCTCCTCCGCAACAACCCGGGTCGACATCCCTACCCCGTGCAATCGGAGTTCACGAACTGGATCGAGGAGGTGCGGAGCTGGCGGGAGACGTGTGCGCTCTCGGACCTCTCGCACCACCAGAAGGACCTCTACGTCGAGGGTCCCGACGCCCTGTCGGTGTTTGCGGACCTCGGGATCAACGACTTCGGGGGCTTCGAGCCCGGACAGGCCAAGCAGTTCGTCGCCTGCAACCCCGAGGGGTACGTGATCGGGGACGCCATCCTGTTTTATCTCGACGAGGAGCGCCTGAAGCTCACTGGCACCCCGGTCGCGCCCGACTGGGTGGAGTACAACCTCGCGACCGGCGACTACGACGCCACCGCGGAGGCCGACGAGCGGTACCACGACAAGGACGAACCGCACCGGACGTTCAGATATCAGCTCCAAGGTCCTCACGCCTTGGACACGATGCGGGACGCCGTCGAGGGGTCGCTGCCGGAGATCCCCTTCTTCAACTTCGATGCGGTCACGGTCGGCGGCGTCGAGGTTCGGGCGTTGCGGCACGCGATGGCGTCGAACGCGGGCTTCGAGATCTGGGGGCCGTGGGCGGAACGCGACGCGGTCAGGGACGCGCTCCTCGATGCGGGCGAGGCGTACGGGATCCGACAGCTCGGCGAGAAAAGCTACAAGGCCCAAGGACAGGAGAAGGGATGGATCGCACGGCCGCTCCCGGCGATCTTCGGTGACTCGATGGCCGACTACCGCGAGTGGCTCGACGCCGACAGCTACGAGGCGACGAGTACCCTCGGCGGCAGCTTCGACCCCGACGACGTCTCGGAGTACTACCTGAACCCGATCGAACTCGGCTACGAGCGGTTCGTCGACTTCGACCACGAGTTCGTGGGCCGGGAGGCGGTAATGGAGATGGCCGAGGAGCCGCAACGCGAGAAGGTGACGCTCGTGTGGGACGACGACGACGTCGTCGACATCCTCGCGTCGCTGTTCCGCGACGGGGAGACGTACAAGTACTTCGACCTCTCGATGCCGTACTGGGCGGTCTTTCACTACGACGAGGTCCGGAGCGGCAACGAGACCGCGGGGCTCTCGAAGTACTTCGGGTACACGTACAACGAGCGATCCGTGCTCTCCTTGGCTCTCGTCGACCCCGAGTACAGCGACCCAGGCACCGAGGTCACGCTCGTGTGGGGCGAGCCCGGCGGCACTTCCCCGAACCCGAAGGTCGAAGACCATGTCCAAACGGAGATCACCGCGACCGTCGCACCGAACCCCTACGTCGACCTCGACGAATGAGACCGGCCGGACCCGGCCGCCGGCGTCCGGGCACGTGGGGTTCGACGGGCGTACGACCCGGCCGCCCGACGGGCGCACAAAAGAATTAATTACGGTGTCGGCGAGGTATTTACCGATGGATCACATAGTGTCGGTAATCTCGCCGGGACCTCGGTCCCACCCGGCGGGGGCGACCGAGACGGCATCGATCCGCACCACCGGAACCGTCGGACGCCCGCCGAGGACCCGACGATGAGCGCTGTCGGTTACGAGGCCGCGGTCCTCGACCTCGACGGGACGGTGTACCTCGGCGACGGCCTCATCCCCGGCGTCGGCGACGGGATCCGCCGGCTCCGGGAGTCGGTCGGCCCCGTCAGGTTTCTCACGAACAAGGCGATCGCGCGCCGGGGGGACTACAGCGAGAAGTTGCGCCGGCTCGGAATCGACGCCGAGCGGCGGCACGTGATCAACTCGGGGTGGGTGACGGCCCAGTACGTCAGCGACCGGTATCCCCGGTCGGCGGCGTTCGTCGTGGGCGAAGCCCCGCTCATAGAGGAGTTCCACGACGCCGGCGTCGACACCACCACGGACGACTCGGGGGATCTCGTCGTGGCGTCGATGGATCGAGGGTTCGACTACGACGACCTCGACGTCGCGCTCCGGACCCTCGACGACGGGGAGGCGCCGTTCCTGGCGACGAACCCCGACCGGACGTGTCCAACGGAGTCGGGGGCCGTCCCCGACGCGGCGGGGATGATCGGCGCGATCGAGGCGGTGACCGGCCGAACGGTCGACGAGGTGCTCGGGAAGCCCTCCCCGCGGATGGTCGAGATCACGGTCGGGGAGATCGGCGTCGCCCCCGAGGACTGTCTGATGATCGGCGATCGGATCGAGACCGACATTCTGATGGGCGAACGCGCGGGGATGACCACCGTGCTCGTGCTCTCGGGGGTGACCGACCGGGAGATGATCCCCGGGGCGGAGGCTGATCCCGATTACGTCATCGACTCGTTGGGGGGGATCGGTGACGTCCTCGATGACCGCTGACGGCGGTCGAGAAGCGTTCCAAACGCATCTCCCGGTCCCGAGAAATCGTGCCCGACACAACGGGTCCGACCGTGGAGTGAAAGTGAACGCGAGGATCGGCGAATCGGCGTTGCCGGGGTCGACTGCCGACGACCGAGCGGTTCCCTACAGCCCCTATCCGGCGTGGTCACGATCGTTCCCACGTCGGGGCGAATCAACGAGGTTAAGTACAAACCACACTTCGATAAGTAATGCGAAGCACACCACGCGACTGGGGGCGGTTCAACCCCGTCCCCACTCGCCGTCCGGCCACGTCGGCCCCGGTTCAACGGGTTTATACCCGTCCACCGGTTCGACTGTGTTGGACACGGAATGAGGATTCCACCCCTGCGGTCCGCCGTACACGATGGAATCTGATGTTAGCCTTGGTGGTTCGGTGACACCTGTCCGGTGTCGCCCGAACCACACGGACCACGCAACCAATGCAATACGACGCGATGCAACGCAGTAGGATCTGTGCAATCCACAATTTGGTGATTCCTCCTTTCACGAGGAGAAATCCCGCCAACCCTCCCCGTTCACGCGGGGAACCCATTCCGGTTGATCCTGCCGGAGGCCATTGCTATTGGAGTCCGATTTAGCCATGCTAGTCGTACGAGTTCAGACTCGTGGCGCATAGCTCAGTAACACGTGGCCAACCTACCCTTCAGCGGCGGACACCCTCGGGAAACTGAGGCTAATCCGCCATACCCCTCTCACGCTGGAACCGCCGAGAGGCCAAAACGCCTTACGGCGCTGGAGGATGAGGCTGCGGCCGATTAGGTAGACGGTGGGGTAACGGCCCACCGTGCCCATAATCGGTACGGGTCGTGAGAGCGAGAGCCCGGAGACGGAATCTGAGACAAGATTCCGGGCCCTACGGGGCGCAGCAGGCGCGAAACCTTTACACTGCACGCCAGTGCGATAAGGGGACTCCAAGTGCGAGGGCATATCGTCCTCGCTATCCTGTACTGTAGGGCAGTACAGTACCAAGAGCTGGGCAAGACCGGTGCCAGCCGCCGCGGTAATACCGGCAGCTCGAGTGATGGCCGATCTTATTGGGCCTAAAGCGTCCGT
Organism: Halobellus ruber; assembly: GCF_014212355.1. Classification (NCBI taxonomy): domain Archaea; kingdom Methanobacteriati; phylum Methanobacteriota; class Halobacteria; order Halobacteriales; family Haloferacaceae; genus Halobellus; species Halobellus ruber. The sequence continues at coordinate 980,935 of NZ_JACKXD010000001.1, forward strand.
AGCTGGCCTCGCAAGTCCGTCGGGAA